>SCQD01000190.1 GCA_004299145.1 Methylococcaceae bacterium | reverse complement strand
ATGATGTCAATATCGATAAGCTGGGCTCTAATGCTATTCGCATCCTTGGTGCCCTTGATGACGGAAATGTCGTAATCCGTCGGCGCGCCGGCCAGGCGCGCCGTATCGATACCCGCGCCGCCATCCAGGGTGTCGCCGCCGTTGCCGCCGTCCAGCGTGTCGTCACCGTCGCCGCCGAACAGCGCATCGCGTCCCAAGCCGCCAAACAAGGAATCGCGCCCCACGGCGCCGATCAAGCCATTGTTGCCGTCGTTGCCGGTCAGCCGGTTGTCGCTGTTGTTGCCGGTCAGGCTGCTGTTTTGCGTGCCTGCCGCGATGGCGCCGTTTTCGATGCCGCCCGGCAACGTGTATTTGTTCAGCTGATACGGCATGATCACCGTATCCACGTCACCGGCAAGGCCGTTGTCGGTAATCACGTCCGCCGCGTCGTAGCCCAGGTAATAGACGTCGTTGCCGGCGCCGCCGATCATGGAGTCAACGCCCTGACCGCCGTCCAGCGTGTCGCTGCCCGTGCCGCCGTCCAGATAGTCTTCGTCCTGCTCGCCGGACAGCAGGTCGTCGCCGGCTTCGCCGAACAGATTGTCCTTACCGTAACCGCCCCACAGCGTGTCGTTGCCGATGCCGCCCGACAGATCGTCCGCCATGTTCAGGCCATAAATCGTGTCCGCTCCGTCCAGGCCCTGGATTTTGTCGGCTTTGACGCCGCCCTGATCGCCGTAGATTTCCACCCCGCCATCACGCCCGTCATCCAGGTTCACCAGATTCAGCGGGGCGAAAGTGAGCAATTTGTAATCCACGTCGATGGTGCTGACCGTGCCGGTGACGCGGTACGCCACGTCGTGATCGTCCACATAGTCATTCACGCCGCGCACCGTCAGCGTTTGCGGCGTATCCCAGTTGGCCGGGGTAAACGCCATTTTGTTGCTGCTGAGCACGCCTTCGCCGGTATTGCTGCTGGCAAACGTCAGGGTAACGTCGCGCAACGGCTGGGTATTGAGCGACATGGCATAGCTCACCGCTCCGCCGTCTTCACCGGTATTGGCGTCGGTCAGGCGAGTGATTGTAAACCCCGGCGCTGCCGTCGCTTTGGCCGCCACCGGGGCGGTGACGCTGCTGGCCACGCTTTCCGCCGTGCCGTGATCGTCGGTGTAGCCGGCGATAACGGTGATGGCTTTACCGACTTCGGAGGCGGTCAGCGTGTAAGTTTTGCCGGTGCCGAGGCTGACGCCGTCGGCCTGCCATTGGTAAATGACGACGCCCATGCCGTCCGCATCCGCCAGGTTGTTGGCCGCAGTGAGGGTTTGGCCTTGCGTGGGGGTGGTGTCGCTGAGTGTGACGCTGCCGCTGGGGGCATGATTCGCCGCTGCGCCATCCGCATGAAATACGTCGTCGGTGTAGATGTTGGCAAAGCTTGCCACGCCGGAACGGAGTTGGTCGGCTACGGCGCTGCTGTTGCCACCACCGCGAAGGCTATTCCCCCAAGTGACCACAGAGCCATCGCTACGCAGAGCGGCAAAGGCATAGTCTGTCGAATAGATTTGTGTAACGTTGGTAGCGCCATTGAGCTGTGTCGCTACCGCGCTGCTGTCGCCACCATAGCCACCATGCCCCCAAGTGACTACCGAGCCATCGCTGCGCAGGGCGGCAAAAGCGCTATCTGTCGAATAGATTTGTGTGACGTCAATAGCGCCATTGAGTTTGGTAGCCACCGAACTGCTGTCGCCGTCAGCACCACCATAATCCCCCCCTCCCCAAGCAATCACCGAACCATCACCGCGCAAGGCAGCAAAGGCATGGAGTGTCGAATAGATTTGCGTGATGTCGACAGTGCCATTAATTTGTGCGGCTACCCAGCTGCTGTTGCCGCCAGAGTTGCCATGCCCCCAAGTAACCACCGAGCCATCGATCCGTAGCGCGGCAAAAGCAGTGCCTGTTGAAAAAATTTGCTTGACATCAATAGTGCCATTGAGCTGGCTCGCCACCGCGCTGCTGTCGCCGCCAGAATCGCTATCCCCCCAAGTAACCACCGAGCCATTTGCCCGAAGCGCTGCAAAGGCTCTCCCTGTCGAAAAAATTTGCGTGACGTCGGTAGCGCCATTGATTTGTGTTGCCACCGCACTGCTATCGCCACCCTCGTTACCATTCCCCCAAGTGACCACCGAGCCCTCGCTACGCAGAGCGGCAAAGGCATAGTCTGTCGAAAAAACTTGGGTGACATCGATAGTGCCATTGAGTTGTGTTGCCACCGCGCTACTGTCACCACCCCAGCCGCTATACCCCCAAGTAACCACCGAGCCATCGCTACGCAGAGCAGCAAAGGCGTCGTCTGTCGAATAGATTTGCGTAACATCAATAGCGCCATTGATTTGGTTTGCTACCGCGCTGCTGCCATTCCCCCAAGTAACCACCGAGCCATCGCTACGCAGAGCGGCAAAGGCGTCGTATGTCGAATAGATTTGCGTAACATCAATAGCGCCATTGATTTGGTTCGCCACCGCGCTGCTGTCCATAGGTATTGCACCGCGATCAGCACTACTCCCCCAAGTCACCACTGAACCATCGGCTCGCAACGCTGCAAAGGCATGGAGTGTCGAATAGATTTGCGTAACATCTATAGCGCCATTGAGTTGGTTAGCCACCGCACTGCTATCACCACCCGTGTCGCTATCCCCCCAAGTCACCACCGAGCCATCGTCCTTGATGACCGCAAAGGCATCGTAGTTACTGAATTCCCCCAACGTATGCCCCGGATAAGACCGCGTATTGGGCGAGACGGTCAAGGTATATCCAGGCGTGGCGTTGGGATCGGCCACGCCGGCCAAGTTAAACGTTTGCGTGGCGTCCACATGGCCGCCCTTGCCGTCGCCGACCAGGTAATTCAACGTCACCGGGCCGCTGTATTGGCCGGTGGGGGTGAAAGTCCATTTACCTTCGCCATTCGCGCTTAAAGCGCCATGATCGGCGAACAGCGTGAAAACGCTCAGCGCATCGCCGTCGGGGTCGCGAAAGCCTTGCAGCAAAGTGGCTGCGGTAAGGGTGTAAGCGGTGTTTTCCGTGCCGTCGGCCAGTACCGCCGTGGGTTTGCCGGTGGGGATACGGTTGCCCGTGTTCGCCAGGGTAAAGCTTTGCGTGGCGTCCACATTGCCGCCGTTGCCGTCGCCGACCAGGTAATTCAACGTCACCGGGCCGCTGTATTGGCCGGTGGGGGTGAAAGTCCATTTACCTCCGCCATTCGCGCTTAAAGCGCCATGATTGGCGAACAGCGTGAAAACGCTCAGCGTATCGCCGTCGGGATCGCTAAAGCCTTGCAGCAAAGTGGCTGCGGTAATGGTGTAAGCGGTGTTTTCCGTGCCGTCGGCCAGTACTGCCGTGGGCTTGCCGGTAGGGATGCGGTTGGTGGTGATCATGATCAAAATCTCGGGTGGTTATGGGTTTAAAAATATGGAGCGCGGCGGCAGTGCGTAGGCTGGGATGAGTCGGCGAATCCCAGCACGACCACACGCCATTGCTAGGTTTCAAGAAGCCTTAGTGATTCCGCGAGAACGCGGCGGCTTTCATGCCGGGCTTCCTGCCCGGCACCCTTCGGGCAAGTGCAAATCCGCTCCCGGCGGATTTGTCGCGGAGGACCGCTAACCCAGCCTACGCACTGCTGTGCCGTCAGCCTCAACGCTGCAAAAGCCGCCGCGAAGCGGTATCACTAAGGCTTCCTGAAAGCCGCCGCGTCCTCGCGGAAAAAGTAAGGCTTCCTGAAAGCCATAGCGCCGTTGCGCTTCGCTTGGCCGGCGCACTCCATAATTACGGCCTGATCGTCGTTACCGCGCGGGCAATGTTGTCGTTGGGCTGGCTGTCCTGCTCATCGCTGGAGGCGGAAGCGGCAAAGCTCATGCCACCCGCTGTGCTCATTTTCACCACAATGGCCTTGCTCACCGCAGCGTCCGCCGCCATCTGGCCGATTGGACACACGACGCTTAAACCGCCGTATTGGCAGCCCGCCGGGGCGGAGACAAACTGCACCGCACGGGGTAGATAAAAGCGCAGCACCACGCCGGAGGCATCCGCCGGGCCTTGATTCTTGACGGTAGCGGTATAGGTCAGGTCGGCGCCGGGTTTGACCGGGTCGGGGGAGTCGACAAGGCGGGTGGTTAAGTCGACACCTGCGGATGAAGCAGCGATGGATTGCCCATCGCGCACGAGGCGAACGGCGTATTTGCCGGTTTTGACGTCGGTATAGCCGCCGCCATCGTTAAAGCTCGCGAACCAGGCATAGAGAGGATTGCCGACATAGGCCGAGGCCGACCAAAACCAGTTATTGGATGGGTTGGGGAATAGCGTGGTGTTGACGGCGGGGCTGTAGGCGCCGTAGTCCATGAGGGTCAGCAGCTCGGCTTGCGTCGGCAACCGCCAATCGCGTTGATTGGCGAACACCGTGGTCAATTCCACGGCGTCCTGCCAGGCGTGGACGGATGGCAAACCGGAGCAGGTTGAACCATTCCAGGTTTGTCCCACCGCACAGCGCATCCACGTCAGCCCGGTTTTTTTATGGGTCACCGTGCCGTTGCGGTTATCCACGAAATCACCCGTAGGTGTAAAAGCGCCAGAGGGTTGTCCGCCGCGCACCAGGCGAACCGTAAACGCGCTCGTGCGATAGTTGCTGTCGCCTCCACTATTGAAGCTCACGGCCCAGGCGTTGTCCGGATTGTCGGCATACCCCGAAGATGACCAGAACGATACCGTAGGCGTATTGGGAAATATTTCAGTGTTAATCGACGGTTTGTAACGTTCGCGTTCGACGATGGTGTGAAGTTCGGCGATATTGGGTAAGCGCCAGTCGTCATGTCCGGCAAAATTTTGTGTCAGAGTCAGCGCGTTCCTATATATGTATGGATGTGCCGTGCCATAACAACTCGATCCCGTCCAGGTTTGCCCCAGTGAGCAGCGCATCCAGGTCAGCCCGGTGGTTTTGTGCGTCACCGTGCCGTCGCCGTTGTCGGTAAAATCCGCCGTCGGCGTATCCGGCGTCGCCCAGGCAGGCGCGGCAATGGCGACGCATAAAAGGCTGGTTAACCCCAGCAGCCAGCTAACGCAGCGACGATAATTTTGGCGTCTGGCGTCTGGCGTCTGGCGTCTGGCGTCTGGCGTCTGGCGTCTGGCAATAATATTTTCATGATCTTTTCCTTGTAGCTAAGTTTTCGGACGGTAAAAATTGGCTGATGGTTATCCGGCTGCTCCCAAACCCCGATTTAGGCGGGTCTGGCCGACATGGCTTTCATCCGTTCTGCAACGTTACCCGCGCAGGTAACGCAAGGATTGCCATGAAAGTCGCGGCGACCTTATTCCCTTCTCCCTTCGGGAGAGACTCCAGCGCGTTGCCCGCGCCGAATGGAGCCCAGGAACCTGCCGGGGGCGCGTTTTTAATGCCCTCACCCCGGCCCTCTCCCGCGGGGAGAGGGGGATTTTCGGTGGCGCCCCCGGCAGGTTCCTGGGTAGGGTCGGGGTGAGACTCCAGCGCCGTGCCGGCGCCGAATGGCGCCCAGGAACGGAGTCGGTTATGTTATGGATAGAGTCAATGTGCAGTGTAGTCGCCAAGCCCTTTGGTGCGGCG
>SCQD01000189.1 GCA_004299145.1 Methylococcaceae bacterium | reverse complement strand
CCCGAAGGCCTGTTACCGTTCGACTTGCATGTGTTAGGCATGCCGCCAGCGTTCAATCTGAGCCATGATCAAACTCTTCAGTTTTTATCTTCCGATTCCACCAAACTAAGCTGGCTTCATCAATACTGGCTCGGTCTCTTCTAGCGCTTCTCTCAAAGCACTGCACCGAAATTTGTACTCAACCCAATCTCAGCACCAGTGCCCACACAAATTATTTGACCCGAATTCTTAAAGAACTTGCCGGTAACAACCGGCCCTCATCAGACGAACCATTCTACAGCATCCGCGACGTTTGTCAATATCCTGCCGAACCCATATCTCCTCGCCCCCTTGCTCAATCACCAACCTCCCTCCCCTTGTCCCTGAGCATCGCCGCCAAGTGAGCCGCGCATTTTAAACCAGCCGAGAATCTTGTCAATAAAATTGACGGATACATTAACGCACATGCACGCGCATAAACTTCCGTTTGCCTACTTGGTACACGTGTCCGCTCCCTACCGGCACACGCAGCTTGGCATCCGCAACGCGCTCGCCGTCAATGCGCACAGCCCCCTGCCCCACCTGCCGTATCGCATCTGATGTGCTTGCAGTCAGCCCGGCGTCTTTGAGTAAATTGGCCAACACGTAACCCTCTGCCGGACAGTTCAGACTCACTTCTTCGATTTCAGTCGGCATCAAACCTTGCTTGAAGCGCGCTTCAAAATCTTCCAACGCTTGTTTCGCCGCTACCGCACTATGAAACCTTGCGACGATCTCTTGCGCCAATCGCACCTTAATATCGCGCGGATTCGCTCCCTCAGCACATGACTTGCGCCAAGCCGCCACTTGCCGCAAGCTTTCGAATGACAGCAAATCGTAATAACGCCACATCAAATCATCGGAAATCGACATCAACTTGCCGAACATATCGCTGGGCGCGTCGGTGATGCCGACATAGTTTCCCAACGACTTGGACATTTTGTTGACGCCGTCCAGCCCTTCCAGCAAAGGCATGGTGATCACTACTTGCGGCTTTTGTCCGTGCGCTTCCTGCAACTGCCGGCCCATCAACAGGTTGAACTTCTGATCCGTCCCGCCCAACTCCACGTCAGCCTTTAAGGCGACCGAGTCATAGCCTTGAATCAGTGGGTAAAGGAATTCATGGATGGCGATGGGCTGCCCGCCCTTATAGCGCTTATTGAAATCATCCCGCTCCAACATGCGCGCCACCGTCTGCTTGGCGGCGAGCTGGATCAATTCTACCGGGCTCATGGCGCCCATCCAGCTGGAGTTGAACACCACCAAAGTTTTGACGGGATCGAGTATTTTGAAAATCTGGGTTTCGTAAGTCTTGGCGTTTTCGATCACTTCATCCCGGGTCAACGGCTTGCGCGTTACACTCTTACCGGTGGGATCGCCGATCATGCCGGTGAAATCGCCGATCAAAAAAATCGCCTCATGCCCCAAATCCTGGAACTGCTTCAGCTTATTCAGCAACACCGTATGCCCCAAGTGCAAATCAGGCGCGGTCGGGTCGAACCCCGCCTTAATGCGCAGCGCTCGCTTTTGCCCCATGCGCTCCCACAGCTCCTGCTCCAATAAAATTTCTTCCGTCCCTCGCCTGACTAGCTCTTTCGCGTGCTGATCCACTCTTTCAATACTCCGATTTAGGTATGCAAACCGCATAAGATAGTGCCTTAACCATATCCCTGCAATGCGCAAACAGTCCATCCAAACCGTGACCCTGTTTACAAATCATGAACGTCGCAGATTGCGCACGACCAAAGCCATCTTCTAAACTAGCGGCCAAACAAAACGCCCCATGCAAGACAAACTGAATGAAAAACCCCAAACATATCGGCCACTTACGTAGCGCGCTCGTCACAGGACTGCTCGCCACGCTGGCCGCCGGCGCCAGTTACGCCTTGATAGGTAGCGACAACAATCTCGCCCCACCTGACGTCTCGCAAGCCACTTATCCGCTGCTGCTGCCGAAACATTCATCCGCGTCCTTGCCCAAACCCGACACGGAGCAAACGGAAGCACCTCATCGAACCACCCACTGGGTAAAGCCGGGGGAAACCCTGCAACAGATTTTCGCTCACCTGACTCTCAGCCCCGACGATCTGCGCGACGTGCTCAATTCAGGCGCAGCGGCGCACGCGCTTAAAATGCTGACGCCGGGACGTATATTAATGCTGCAAACCCAGGCCGATGACCGGCTGGAAAAACTGGTTTACCAGCAAACTCCCGTCCAATCCATTATCGTCCAGCGCGGCCACAAAGGCTTTACGGTTGAACTTTCCGAACATAATGTGGACCGGGAACTGACCCGCGTCAGCAGCACCATCCACAATTCTTTACTCCACGACGGCAGACGCGCCGGCCTGTCCAACAAACTGATCATGCAACTGGCGGATATTTTCGGCTGGGACGTCGACTTTGCGCAGGATTTGCGGGAAGGCGACCGCTTCACCGTCATCTACGAATTGCTTTATGTAAACGGGGAAGCAACGGGCACCGGCGACATCCTCGCCGCCGAATTCATCAATCAAGGCAAAACTTATCAGGCACTACGCTACACCAACGAACAGGGCCACACCGACTATTACACCGCCGCAGGCCAGGGGCTACAAAAAGCCTTCTTGCGCACCCCAGTGGAATACGCGCACATCAGCTCTTATTTCAGCCTGGCGCGCAAACATCCCATCCTCAACACCATCCGCGCCCACAAAGGCGTGGACTATGCGGCCGCCGTCGGCACGCCGGTACGCAGCACCGGCAGCGGCCGCATCGCTTTCATGGGCCAGCAAAGCGGCTACGGCAACGTGGTCGTGGTAGAACACAACACCAAGTACAGCACCCTATACGGCCACCTTTCACGATTTGGTTCTTTGAAAAAAGGCAGCCCGGTACGTCAGGGCGAAATCATCGGTTATGTCGGCCAAACCGGCTTGGCCACCGGCCCGCATTTGCACTATGAATTTCACGTCGACGGCGAGCACAAAGACCCGCTGACCGTGGCACTACCCCAGACCGAACCCCTCAAATCCAGACAAATGGCGGCATTCAGGCAGCACACGCTCTCTTATATCACTGAGTTAGCGCGTTTCCGTCGCGTCAGCGTTGCCCAAAATGACTAATCGAAATAATAAGCGCGGCAACCTTATTCTCCCTCTCCCTTTGGGAGAGGGTTGGGGTGAGGGGAACGATCATGGCGCGCGTGACATACACTGGCAGAAACGGCACGCGCGCCATGATCGTTGAACACTACGTCGGCCTCATGTGCGGCACCAGCCTGGATGGCATAGATGCCGCGCTGGTATCTTTCCATAACGAGATCCCCACCCTCACCGCCAGCCACTTCCAGGCACTGCCAAGCGCTTTGCGCGAAAACCTGGTCCACTTAAGCCTGAGCAGCGAGGTGTCCATTGCAACACTCGGTCAGGTAGACGCCGAAGTGGGGGAATTGTTTGCCGAATGTGCACTGGCGGTCGTCCGTGCAGCGGGCTTATCCCCCACCCACATCAGCGCCATCGGCAGTCACGGCATCACCATACGCCATGCACCCGAACCCCCTGCCCCGTTCACCTTGCAATTGGGCGACGCCAACCGCATTGCCGAAATCACCGGCATCACCACGGTCGCCGACCTGCGCCGCCGCGACATCGCGGCCGGCGGTCATGGCGCACCGCTGGTGCCCGCTTTTCATCAAGCCGTATTGGCTGACTCCGGCGAAAACCGGGTTGTACTCAATATCGGCGGCATCGCCAACATCACCGTATTGCCGAAAGACCCCAATCAGGCCGTCATCGGTTTCGACACCGGTCCCGGCAACACGCTGCTGGATTATTGGGCGCAACAACACCTGGGCCAACCGGTAGACGGCGACGGCGCTTGGAGCGCCGGCGGTCATTGCCTGCCCGCGTTACTGGAAATATTGCTGGATGAGCCGTACTTTAACCGCGCACCGCCGAAAAGTACCGGCAAAGAACTGTTCTCGCCCGACTGGCTGAACCGGCGTCTGCAAAAGCTGGGAAGACAACCGTCGGCCGTCGATGTACAAACCACGCTGGCCCACTTGACGGCGCACAGCATCGCGCAAGCCGTGTGCGATCACGCAAAAGATACGGAGAGGGTATTGGTCTGTGGCGGCGGTGTCCATAATCGCCACGTCATGGCCTTGCTGCAAGATTTGCTGGCTTACCGAGGAATTAGCCGGGTGGAATCCACCGGCCTGCACGGTTTGGAACCCGACTGGGTCGAAGCCATGGCCTTCGCCTGGCTGGCCCGCCGACATCTGCAAGGCCAGCCTGGCAACTTGCCCAGCGTCACCGGCGCCAGGCACGCGGTGCTGCTGGGCGCCGTTTATCCAGGACAGTTAAGCTGAAAAAGAAGACCCGCAACCGCAAGTCGTCACGGCATTGGGATTACGGATAACAAACTGCGCGCCGGATAAATCTTCCTTAAAATCGATTTCCGCGCCCTGCAAATACTGCAAGCTCATCGGATCGATCAATACCGTCACGCCATGCTTGACCACGGCTGTATCGTCGTCGTTGGCCGTCTCGTCAAAAGTAAAGCCGTACTGAAACCCGGAACAGCCGCCGCCGCTGACATAGACCCGCAATTTCAGCGCATCGTTGCCTTCTTCGGCAATCAACTCGCTCACTTTGTCAGCCGCCGCGTCGGTAAAAATAATCGTCTCTGCCGTTTCGCTCATATTCGCCTCATATCAACCAGTGCTGTTGCCGGCGATTATGGCTTTTCCCAGCAGACTGGTCAAGAATAGGCCGGAAGGCTACGCGGCACGCGCGCTAACGGTAGTGATGCAAAATGCGGGGGCCAGGGTGTACTGACTGATGAGACGAATTCAACACCAAAATGGTTTTGCCCGATGTCTGAATGAGCTGCTGATCTTCCATATCTTTCAACACCTTGCCAGCCAGTTCCCTTGAACAACCAACGATGCGGCCCAGTTGCTGGCGGGTGACGTGAATTTGCGTGCCGTGCGGATAACTCATGGCCTCCGGTTGCTGGCAGAGTTCATTCAGCGCATTGGCGATGCGTCCCGCCACGTCCATAAAGGCGAGAGAACCCACCTTGCGACTGGTGCGCAACAAGCGGGAAGCCAGTTGGCTGCCTATCGCCTGAAGAATGTCGAAGGCAAATTCGGCCAGTTGCCCGCGCAGCAATTGATTCAAACGGTCATAGCTGATTTCCGCCAACACACATGCTTCGCGGGTAACCACGGTCACATCCAGGGGCGCCGGCTCCATGAACACGTGCATTTCACCGATGAAATCGCCTTTGTTGAGATAAGCCAGCACAATTTCATGTTCAGCCATCTCATCCAGCATGCTCACTTCCACCGAGCCTTCCAAAATATAGTAAAGCGTCTTCCCGATATCCCCTTCGGTGATGATCACGCTTTTCGGTGCGTATTTTCGTTTATGGCAGCAGTGCAGCAGCTGTTCCCGGGCACCGTCCGGCATCGATAAAACAGGCAGATTAGGCATAACAGTACTTTGGTCAGGTTATTGTTGGATTTAGCATACGAAGCTGGTAATGCGACACAAAGCCCACACCCTTATATGTTACATGGGCTGCGCCGAAGGTACAGCATTGCTGTAAACAACACCCTATCAGCTCACACCACAGCTTTAGCCAAAACCATATTTGTGACAAAATACCCGGCTATTTTCTACACTACCGTGGGGTGCGTAATGTTCAGCAAAGGTATGGAAATCGCCGATTTCGACGACGAGCTGTGGACGGCAATCCAAAACGAAGAACAGCGCCAGGAAGATCACATCGAACTCATCGCTTCCGAAAACTACGCTTCGCCGCGCGTGTTGCAGGCGCAAGGCACGGTGTTGACCAACAAATACGCGGAAGGCTATCCAGGCAAGCGCTACTACGGCGGCTGCGAATACGTGGACGTGGTGGAACAATTGGCGATCGACCGCTCCAAAACGCTGTTCGGCGCGGATTACGCCAACGTCCAGCCCCACTCCGGTTCCCAGGCCAACGCGGCGGTATACATGGCGCTGCTGAATCCCGGCGATACCGTGCTGGGCATGAGTCTGGCCCACGGCGGTCACCTGACCCACGGCGCCAAGGTCAATTTTTCCGGCAAAATATACAACGCCGTGCAGTATGGCTTGAACGCCGACAGCGGCGAAATCGATTACGAGCAAGTGGCCGACCTGGCGCGTGAACACCGCCCCAAAATGATCGTGGCCGGCTTTTCGGCTTATTCCCGCGTGGTGGATTGGCAGCGTTTTCGCCAAATCGCCGATGAAGTGGGCGCGTATTTGATGGTGGACATGGCCCACGTCGCCGGCCTGGTCGCCGCCGGTTTGTACCCCAGCCCGGTGCAGATCGCCGACGTCACCACCACCACCACCCATAAAACCCTGCGCGGGCCGCGAGGTGGCTTGATTCTGGCTAAACACAACGAAGCGCTGGAGAAAAAACTCAACTCGCTGGTGTTTCCCGGCATCCAGGGCGGGCCGTTGATGCACGTGATCGCAGCCAAGGCGGTGGCGCTGCTGGAGGCCTTACAGCCGGAATTCAAGCAATATCAGCAGCAGGTCAAAATCAATGCCCAGGCCATGGCGACGCGCTTCATGCAGCGCGGCTTCGACGTCGTGTCCGGCGGCACCGACAACCATCTGTTCCTGCTGAGCCTGATTTCCCGCAATCTCACCGGCAAACTGGCCGACGCCAAGCTGGGCGAGGCCCACATCACCGTCAACAAAAATGCCGTCCCCAACGATCCGCAGTCGCCATTCGTCACCAGCGGCGTGCGCATCGGCACGCCGGCGGTCACCACCCGTGGCTTCGGCAAAGCCGAATGCGAAGGGCTGACCGACTGGATTTGCGACATCCTGGACGATCCCAACAACCAGGCCACCATCGAGCGGGTCAAGGACAACGCCATCGCTTTATGCCGCAAATACCCGGTGTACGGCTGATTTTTTGTGCGCTGTCCTTTCTGCGGAGAAGTGGACACGCGGGTGGTCGACTCCCGCTTGTCCCACGAAGGCGATCAGGTGCGCCGCCGCCGCGAGTGCGCGGAGTGCAAAGAGCGCTTCACCACTTACGAAGTCGCGGAGCTGACCCTGCCGCGCATGATCAAAAGCAACGGCAGCCGCGAACCGTTCCGCGAAGACAAACTGCGTGCAGGCATGTTGCGGGCGCTGGAAAAACGCCCGGTGGAAGCCAACCGCATCGAAGCCTCCATCAACCGCATTAAAAAAGCGCTAATGACCAGGGGCGAAAGGGAAGTCAGCACCCGCGACGTAGGCGAGTTGGTAATGCAAGAGCTCAGTGCATTGGACCACGTGGCATACGTGCGCTTTGCCTCGGTGTACCGGAGCTTTCAGGACGTCAACGAATTTCGCGAGGTCATCGACCGCCTCGAACAACAGCCAGCGCCGGAAGCCTTATGAAACTCCTGTTCCTGCTGTTCTCAGCACTCAAGCTCGGCAAAGTATTCACCACCGCCGGCACCATGCTGTTGTCAGTGGCGGTTTATGCCTTCATCTTCGGCTGGCCTTATGCCGTGGGGTTTGTGCTGCTCATCCTGGTGCACGAAATGGGCCACTACATCGCGGCGCGCCGGCGCGGACTGGATGTGGGGGCACCCACATTCATCCCATTCGTCGGTGCCTGGATTGAAATGAAATCACTGCCGCACGACGTGGAAACGGAAGCCTACGTGGGCTTGGCCGGCCCCTTCGCCGGCACGCTGGGCGCGCTGGCCTGCTATTACCTGGGCCTGGCCTACGACAGCACGCTGCTGCTGGCCCTGAGCTATGCCGGCTTTTTCATCAATTTGTTCAACTTGATTCCGGTATCCCCGTTCGACGGCGGCCGCGTTACTGCGGTATTGTCGCCGCGCATCTGGCTGTTGGGCGCACCGATACTGATAGGCTTGTTTTTCTACAATCCCAGCCCGATTTTAATTCTGATGGTGATCATATCGCTGCCGCAAGTGATGAAAGCCTGGCGCTATGACGCCAACGCGCCGGAGAATCTGGCTTATTACGGAGTAAGCACACAGACCAAGCTGACCTACGGCGGCTATTACCTGGGACTGCTGGGCTATCTGGCAGTCATGGCCCACGATACGCACGCCATGCTGCAAACCTTGCACGTCGGCGGCTGAAACCATGCCGTTTGATGCCACCGACACCGCTCACATGGCCCACGCTCTGCGTTTGGCCGAACGAGGGTTATACACTACCGACCCCAATCCGCGCGTGGGTTGCATCATCAGCCGGAACGGAGCTGTCGTCGGCGCGGGCTGGCACAGCCGCGCCGGCGGTCCGCACGCCGAGGTGGAGGCACTCAGGCAGGCTGGCGAGGCGGCGCGTGGCGCCACGGTTTACGTCACGCTGGAACCGTGCAGCCATCACGGACGCACGCCGCCCTGCGCCGATGCGCTGATCCAGGCCGGGGTGGCCCGTGTGGTTGCCGCGATGCAGGACCCCAACCCGCGCGTGGCCGGAGCCGGCCTGGCACGCCTGCAAGCAGCCGGCATCGCCACGGCTTGCGGCCTGCTGGAAGAACAGGCGCTGCGCCTGAACCGGGGTTTTGTCAAACGCATGCAAACCGGCCGGCCCTGGGTGACCGGCAAGCTCGCCATGAGCCTGGACGGGCGCACCGCCCTGAGCAACGGCGACAGCCGCTGGATCACCGGTGCCGAGGCGCGGCGCGATGCTCACCGTTTGAGGGCACAAAGCTCCGCCATCGTCACCGGCATAGGCACGCTGTTGGCGGACGACCCGGCCATGACCGCGCGCCTGGAAGACGAAGAAGTTTTACAGCCGTTGCGCGTGGTGCTGGACAGCCGTTTGCGCACGCCGGTGACCGCCAGGCTGGCTCATCCCCCAGGACACGCGCTGATTATTTGTGGTCACGAAGATGCCGCGCGCCGTCAGGCATTGGAGCAAGCCGGTTTCAGCGTACTGTGCCTGCCGTTGGGCGATGATGGCCGCCTGGATTTGGCGGCGGTGCTGGACGCACTGGGGCGGCGCGACATCAACGAAGTCATGCTGGAAGCCGGCCCGACGCTGAACGGTGCCTGGTTGCAGGCGGCTCTGGTGGACGAATGGGTGGTGTATATGGCGCCCTGCCTGCTGGGCGATACGGCGCGCGGCTTGTTCAGCCTGCCGGCTTTGGGCGGGATGGATGAACGCTACCACCTGCGCTGGCTGGATGTGCGGCAGGTGGGGGCGGATTTGCGGCTGAAGTTTCAATTTTAGCGAATATATATGACATTATCGTTCCCACGCTCCGCGTGGGAACGCATCTTGGGACGCTCTGCGTCCCGGACGGTATCTCCCCAACCCTGCTCGGTATTTGCGCCTTGGTGCCAAACAGTTAAGCGGGTCCAGGGAGGTCAGGATACGGGACGCAGAGCGTCCAGGGCGGCGTTCCCACGCAAAGCCGCCGCGAAGCGGTATCACTAAGGCTTCTTGAAAGCGTGGGAACGATAATTTGAGCCACCATTACGAGTTTAGGCAATGTTCACCGGCATCATCTTAAGCATAGGCCGCATCGGCAAAATCGAACCCAAAGGCGGCGACGTACGCCTGACCGTGGAAACCGGCAAGCTGCCGATGGCGGACACGCAACTGGGCGACAGCATCGCCGTCAACGGCGTCTGCCTGACGGCGGTGGAACTGGGCGCCCATCACTTCTGTGCCGACGTCTCGCGCGAAACCTTGTCGCGCACCACGCTGGGCGCCTGCAAAGCCGGCACGGCGGTCAACCTGGAACCGGCGCTGACCCCGACCACCCGGCTGGGCGGACACTTGGTCAGTGGCCACGTGGACGGCGTCGGCGCCATCGTCCAACGCCAGTCCGACGGCCGCTCCGAGCGTTTCATCCTGGAAGCGCCGCCCGCGCTGGCCAAATACATCGCCGAAAAAGGCTCCATCTGCGTGGACGGCATCAGCCTGACCGTCAACAGCGTCGACGGTGCGCGCTTCGGCTTGAACATCGTGCCGCATACATTGGTGGAAACCACCTTGGGGCAGATGCATCCGGGCGATAAGGTGAATCTGGAAGTGGATGTTATCGCCCGCTACCTGGAGCGCTTGCTGTTGGGCGATAAAGCCGCGACCAGCGGCGGCGTCACGCTGGACCTGTTGCAACGCAGTGGTTTTGTCACCTGATGAGAAAATTACGGGCGGAATGGGGGCTACATACACGTGTAGGTTTTGCCGCTGGTTCCCAAGCGGAGCTTGGGAACCAGCGCAAGGAAAACAGATACGCAGGCCTTTGGTGGGCGACGCCCACCCTACGACTTTAATCAGGATTAACTTTGCAGGAGACACACGCATTCCCATGAATAGCACCGAGGAAATCATCGAAGACCTCCGCCAGGGCAAAATGGTGGTGATCATGGACGACGAAGACCGGGAAAACGAGGGCGATCTGGTCATGGCGGCCGTACACACCCGCCCAGAGGACGTCAACTTCATGGCGCGCTATGGCCGCGGCCTGATCTGCCTGACCTTGACGCGCGAGCGCTGCCAACAATTGCGCCTGCAACCCATGGTCAACGACAACCGCACGCCCTACGCCACCAACTTCACCGTGTCCATCGAAGCGGCCACCGGCGTGACCACCGGCATTTCAGCAGCGGACCGGGCACGCACCATCCAATGCGCCGTGGCGCCCAACGCCAAGCCCGACGACCTGATTCAGCCGGGCCACGTGTTCCCGCTCATGGCGCAGCCGGGCGGCGTGCTGAGCCGCGCCGGCCATACCGAAGCCGGCTGTGACCTGGCACGCCTGGCCGGCCTGGACCCTTCCGCCGTCATCGTCGAAATCCTCAACGACGACGGTTCCATGGCGCGCCGCGCCGAGCTGGAACGCTTTGCCGAAACACACGGCCTGAAAATCGGCACCATCGCCGACTTGATCCACTATCGCATCCAGCACGAAAAAACGCTGGAGCGCATCAGCAGTTGCGATTTTCCCACCGAGTACGGCGATTTCCGCCTGCACGCCTACCAGGACAGCGTCGACAACAAGCTGCACCTGGCCTTGACCATGGGTACGGTGGACGACGGCGAGCCAGTGCTGGTGCGCGTGCACGGACGCAATCTACTGAGCGATTTGTTCGGCGCCCACCGCCAGGGCTCCAGCATGCCGCTGCGCGCCGCCATGCAGTGCATCGCCAAGACCGGGCGCGGCGTGCTGGTAGTGATCCGCAACGAAGAAGACAGCAAATCGCTGATGGAACGCATACACCAGTACGAAATGGAAGACCACGGCATCAAACTGGCGCGTGAAGAACCCAGCGCCGACTGGCGCACCACCGGTGCCGGCGCACAAATCCTCGCCGACCTCGGCGTGCACAAATTGCGCGTCCTGGGCGCCCCCAAGAAGTATCCCGGCCTCTCAGGCTTCAACCTGGAAGTGGTGGATTACGTAACCTGTAACGACCACGATCATGGCGCGCATGCCGTCTCTGACAATTAACGTCATGCGCGCCATGATCGTTTCCCTCACCCCAACCCTCTCCCAAAGGGCGAGGGAGAACAAGGTTGCTGCGATTTTTTATTAACACCTCAACGAGTGACTGCCCATGCTGAACATCAAAACCATCGAAGGCCACCTCAACGCCGCCGACACGCGCTATTGCATCATCGCTTCCCGCTTCAACAGCTTCATCGTCGAACAACTGGTGGGCGGCGCGGTAGACGTGCTGGTGCGCCATGGCGCCAAGCCGGAAGACATCACCCTCGCCAAAACGCCGGGCGCTTATGAATTGCCGCTGGCGGTGCAAAGAGCGGCGGCCTCGAAAAAATACGACGCCATCATCGCCCTGGGCGCGGTGATACGCGGCGCTACGCCGCATTTCGACTTTGTCGCCGGCGAGTGCGTCAAGGGTCTGGCAACGGTATCGCTGCAGCACGACATCCCGGTCGCGTTCGGCGTATTGACCACCGACACCATTGAGCAGGCCATTGAGCGCGCCGGCACCAAAGCCGGCAACAACGGCGCGGCGGCGGCCATGAGCGCACTGGAAATGGTCAACTTACTGCGGGCGATGGCTTGATGAGTGCAGTCCGTAGCCTCGCGCGCAGCAGCGCGGTTCAAGCGCTGTATCAATGGCAGATCGGCGGCAAATCGCTGGTGGAAGCGGAACAGGTCGAGTTTATCCAGGAACACGGCAAAGGCGTAGGCGACATGGAGTATTTCCAAGACCTGCTGCACGGCGTGCAGCGCCACGTCGCCGCGCTGGATCAAACCATCGGCGAGTTCACCGACCGGCCGCTGGCCGAACTGGACCCGGTGGAACAAGCCATACTGCGCCTCGGCACTTACGAACTGATGCACCGCCCGGAACTGCCCTACCGGGTGACCATCAACGAGTGCATCAATCTGGCCAAGCGCTACGGCGCCACCGACGGCCACAAATACGTCAACGGCATTCTGGACAAGGTCGCGCGCAAGCTGCGTAGCGTGGAAGTGGGAGCCGGCGGGCGCAAGCCCTGACGGCATCGCAGCAACATCGTTCCCACGCTCAGCGTGGGAACGTAGCCCGGGACGCTCTGCGTCCCCGTACTCTGGCAACCCCCATTTTGGCAACAGACACGCTGCACGGATTTCCCTGCCGCTTCACTGCTCCAGGCACAGGAATCGGAACGTTGAATTCGCGATCTAGAACCCCACCCCACCGGCCAAAACCTCCGTATCCTCATGCGCATAAGCCGGCGCACAGCAGCACAACAACCGTAGCGTTTCGCTGCCGGTGTTGACGATGCAGTGCGGCGTGCCGGGCGCGATACACACCGTATCCCCGGGCGCCACGTCCCATTCCCTATCTCCCACGGTCACGCGGCCACAGCCGTGTGTGATGTGGTACAGCTCCTCGCTTAACCGGTGCCGGTGCGGCAAAGTCACGCCGCCCGGCGGCAGGCTGGCTTCCGCCAGACTCTGCCGCTGATTGCCGTGCTGCGCCGGATGCATCAACTCGCGAATTTCCGAACCGTCTTTGGTCTGGTAAGCCGCGATGTCGCGGTAGTGGGTAAACATGGATAACTCCTCGCCTTGCCGAACATTCATTATGGCGGCGCCTCTTCCGATTCCCAGCCTGTTTTCGGCTAAACTGTGAACACCACCGCTGGATTTGTTTAAATCTTTCCTTTTTTCCCGTCACTTTGCAGCCGATACAAACCCACCATGAGTAAACAAAAACGCAACCCGCCACGCACCGCCAAAATGTCTCCTGCCCACATCGAACAACGCCGCCGCGAATTGGAATGGCAATACGGCGAAAAAAACGAGCAGCACCTGGAATTTTTCCGTAAATCACTGATTTTTGCCTGGCTGCTGAGCTGTTTCGCCCTGGCTTTTACGATGAATAACGACAAAGACCTCATCGTCTGGGCCGGCGCCGCCGGCGTGGCGCTGGTGGTGACTTACCAAATCCGCGTACTGTGGTTGAATAAGCGGGTTGAAGATTACATCGACGCAGAATTAGGCCCGCATCAAGAGGAGTAATGACCATGTCTTCCGAAAAAATTTACGAAATTCCAGCGCAGACCGCCGAGCGCGCCCACATCGCACCCAGTCAATACCTGGCTTTATATCAGCGCTCCATTAACGAGCCGGAAGCCTTCTGGTCCGAGCAGGCGCACGCTTTTTTGCAGTGGGAAGCGCCGTTTGAGCAGGTGCTGGAATCCGATTTCAGCCGCGGCCATATCCGCTGGTTTGCCGGCGGCAAGCTGAACGTCTCTGTCAACTGCCTGGACCGCCACTTGGCGACGCGCGGCGAGCAAACCGCCATCATCTGGGAAAGCGACGACCCGGCGGTGGACAAAAAAATCAGCTACCGCGAACTGCACCGCGAAGTGTGCAAGTTCGCCAACGTACTGAAGTCGTTGGGGGCCGGCAAGGGCGACAGGGTGTGCATTTACATGCCCATGATCCCGGAAGCCGCCGTCGCCATGCTGGCCTGCACCCGCATCGGCGCGATTCATTCGGTGGTGTTCGGCGGCTTTTCCGCCGAAGCCTTGCACAGCCGCATCCAGGACGCCGATTGCCGCTATCTGATCACCGCCGACCAGGGCATGCGCGGCGGCAAAGCCGCTCCGCTCAAAGCCAACGCCGATGTCGCGCTGACCGAATGCCCCGGCGTCAAGCACGTGGTGGTGGTCAAGCATACCGGCCAAACCATTCCCTGGGTGGAAGGCCGCGACCTGTGGTATCACGAACGCATGGCCACCGCTTCACCCGACTGTGCGCCGGAAATCATGGACGCCGAAGACCCGTTGTTCATCCTCTATACCTCCGGCTCCACCGGCAAGCCCAAGGGCGTGCTGCACACCACCGGCGGCTATCTGCTGCAAACCGCCATCACCCACCGCTACGTGTTCGACTACCACGACGGCGATATTTACTGGTGCACCGCCGACATCGGCTGGGTCACCGGCCACAGCTACATCGTCTACGGCCCGCTGTGCAACGGCGCTACCACGCTGATGTTCGAAGGCATTCCCACCTACCCCCACCCGGACCGTTGCTGGCAGGTAGTGGACAAGCACCAGGTGAATATTTTCTACACCGCGCCCACCGCCATCCGCGCCCTCATGGGCCTGGGCGACGACTGGGTGAAAAACACCAACCGCTCCAGCCTGCGCCTGCTGGGTTCGGTGGGCGAGCCCATCAACCCGGAAGCCTGGGAATGGTATTACCACACGGTGGGCGAGGCGCGCTGCCCGGTGGTGGACACCTGGTGGCAAACCGAAACCGGCGGCATCATGATCACCCCGCTGCCCGGCGCCATCCGCGCCAAGCCCGGTTCCGCCACCCTGCCCTTTTTCGGCGTGGCGCCGTCCCTGGTCGATCCGCAGGGCAATACCCTGGACGGCCCGGCCGAGGGCGTACTGTGCATAGACCGGCCCTGGCCCGGCGCGGCGCGCACCGTGTACGGCGATCACCAACGCTACATCGACACCTATTTTTCCACCTATAAAGGCAAATACTTCACCGGCGACGGCGCCCGCCGCGACGCCGACGGCTATTACTGGATCACCGGCCGCGTCGACGACGTGCTCAACGTTTCCGGGCACCGCCTCGGCACGGCGGAAATCGAAAGCGCCCTGGTGTTGCACCACGCCGTCGCCGAAGCCGCGGTGGTCGGCTATCCGCACGACCTCAAAGGCCAGGGCATTTATGCCTACGTCACCTTGAAAGCCGGCATCGAACCCAGCGACGCGCTGAAAAAAGAGCTGATCCAAACGGTGCGCACGGAAATCGGTCCGATTGCCACGCTGGATTTGATCCAATGGGCGCCCGGCCTGCCGAAAACCCGCTCCGGCAAAATCATGCGGCGCATTTTGCGCAAAGTGGCCGCCAACAGCCTGGAGGAGTTGGGCGACACATCCACCCTGGCCGACCCGACCGTGGTGGATGATTTGATTAATAATCGGGCGAACCGCTAAAACGCTACCCCACCCTGCTGAGGCCAGGCTGCCCGCTCCCCTTCGACAAGCGCCAGGGGCGGGCGGTGCAGCCTGTCCTGAGCTCCGTCGAGGAGCCGTTCATGGTTCAACAAGCTCTGCGAGGTTCCATCATGCTCCAGATACGCCTACCCGCCGTCGCCGGCAGTTTTTACCCGCTCGACCCCGTCGAACTCAACGCTATGCTGCAAAGCTTTCTGGCGGCAGCACCCAACGACCCGCAAGGAGTACCCAAAGCCATCATCGCCCCGCACGCGGGCTATGTTTACTCCGGCCCCGTCGCCGCCACGGCTTACGCCCAGTTGCGCAGCGCAGCGGATCGCATCCACCGCGTGGTATTGCTGGGACCCTCCCACCGCGTGGGTTTTCGCGGCCTCGCCACGTGCAGCGCCGATGCCTACGCCACGCCGCTGGGCACGGTCACCATCGACCGCCCTGCCCTGTCCGCCCTGGCCGATCTGCCTTTCGTGCAGGTGCTGGACCAGGCTCACCAGCTTGAACACAGCCTGGAAGTACACCTGCCTTTTTTGCAAGCGGTATTGAAAGATTTCAAGCTGATTCCGCTGGTGGCCGGCAATGCCACGGCGCAAGAAGTGGCGACCGTATTGGAACGCTTGTGGGGCGGCGAGGAAACGCTGATCGTGATCAGCTCCGACCTCAGCCACTACCACAGCTACGAAGTGGCCCAGCACCGCGACAGTGCCACCTCGGCAGCCATCACCCACTTGCGCTGGCAAAACATTGGCGGCGAGGATGCCTGCGGCTGCGTGCCGGTCAACGGCTTGCTGCACCTGGCGGGGCAGCGCGGCCTGCACTGCAAAGTGCTGGATTTACGCAATTCAGGCGATACCGCTGGACCGCGCGACCGGGTCGTGGGCTACGGCGCTTATGCCTTTCACTGAAGGAGTGGTTATGTTGAACGATGAGTTACGCCAATTTTTACTGGAGCTGGCGCGCCGTTCCATCCAGCACGGCTTGCAACACGGCGCGCCCGTGCCGGTGGATTTGACAAGCCTGGCGCCGGAGCTGCAAAAAACGGCGGCCTGCTTTGTCACCCTGGAAAAGCACGGGCAGCTGCGCGGCTGCATCGGCATGCTGGAACCGGTACGCCCGCTGGCACTGGACGTGGCCCACAACGCCTATGCGGCGGCGTTTTCCGATCCGCGTTTTGCGCCGGTGACGGCGGGAGAGTTGGAGGAACTATCCGTGCACATATCGATACTGGGCGAACCGCGCGCCATGACGGTGGCCTCGGAAGAAGATTTGCTAGCGCAACTGCGGCCCTGCGTGGACGGCCTGATATTACAGGACGGCGCGCGCCGCGCCACGTTCCTGCCGTCGGTATGGGAAGGGCTGCCGGACCCACGGCAGTTTGTCACCCACCTCAAACAAAAAGCCGGCTGGGCCAGGGATTACTGGTCGCCGACGCTACGGGCCTATCGTTATGAAACGGAACAATTTGGATGATGGAAACCTATCAGGCACGGTTTATGCCCGCCAACGCCAAGCGATCCAAGTATTCCTGCCATAGGGCAGCTCAAAATGCAAGCCATCCTCAAACCAGACCTCCAATACCCGCGAGGCCTGGTGCAGCTTGATTTCAATAGGAACCGGCCGCGGCATGGACTGTGACCGCTACAGGATATAGCGGCTGAGGTCTTCGTCGCGCGCCAGTTCAGACAGCTTTTCGTCCACATAGACGGCGTCGAGAGACACCACTTTGCCGCTACTGTCCGGCGCGTCGAACGACACGTCTTCCAGCAACCGTTCCAGCACCGTGTGCAAGCGGCGCGCGCCGATGTTTTCGGTGCGCTCGTTCACTTCCCAACTGATTTCCGCGATGCGGGCGATGCCGTCTTCGGTGAAACGCACGTCGACGCCCTCGGTCGCCATGAGCGCGCAGTACTGCTCGGTGAGCGAGGCGCTGGGCTCGGTGAGGATGCGGATAAAATCTTCCACCGACAAAGCTTCCAATTCCACGCGGATGGGAAAACGCCCTTGCAGTTCCGGGATCAGGTCGGAAGGCTTGGTCAGGTGAAACGCGCCGGATGCGATGAACAGCACGTGATCGGTCTTGACGATGCCGTGCTTGGTGGTCACCGTGCTGCCTTCCACCAGCGGCAGCAAATCGCGCTGCACGCCTTCGCGCGACACGTCGGCGCCGCCGTAATCGGAACGCTTGCAAATTTTGTCGATTTCATCCAGAAACACGATGCCGTTCTGCTCGACCGAATTCAGCGCGCGCAGCTTGATGTCTTCCTCGTTGACCATCTTGGCCGCTTCTTCCTCGCGCAGCAGCTTGGCTGCGTCTTTGATGCGCATTTTGCGGCTGCGGGTGCGGCCTTGCGCCATGCTCTGAAACAGCCCCTGCAACTGCTGCGACATTTCTTCCATGCCGGGCGGGGCCATGATTTCCACGCCCATGGACGGCGCCTGCACTTCGATTTCGATTTCTTTATCGTCCATTTCGCCGGCGCGCAGTTTTTGGCGCAGCTTCTGGCGCGTGGCCGATTCTTCTTCCGCCGCTTCGTCGACCGGACGGGATTCCGGGCGCGGCAGCAATACGTCGAGGATGCGGTTTTCCGCCGCTTCTTCCGCCCTGACGCCCACTTTAGCCATTTCTTCCTGGCGGGTCATTTTCACCGCCACGTCCACCAGGTCGCGCACGATGGATTCCACGTCGCGCCCGACATAGCCCACTTCGGTGAACTTGGTGGCTTCCACCTTGATGAACGGCGCGTTGGCCAGCCGGGCCAGACGGCGGGCGATTTCAGTCTTGCCGACGCCGGTGGGACCGATCATCAGGATGTTTTTGGGGGTGATTTCATCGCGCAGTTCTTCCGCCACCTGCATGCGCCGCCAGCGGTTGCGCAGCGCGATGGCCACGGAGCGCTTGGCCGCCGCCTGGCCAACGATGTGTTTGTCCAGTTCGTGGACGATTTCGCGTGGGGTCATCGTACTCATTCCGGCTCCTTGGTGCAGTCCAGCTCTTCGATGGTCAGGTTATGGTTGGTATAAATGCACACGTCGGCGGCGATGTTCAACGCTTTTTCAACGATATCGCGCGCGGAGAGTTCGGTATTTTCCAATAGGGCGCGGGCGGCGGAATGGGCGAAAGGACCACCGGAACCGATGGCGATCAAACCGAATTCCGGCTCGATGACGTCGCCGTTGCCGGAAATGATCAGGGAGGATTTGGTGTCGGCCACTGCCAGCAAGGCTTCCAGGCGGCGCAGCATGCGGTCGGTACGCCAGTCCTTGGCCAGTTCGACGGCGGCGCGCGCCAGATTGCCGCGATGTTTTTCCAGCTTGCCTTCGAAGTGTTCGAACAGGGTGAATGCGTCGGCGGTGGCGCCGGCAAAGCCGGCGATGACGCGCTCGTGATACAAGCGCCGCACTTTGCGGGCATTACCTTTCATGACGGTATTGCCCAAAGTTACCTGGCCGTCGCCGCCGATCACCACGCTGTCGGCGCGGCGCACGCAAACGATGGTCGTGCCGTGAAACGTTTCCACTTTATGCTTTCTCGCTGCAAAAGCGGCCATTTTACACGAAATCGCCGCCTTCGCCCCGAACCAGCCCCAAGGGGGGGCAGCCCGGAAATCCGGGCTGGTTTAGCCGACGAACTCCACCAGGGATATTCAATAACGATCAAATGCGCTCGGTTTATTCATCAGCGCTTTGATTTGTGCCGGAGATAATTCTTTTCTGAAGAATGCGACATTATCCATGTCGCCTTCAAACAGCAAGGCATTGGTGTCCCACGGTGCGATGCCAATCCTGAATGGATTGCTGTTTTCACCGATCGGGTTTCTCCCGGTATCGACAACACCAACCAGCTTACCGTTGACATAGGTTTTCATCGTCCCACGCTTTTTCCAAGTCATGGCAACGTGGCTGGGCACGGAATAATCGACGGTTCCCTTCAATAAACTGAATTGCTTACCGGTACTATCCCAGGTTTCAGCAAAAAGCGTGTATTTGTGCCGGTTTTTTGCGTTGACTTCCAGGCCCAGCACATAACCACCGTCAAAATCCCCCGTTACTTTCCCCAATATTTTTTGGGGCACAACGAACCAGTCATCAATACCCGTGGGATCCATGGGATACGCGGCATTGGCAGGATAAATCCACGCAGCCACGCTGAATTCATCACGAGGATTCAGCTGTGGAGAATCCGGCACTTCCAGCCAGTCCCAGCTATAAAAGAACACGGCATCGCCATCTGTATTGCAATCAGAAACACAAATGGCGTTATTGCCGTTGCCCGAGGCATCGATAAAACTTTCGTCCGCCGCTTGTTTGTTAAAATCCAGAAGCATCACCGGCAAAGGCGCCGCTGTCGCCGCAGTACAATATAAGCTTAAGACTATCTGTGTCGCACAAACGATGATCGAAAAGCGTTTCATGGGATTACCTCTTAACTTTTGTGATTGCTCAATGGAAAAAGAGCGAGGTTTTGTGCATGGCAGCCGCTCCTGGGAGAGATTACTGCGCCGGCTCATAATAACAGGCCTTGGGCTTAACGGGGATAGAATCAAAATCCAACAGACCGTGACAGGAACGGCGCGCGGCCAAGTAAAACAATTTATCGACCGCCAGGACTTGCTGAACAAATCCTCTGATGAATGAATAGGAAACTCAGACTGGGGTAACGGTCTTTACCCATCCAGCCCGGATGCCCCCCCGTTCCGCCACATTCCGTAGGATTGACCTATCCGTTTCCGCCACTTTAGTCCGGATGCATATGCATCCGTGCCTCCACGTGGCAGCGCAGCCCGCCCATCCCCCCGGTACTGTTGAAGCAGCCTGTCCAGCCCCGCAGGACTTGGCTGCCCTCTTTACGGCATGGCGCGTCCCGCACCATACTTGTATCATGGTCGAAACTTCATTGAGCCTGCACATGTCGGCACACTCCTTACGGCGTCTGATTTTCAGCCTGGCAGCCATCGCCGCGCTGGCCCTGCTCCCGCAAAACCATGCCGCCGGCGCAAGCTCCAGTGGGGGCTACTCCCGCCCGACCAGTGCCGGCAGCCGGACGCCGTCATTCAGTGCGCCCCGTTCTTCCTCTTCCAGCGGAGGCTATAGCCGCCCCAGCTTCGGGGGCAGCGCTTACCGGCCTTCATCGTCCAGCGTCACCGACCGGGCCATGGCGGATCAAGCTTCCCGCGAGGCGCTGGACGCATACCGCTCGTCTTCGCGGCGCGACGCATCGGCGCGCCGCCCCACCCTGGAAACCTCCGACTCATGGAATGGCGAACGCCGGCGCTCCGGCTATGCGGATGCCCCCTTGAGAACAACCAGCTATTTTTCTCCAGGCAGCCGGCGCGGCACCTTCGTGCGGGCCGGCCAGGAGCCCGATGACGGTCACCCCATGCTTACCATGATTGTCATATTAATCCTCGGCATAGCCATATACTGGAGCTGGCGCAACATGAGCGGCGATATCGCAAAAAAGAAAAACAGCCCGCTGGGCGCCGTTTCTCCCCGCCGCGGCTACCGGCCCAAGTGGTTTCGCGTCGGCATGGTGTTTCCTCTCGACCCGACGCCGTTCATCCTGGCCGCCGACGCCACTCACATCCGTGCACCGGAATCGCCTTCCTCCGGTGGCTCGACCTCCGTCGAGCGCATAGGCACGGTCACCAGCGAGGACGAACAAGTCACCTGGTACCGCCTCTATCTGCCCGGTGCCGAGTGTTTCTTCCAGGTCCATCTGAACGCCGACGGCCATCCCGACGAATGCCGCTATTTTTCGCTGCTGGATGAGGTTCAGCCGGCATCGGCGGAAGAGTGGGCGGTGTGGCTGGACGACGGTGACGGCCTGATCGGCTGGCCGCAGTTTCAAACCAAAGACGGCAAGCTGTATACCCGCGTCTGGGCGGCGGGCGACAGCCGGGTGGCGCCGCGCCGCCAGAGCGAAACCATCACCACGCTCAATGCCGAAGATGCCATCAACCAGCACCAGAGCATGCTGTACGCGGCGGCCACCGGCTTGGCGGCGCCAGCGCCGCCAACGGAGTTCATCTGGGTGTCGGTGGTGGAAGGCGCCGGAGGAGCTGCGGTAAAAATTTATGCGGGAATGGATGTCAGCGTGAGCCTGTTAAATTTGAGTTGATTTATATAACGCCACCCCGGGGAAAACTCGTGACAGACAACATCAGTGCCATATTACAAGTATTCAGCAGCGGATTTCCGGTGTTGCTGCTGCATTTCGGCCTCACCCTCATGCTGCTGGTTTTCGGCGGTTTTTGTTATACCCGGCTGACGCCGTTCCGGGAGCGCGAGCTGATCGTCACCGGCAATACGGCAGCCGGCGTGGTACTGGGCGGGGCTTACATCGCCTTGTCGATACCGCTGGCCGCCGTGCTGGCCACCAGCGCCGCCTGGCTGGATATCGTCATTTGGGGCATCGTGGCCATCATGCTGCAACTCGCGACCTTCATCGCGGTGGTGGCGATCTACCGCGACCTCAAATCGATGATAGAAAACGGCAATACCGCCGCCGCCGCCCTCGTGGCGGGCATACAGATCGCCGTGGCTTTGCTGAATGCCGGCACCATGGCGGGCTAGAGCACACAACCTTTTCACAACCCAGAGGTAAAACCATCATGTTGTCGTTCATCAAAAATTTGGTCGGCGTAAAAAAAGACCAGGCCGTACAGGCCGGCATCGAAGCGCTGGTGCGCTGGGACCCGAAAGGCGCCACGGAAGCGGAATTGCGTTCCATGGAAGAACACCTGGACGAACTGGGCCTGCAAGTGGCGGAAGCGCGCGTCTCACTCAAGCGCGAGCAACAGGAGGCGGATGCGGTCAAAACTTTGCTGAATCAGCGCATGGCCGTGGCTGAAACGTTGCAAAACCAAGCGGCCACCGCAACAGACCCCGGCAAAAAAGCCGGCATCGAAAAAAGCCTGGCCACCGTGCTCGATCTGTTGGAGCAGATGACGCCGGAAGTCGAGCGCGAAACGCAGGATGTCGCCGATGCGGAAAGTTTCCTGGTGCTGCTGGAAAAAACCTACGCCGATGCCGGGGCCAAATTGAAAGCCGCGCGCAGCGAGCTGGAGCGCGCCGAGCGCGACATGAAGCGGGCCGAACAGCAGCGCGAACAAGCGGAACGCCAGGCCGAAATGGCGCGCCGCGCGGCGGGGCTCAGCCAGACCACCAGCGGACTCAACGTCGCGCTGAAAGCGATGAAAGACAGCGCCGCCAAAGATCTGGCGACCGCGGAAGCCGCCAACGCCAAAGCCAAACTGCTGACGCCCACCCAGCCCGAAGAAGAAGACCCCAATATCGCCGCCGCACTCGCCGCCGTTTCCGGTACGACCTCGCCGCAATCGGCGGCTGAACGCCTGGCGGCGCTGAAGGCCAAGATCGGGTAGTTTCAGCGCCTGATTAACGCAGAAAAGCAGCGATTTCGGCCATGATTTCACGCTGATGCCCTACCCACAGGTGTCCGCCGGTCGGGTAACCGATGAAACGGGCCTGCGGAATGTGCTCGGCGCTGTAGCGGGCGCCGTCGTAGGTGGCAAACAAGTCGTCGGCCATGCTCAGGCTCAGCGTGGGCGCGGCAATCTTTTCAAGTTCGTAGCGCGGCACATCGGCGGTCAGCGCGGCGTCGTTGATCAGCCCGGGCCGGCGCGGGCCGATGGGGAGCATGTGCTCCAGCACTTGCATCACCCGTGCGTATTCTTCGGCGCTGGTGTTTTCCAATAGCGGCGCCGGCGTGGCGAGCAGCGTGCGGGCCGCGAATCCGGGGGCAAGCCGGGGTAGCGCCCAGAACAAGCCGTCCGATTGCAGGGCAATATCGAACAAAAAGCGGGTTTCGGCCGGCGCCTGCGCCGGCAGCAGGCGTCCCAGTTTTTGCCTGATATGCGCCGGATAGGCGACCGGAACCAGCAGCACCAATGCGCTGGTGCGGTCGGGATGCCGCAGGGCAAACTGCATCGATGACAGCGCGCCGGCGGAAAAGCCGATGACGGCGGCCGGGCGGATGTGCAGCGCATCGAGCAGACAGGCGTGGGCATCGGCTTGCGCGGCGGCGGAAGCATCGGCGGGGAGCGGCGTGCGCAGATAGCCAAACCGCGACATGGCGATGACGCGCAAGCCGCCGGACGCCAGGGCCTGGAAAATATCCAGGCCCTGGTCATAACCGCCGCCGGCGCCATGCACGGCCAATACCGCGGGGCCAGCGCCGGCACTCGCGTATTCGATTTGGCCACAAGGCGTCTGCACGATTTGGCTGCCGGCCGAGATGCGCCGGCGCGCCAGATCGGCGTCGCGCCGGCAGTTGACCTGGATCAGGGCAAACGCCCCGGTCAGCAGCAAACCTATGATGATGCAAAACCTCAGACCAGGAGAACGTTTCATGCAATTTGACCGCTGTTTAAGTGTTCCACGCTTGTTGTTACTGATCGTCGCCATGGCTGGGCTTACCGGCTGCGGTTACAACCAGATTCAGATCGAGGACGAGCAAGTGAATGCGGCCTGGTCGGAAGTCTTAAACCAATACCAGCGCCGTGCCGACTTGATACCCAATCTGGTGGCGGTGGTGCAAGGTTACGCCGCCCACGAAAAAGCCGTGCTGACCCAGGTGACGCAAGCGCGCGCCAACATTGCCGGGTTGAAAGCCACGCCGGAACTGGTCGACGACGAAGCCGCGCTGGCCAAGTTTCAAAAAGCGCAGAGCGATATGGGCGGCGCGCTGTCGCGCCTGCTGGTGGTCGCCGAAAACTACCCGCAACTGAAAGCCGATGCCAATTTCCGCGACCTGCAAGCGCAACTGGAAGGCACGGAAAACCGCATCACCGTGGCGCGCAATCGCTACATACTGGCCGTCAAAGAGTACAACATTTCAGTGCGCTCCTTTCCGGGCAACCTGACGGCCATGGCCATGGGCTGGAAACCCAAGCCCAATTTCACCGTCGACAACGAAAAAGCGCTGTCCGCACCGCCGGCGGTGCAGTTTGACGCGCCCCAACCCGCCGCCGGCCATTAACCGGGAGTTTTGCATGAGCGCATCGCGCCGGCTGATCAGCACCGTACTGGGGTTATGGCTGGGGCTGTTCGCCGCTTTTGCCGTGGCGGCGGACGCGCCGGCGCAGCTGCCCCTCCCCACGCTGAACAGCCGGGTCACCGATTTGACCGGAACGCTGGATGCCGGGCAACGCGCGGCTCTGGAAGCCAATCTGGCCGCGCTGGAAAAAGCCAAAGGGGCGCAACTGGTGGTGGTCATCGTACCGACGACGCAGCCGGAGACCATCGAGCAGTTCGGCATTCGTTTGATGGACGCCTGGAAAATCGGCCGTAAAGGCATCGATGACGGGGTGATTTTGCTGGTCGCCAAAAACGACCGCAAGCTGCGCATCGAAGTCGGCTACGGGTTGGAAGGCGTGCTCACCGACGCCGCCGCCAAGCGCATCATTGCGGAAACCATCACGCCGCACTTTCGCAAGAACGAGTTTTACCCCGGCATCGCCGCGGGAGTGAGGGCCATCCGCCTGGTCATTCAGGGAGAATCTCTGCCAGCACCGCCCCCTCCGCAAAGTGAAAGCAGCGAAGAAAGCGGCGGGAGTATATGGTCATGGCTGGCTGTCGCGCTATTTTCCTTGCCCTACGCCATCGGCATCCTGGGGCTGTTGATCGCGCTGCTCATCGACGCCGGCCTGGTTTATCTGGCGCACCTGTGGCTGGATTCGCTGCTGATCGATTTCCTGGTATTCGTCGTGGGGTATTGGATGATGTTCAGCGTGAATTTCCTGGGCATCAGACACATCGACCTCGAAAGCGGCAGCATTTCCAGCGGTGGCTTTAGAGGAAGCTTCAGCGGCGGGGGCGGTTTTTTTGGCGGCGGTGGTGGGGGCGGTGGCGGCGGCGCTTCCGGGAGCTGGTAGATGAACATCAAACGTTTGCTGAAACACCTGATGATGCCCGCCTGGTTGGCGCACCGCGCATTCCGGCGCACAGACCTCGACGCCATCGAAGCGGCGGTGCGCGCATCGGAACACCGGCACTGCGGCGAATTGCGCGTGGTAATCGAAGGACCGCTGGACTTGGCCGAAGTGTGGCGGAACAGGCCGGTGCGCCAACGCGCCGTCGCGCATTTTGCCCATCAGCACATCTGGGATACCGAGGACAACAGCGGCATCCTCCTATACATCCAGCTGGTGGATCGCCGCGTCGAAATCGTCGCGGACCGCGGCATTAGCGCCAAGGTGGCGCAAGCGCAGTGGGACGCGATTTGCCGCGCCATGGAAAACGCTTTTCGCCGCCAGGCGTACCGTCAGGGCGTACTGGAAGCCATCGAACTCGCCACGGCTTTACTGGCGCGGCATTTCCCCGCTACCGCCGATAATCCCGACGAGCTGCCGAATCGTCCGCTGCGGGTGTAACCGGCATAATCCGGCAATCGGCGGCAGACATCGCAAAACGCCGCGGAACTGCCGTGAGGCCGGCGGCCCGCGCTTCCGGACTTTCCACGTTAAGCGGCACATCGCTGTCGATGAGCACCCCGCTTGCGCTCCAGCCGCCGGCATCCAGCGTGCCGGGGAAAGGATTGACCGTGCAGAGCGCGCTATAGCGGTGCTGCTTGAGCAGGACGGGAAGGTCCACCAGTTCGAGTATGGGGTGTCCTTCGCCCACCGAAATCACCGCCAAATGCCTGCGATCCGGCGATGCCGACAGCGATACGATTTGATGCATGGCGGTCAAATCACAGCCCAGCCGGGCCGGCCGGCCGGAGCCGCACACCAGGCGCCAACAGGCCTCGCGTTCATCGCGGCGCACGTCGGCTTCGACGGTGCAGCGCGGCGAGATTCGCGCCTTGACCACTTCCCGCTGCGCCGCATCCGCATTGCCCGCGGCAAGCGCGAGCAGCATGGGGATGCCCGCCTTCATTGCCTTGGAGTAGCTCATGGGCTTTGGCCGAGAACAACTGCCCTGAATCGCAGCGATATTTCCAGGGGGTAGCCAATCTTGTAGGGTACGCACAGCGTACATGGATAGGCGCGGTTGGGACGTTATTTTCAGCCATATCCTTACGTCCTCGCGACGGCTATCTATTCCGTCAAGTCTCTGTGTATCATTTGCCATGATTTTGTGATGGATTCGACATTTTTTAGAGCATCATGCATGAGCGTTCAGGATAACATCGAATTAACCGAACAACAGTTGGCCTGGTTGCGTCAGGAATATGTGCGGCGTTTGCCGGAACAATTGCTGGCCGTCGCGGCAGACTGGCAGAAACTTTGCCATACCGATGACTGCGCCGATGCCGTCAAGCCTTTGCTGCGGGTGTTGCACAGCCTGACGGGCTCCGCCGCTACGTTTGGCTGCAACGGCGTGGCGGATATCGCCCGGCGTTTCGAGTCGCTGCTCAAACACGCCGCCGAGGTGGGCTGGCAGAGCGACGCCTTGTTTGTGCAGCAAGGCGACAGTTATCTGAGCTGGCTGCACAGCGCCGCCGGCATTGAAGGGCGCAGCGGTGCGGCAGCCTATCCCTGGTCCAGTCCGCCGCACCCGTCCGCCGCGGCGCGGCAGACTCCCAGCGCCAACAGCGACTCCGCTTCAATCAGCGATAACGATGATGCGGCGGCCCTGCATCCCGGCTTCAAATGGGAGAAGCTGTCACAGCGGATCAACGAACGCAGACGGCACGTCATCGGCGACAGGCGGCGAGCCACGCGGGAATTGCAGCAGCTGATGTTCGCGCTGGATCAACACGCCATCGTCAGCATGGCCGACAGGGGCGGCAATATCATCTACGCCAACGATAAATTCTGCCGGATCAGCGGTTATGCGCGCGCCGAGCTGATCGGCAACAACCACCGCATCGTCAAAGGCTGGAATGCACCGGAAATATACGCCGACTTGTGGCGCACCATCAGCAGCGGCCAGGTTTGGCAGGGGACTTTGTGTAATCGGAGCAAAACCGGCGGCCATTATTGGGTGGAGACCACCATCGTTCCCATCGTGGACCGGGCCGGCAAATTCCTCCGTTACATTTCCATACGTACCGACGTCACCCATTTGCAACAAATGCGGGATCAATTGCTGGCGGCCAAGGACGAAGCCGAACGGGCCAATCAGGCCAAATCGGAATTTTTGTCGCGCATGAGCCATGAACTGCGTACGCCGCTCAATGCCATGCTGGGTTTTGCCCAATTGCTGAGTTCCGATCCTGACGAGCCCTTGAGCGGCGAACAAAGCGAGAACGTCCACCAAATCGAGACCGCCGGCTGGCACTTGCTGGAATTGATCAATGAAGTGCTGGACTTGTCCAGAATCGAAGCGGGCCGAATCAGCATCCACCTGGAAGCGGTGCCGTTCGCCGAAGTGCTGGCCGAATGCCGGGATCTGATGATGCCGTTGGCAATCCAGCGCGGCATCACCTGGCACGAAGAGATTGCCGGAGCCGCGGGCAAGCCGTTGTGGGTGGACCGCATGCGCTTCAAGCAGGTGTTGTTGAACCTGTTGTCCAATGCCGTCAAATACAACCGCACGGCGGGGCAAGTCGGCGTATCTTGCGAAACCGTCGAGAACAAGCTGCGCATTGCCGTGACGGACCAGGGACCAGGCTTGACGGATGAACAACTGCAACACCTGTTCGAGCCGTTCAACCGGCTCAATGCCGAACACAGCGACGTGCAGGGCACAGGCATCGGGCTGGTGATCACCAAAGGCCTGGTCACGACTTTGGGCGGGACGATAGCCGTGCACAGCCGGCCCGGTGCAGGCAGCGAATTCAGCGTGTTGCTGCCGCTGGCCGCCGCCAAGACTGATCCGAAAACGCCCATCGGCAAAATCGAGGATGAAATCGTCGAAACCTTGCTGCGCGCTTGAATGAAAGTAACCCCCTGGCAATCAACAAACATAAGGAGAAACGGCTGATGAGCAAAACAATACTGATAGTCGATGATTCCGCTTCCATACGGCACATGGTGACTTTTACGCTGAAAACCGCCGGCTACGAAGTCCACGAAGCGGAAGACGGCGTGGAAGGCCTGCAAAAGGCGCAAGCCATGACCTACCAACTGGTGATTACCGACCAGAACATGGCAAAAATGGACGGCCTGGGACTTATCAGCCGTCTGCGCGCCCTGCCCGCTTACAAATCGGTACCCATCCTTATGCTGACCACCGAGTCCGGTGACGCCATGAAATCGCGCGTCAAAGCCGCAGGCGCCACCGGTTGGCTGACCAAGCCATTCGATCCGCAAAAACTGCTGGAAGTCGTCAAAAAAGTCACCGGTTGACGCCCCGCTCCGGCACTCGACCGATAAGAAAATATGATGATTTAGCGGACCATAAATAAATGGATTTTGGAGCAAAATAGCCACTGAATGAGCATGGAATATTGTCCGGGCAATATCCCAGGCGCCGGCGATTCCCACGAACATAGAGGGCATTCATCATGGCTACCCCATCCGATAACGCCGGCAGCGGCGCCGATACGCAAGAGCTTGACCAGTTCACCGTGCTGAGCGGCATCAAGCAGCAAAACCTGTCGGCAAAGCTGCAAGCCGGAGTCGAGCCGGCGGCCACGCGCGGCGCCGATCCTGGACAAACCGCCGTCGAGCAGTCTTTGGCCGGGAGCATCCTGCGTCATCAAGACGGCGTGGCGACGGGCGGCGACCTGGAAAATGCCGGAAATGCAGCCGGCGCGGCACTGACGGCAAGCGAGCCGTATGTGCAACCGCAGCCTGCAATTGCCGAGCAGGCTGTCGCAACATCTCCGGCATCCGGCCAGCCCGAAATGACCGCCGAGCCCGTGCTTGCCGGCGCTACGCCCCCTCCTGTTGCCGGTGTTCTGTCCGCAGTTTTGTCGTCTGCCAGTACTTTTTTCAGCAATGCCGTGGCCGGCATTTCCCACACCATCACCCAGTTGTTCGCCGATAAAACTGCAGAGGCAACAGTAACACCTGAGTCGATGCCGGTTACTGAAGCCACCGAAGTAGCCGGTGCGACGGCACCGACGGTTGAAACATCGATAGTCACTGAAACCACCGAAACGGTAGCCTCATCTTCCACGACTACTGAGCCAGAAGCGCCCGTGTCAGCTGAAGCTGCGCCCACCGAAGTGGCCGAAACTACAGCTCCGACTTCTGAAACCTCACCGGTAATAGAACCAACCGAACCGGTAATCACAGAAGCTTCCTCTTCAACGACTACCGAATCGGAAACGCCTGCACCGGTTGAAACGGCCCCCACCGAAGTGGCCGAAGCGACGGCGCCGACTGCTGAAACATCGCCGGTCACTGAAACCACCGAGACGGTAGCCACTGAAACCTCACCTGCCACAACTGCCGAAACGGAAACACCTGCGCCGGTTGAAGCGGCTCCCACCGAAGTAGCTGAAGCTTCGGCACCGACGGCTGAAACATCGCCGCTTACCGAAACGGCCGAGACGGTAGCACCTGAGCCAACTGAAGCGGCGTCTGAAGAAGCGACTGAAATCCCTGCATCGACCGCTGAAGCATCGCCGGCCACTGAAGCCACCGAAACGGTAGTCATTGAAACCCCGGTTTCCACAGCTACCGGGTCGGAAACGCCCGCATCGGCTGAAGTCGCACCGGCAGAAGTTGCTGAAATTTCTGCGCCGGTATCTGAAGCATCGCTGGGCACTGAAGCCGCCGAAACGGTAGTCATCGAAACCCCTGTGTCCACAGCTACCGGGTCGGAAACGCCCGCATCGGCTGAAGTCGCACCGGCAGAAGTTGCTGAAGTATCGCCGGCCATTGAAACCGCCGAGACGATAGTGACTGAAGCGCCAGCGTCTACCGTTACCGAATCGGAAGCGCCTGCATCGGCTGAAGCTGCGCCGACAGAAACTGCTGAAGCTACAGCGCCGGTATCTGAAGCATCGCTGGGCACTGAAACCACCGAACCGGTAACCACTGAAGATTCACCTTCAACGACCAGCGAGTCGGAAACGCCTGCACCGATCGAAACGGCATCCACCGAAGTGGCCGAAGCAACAGCGCCGACGGCTGAAACCTCACCGGTAATCACAGAAGATTCCTCTTCAACGACTACCGAATCGGAAACGCCTGCACCGGTTGAAACGGCACCCACCGAAGTGGCCGAAGCTTCGGCACCGACTGCTGAGACATCGCCGGTCACTGAAACCACCGAGACGGTAGCAACAGAAACCTCACCTGCCACAACTGCCGAAACAGAAACGCCTGCATCAGTTGAAACGACACCCACCGAAGTAGCCGAAGCTTCGGCACCGACTGCTGAGACATCGCCGGTCACTGAAACCACCGAGACGGTAGCCACTGAAACCTCACCTGCCACAACTGCCGAAACGGAAACACCTGCACCGGTTGAAACGGCATCCACCGAAGTGGCCGAAACTACAGCACCGACTTCTGAAACCTCACCGGTAATAGAACCAACCGAACCGGTAATCAC
>SCQD01000188.1 GCA_004299145.1 Methylococcaceae bacterium | reverse complement strand
GGCAACCGCTCCGCGCACGGCCTCATCCACGTCCCGCTCCCTGTCGCCGCTCATGCGCGCAATCAAGCTGGCGGCAAAGCCGATGGAAGGGGTCTTTTTCCAGTCCTGCTTGAGCAACTCCCCCAGCCAGTCGGCCGCCACGGCGCGCGGCAACACCGCGTGCACACTGCCGTGAAACGGCGTGCGGCTGCCGATGCGGCCCAGCGCCCACCAGCTTTCTTCCAGTTCGCCCGCCTTGCGCAGGCGCTGCAACAGCCACTCGCCCAGCTGGATTTTTTGCGCGGCGGGCAGGCGTTCCAGCGCAGCCGCCAGGCGCAGCATGTTGACGTAGCTGCGCTTGGGCAGCCAACCGGCGATGGGATGGCGCTTGGCGGTTTCCGGGTTGAGGTAATCGGCCAGGTCGGCAAACAGCGCTTGCTGCTGCCCGCCGTTCAATCCGCCCGCCACGCGCCGCCATAAAATCCACCACTCGGCCCAGTTCTGCGCTTCGTTGACGTATTGAATGCCCTGCGCATACAAAGGCCACAGCTGTTCCACACGCCAGTCGTCCAGCGGGTAGCCGAAGCCGGGGCGCAGCGTGTAGCCGGTCAGGCTCAGCCAAATGCGCTCGTGATCGGCGGAACGGCGCCGGCGCGACACGCCTTGCAGCAATACGCCGAACAATTCGCGCGCCAACGGGCCGTCCCAGCCGTCGCGGGCGCCGAGGATTTTTTCCAGGTCGGCGCGCAAGGTTTTAACCGCTTTGGGCGAGACTTCGCTTTTAGCGGCGCCATAGCAGCGCTCCACCGACTGGGCGGCTTCGTTGAAGCGCGGCGGCAGTTGGTGGCTGTCCAGTGCGCTGTGAATGCCGGCGGCGTCGCGCAGTTGAAACTCCAGATTCCAGCGCTGGCTTGGGTTATCGACGCCCACGCACTGCACCCGCAGCGTGCCCAATTCGGTCAGTTCGGCCACCAGTTGCACGGGAATGTCGCGGCGGCCTTGCGCGCTGCCGGCGTCCAGCGCCAGCGCCAATGGCGGCAGGCGGCGGAAACGCTCGCCATCCTCCACGTCGGCCAGTGCACCGGCCTGCCACGGCGTGTCTTCCACGGTGGCGACCAGGTTCAGGCGCACCGGCTGGCCCAGGCGCAACGAAAAGGTGCGCCCGGCCAGAAACACTTCCACGCCTTCTTCGCTGCCTTTGGGCAGCAGGCAGACGCCCTGGGGTTTGGCGGTCTTGTCCTCGGCATCCAGCCGCAAAAAGTAGGTACGCGCCGAACCGCCGCCGATTTTGTCGTGAAAACCGTGGCGCGCCAGACCATAGGCCACGGCGCCGTAGGCCACGGCCAGATCGGGACGGGGATTGTCCAGGTGCAAAGGACGCCGCGCCGCCCAGCCGTCCAGCAAGTCCAGCAGGCGTCCGGCGATGAGCGGGCTGCGGAACACGCCGCCGTTGAGCAGCACGGCATCCGCCATGGGCTGGGCATCGCCCAGCGCCTCGCACGCCGCTTGGCGGTGCTCGGCCATGAACGCCGCGATGTGCTTGCTCACCGCCGGTTCCGCCGCGTACGGCAGGCCGAATTCCACCACGCCGCTGCGCTTGCGCTCGGGCAGTTCGCCGGGCGCCGTCAGCGGGAAAAAGCCATCCAGCACCAGGCGGTGGATTTCATCGCGCGCCAGATCGGCCGAACGCGCCCCGCCGATCAGCCGGCTGCCGCCGCCCAGCAGCGTGACTTTGGCGCTGTCCGGGGCAGCATCGGACAGCAGCAACTCTTTCACCTGGCGGCACTGCTCCAGCAACTGGCTCAACTCGGCCGCCGACAGGCGCTGGCCGGGCGCTTTGATGCGCTGCTCCACCAGGTGCGCCAGGGTCAAATCCATGTTGTCGCCGCCCAGCATCAGGTGATTGCCGACGCCGACGCGCAGCAGGCGCGGCGCTGTGCCGCCGTGTTCCACGCGGATCAAGGTCAAATCGGTGGTACCGCCGCCCACGTCCACCACCAACAGCAAGCGGCTCCCGGCCAGTTGCGCGCGCAAATCGGCTTTGTGGCTCCACAGCCAGTCGTAGCACACCGCCATGGGCTCTTCCAGCAAGCGCACCGCCGGCAGGCCCGCCAGCCGCGCGGCCTCCATCGTCAAAGCGCGCGCGGCTTCGTCGAACGAGGCGGGCACGGTCACCACCACGTCCTGTTGTTGCAAAGGCGCATCGGGAAAACGGCGGTTCCAGTCGGCGCGCAGATGGGCCAGATAGCTGGCGCTGGCCAGCACCGGCGATACCTTGGCCACGTCTTCCGGCGCGCCCCAGGGCAGGATGGCGGCTGCGCGCTCCGCCGCGCCGTGCGACAGCCAGCTTTTGGCGCTGGTCAGCAAGCGGCCGTGAGTTTTGGCGCCCAAGGCGCGCGCCCACTCGCCCAGCACGGCGTTGGGAACGGGATCGCTAAACGGCTCGTCCCGCCAGGGCAAGGCGCAATCCTGCGCCGACAGTTCGTCCGCCGCCGGATGATAGCGCACCGAAGGCAGCAAAGGCCGCCGGGCGGTGGCGCCGGGGCCGACCAGTTGCTCAATGGGAAACAGCTGGACTTCAGCCTGGGCGCCCTGCCGCAAATCGGCATAGGCCAGCGCCGTGTGGCTGGTGCCGAGGTCGATGCCGACCAGATAACGGGCGGATGCCGGGAGGGAGGAAGATGCCGGCTTGGCGCCGGCTTTGGGGGATGTGTCGGGTGTTTGTCTGGAAGCCATGCCGAATTATACCGCTAAGGACTTGACCAAAAATAACTTCCCGACCGCGCCCATCATGTAGGGTACGCTGTGCGTACCTTCAATGGCATCGAACGGTACGCACAGCGTACCCTACACTCCTCCCCACGCGAGGGGCTTGATTCAACCGCATTGCCGGCTACGAACACGCTCCACCAGTTGTTCGAGCAACAGGCCGAGCGCACGCCGGACGCCGTCGCCCTGGTTTACGAAGCGCAGCAACTCAGCTACCGGGAGCTGAACCAGCAGGCCAACCAACTGGCCCGGCAGTTACGGCAGCTGGGCGTGGCCGGCGACATCCCGGTCGGCATTTGCGCGGAACGCAGCCTCGAACTGGTCGTCGCCATGCTGGGCGTATTGAAAGCCGGGGGGGCGTATTTGCCGCTGGACCCGGACTATCCGCAGGAACGGCTCGCGGCGATGATCGAGGACGCGGACGTGCGCCTGATCCTGGTTCAGCCGCGTTTTATCGACTCGTTCCCAAGCTCCGCTTGGGAACGCGGCCCGGGAAGCTCCGGCTTCCCGTTATCCGTCAGGCAGTTAACGCTCCTCTCTGCCCGCTCCCATGCTCACGATGCCTTGATGACTTCCGTGCCCTCCAACCACACGGGAAGCCGGAGCTTCCCGGGCCGGGTTCCCAACCTGGAGGTTGGGAACCAGCAGAACCAGCAGCATCAGCAGGAACTGGCCTACGTACTGTTCACCTCCGGCTCCACCGGCCGGCCCAAAGGCGTGGGCATACCCCACGCCGGGGTGTGCAACCGCCTGCTGTGGATGCAGCAGCGCTACGCCCTGGACGACGGCGACGTGGTGCTGCAAAAAACCCCTTACACCTTCGACCGACGTGTCGGCGTAGGAATTTTTCTGGCCGCTGCTGGCCGGCGCCCGCCTGGCGCTGCTCGCCCCCGGCGCGCAGCGCGAACCGGAACGCCTGGCGGCAGCCATACGGACCGACCGAAGCCTCCATCGACGTGACGGCCTGGGCTTGCGAGCGAGCGGGTACATCTTCAGTACCCATCGGCCACCCCATCGCCAACACGCAGATTTATCTGCATCGAACTGGGCGAAATCGAAGCGCGCTTGCGGCTGCACCCCGCCGTGCGGCAAGCCACGGTCGTGGCGCGGGAAGACCATCCCGGCGACAAGCGCCTGGTGGCCTATGTGGCCTATGTGGCCTATGTGGCCGGCGTTGCCGGTAGGGCGGTCGAGGCAGACAGCCTGCGCAGTTTTCTGCAGGCGGCCTTGCCCGAATACATGGTGCCCTCCGCCTTCGTGGAACTGGACGCCCTGCCGGTAAACGCCAACGGCAAGCTGGACCGCAAGGCACTGCCCGCACCGGATTTCGGCGAGCGCTCCGCGGC
>SCQD01000187.1 GCA_004299145.1 Methylococcaceae bacterium | reverse complement strand
AACAACCCGCAGCACCCCAATACGCCCGCTCGCCACCCGCCACGCAACGCCATGAAAAACCCCATATCCGAGACGGACTCCGCCGTTTACCCGGTCAAATCGGCCAGCTTTTTCTCCAGCGCCTTGAGCCGCGTCCACATCTCGTGCAAGCGGGGCAGTATCGCCATGTTGCGCTTGTATTCTTTCAGCGGTTGCACCGGCCCACCGGCATACATGCCGGGCTCCTTGAGGCTGTTGGGCAAACCCGCCCGGTGCAGCAGCACGGTGTCGTCGGGCACTTGCACGTGGTCGATGGTGCCGGTCTGTCCGGTGGCGATGACGCGATTACCGAAGCGGGTGGAGCCGGACAAGCCGGTTTGCGCACAGATGATGCAGTCCTCGCCCAGCTCCACGTTGTGGCCAAAATGGCACAGCGCATCGACTATGGTGCCATCCTTGATGCGGGTTTCGCCGTAAGTGCCCCTATCCACCGTGGTGTTGGCGCCGATCACCACCCGGTCGCCGATGACGACGCGGCCCAAGTGGGGTATGCGGTAATTGCGGCGTCGTTCGTCCTGGGCAAAACCAAAACCTTCGGCGCCGATGACGCAGCCCGGCTTGAGGATGCACCGGCTGCCGATTTCACACTGATAACAGACCACCACGCCCGGATGCAGCACGCTGTCCGCGCCAATAACGGCGTCGTGCTCCACCACCACGTTGGCCATGATGACCACGCCCGCACCCAAACGCACATTGGCGCCGATGACCACGCCCGGACCTACCAAAGCATCTTCCGGCACGGACACGCTGTCGTGAATCACCGCGCTGCCATGGATGCGCGGCCATTCGCTGGCGCGCACGTCGCGATCATCATAGGCCTGGCGCAGCAAAGCCATGGCCAGCTTGACGTTGGGCGCCACCAGCACCGCCAACTCCGGCAAATCGGCCAATTGCCGCGCCAAGCCGGGATCGGCGACCACGGCCGCCGGGCGCTTTTCACGGATCTCGGTCAAAAATTTGGCCCGGTCGGCAAATACCAGATCACCGGGCGCGCAATCTTCGATCGGGGCGATACGTTGTACCGACACATCCGCGCCCAAATGCTCGGTCAACAGTCCTTGCGCGCTAAAGCGCTGAAAAATTTCCGAAGTGCGTAAATTCATGGATTCTCTTGGGTTTTTAAATCCCACGCAGAGTAAAAAACCTGCCGCCAAAAAGCAAACGATTAAGCCTTGCGCTCCGTGCCACCCTGTTTCAGGCTGCGGATTTCTTCCTGCAACAACAGACGCTGTTTTTCCAGGTACAGCAATTCCAGTTCGCGCTTGACGCAATCGTCTTTTTCGTTCAACGCCTGCAAGCGCTGCTGCATGTCTTCCAGTTCCCCCGCCAGCTTCAATTTTTGCAGGCTCTGCTCGTGCTGCAATTGCTCGTGATAACGGCGCGCCTCGTGTTCCATTTGCTCGCGCATGCGCACTTCTTCTTCCGACAATTTGGCCTTCAAATCGTCGGAAGCGCGCTGCTGTGCCTGTCTTTCCATCTCGCGCGCCGCCCGCTCCATCTCCAGCAATTTGGCTTGGTGTTCCAGCTGGATGCGGTGAGCTTCCTGCTCTTGTTGCAGTTTTTCCAGCAGGCGCTGCTTGTCATCATCTTCGAGCTGGCGCTGCTGGATCAGGTATTTTTCCTGTAAGCGCCGGCCCAGCGGGGACAGCCGGTCCAGGTTTTCGGTAATTTGAAACTGCGTCAGAATTTTGCAGTGACAGCGGCAACGCACGTGGTGCACGGCCATGGCCACCTGCACGGCGTCCTGCAAAGAGCGCTCCACGGGGGCGCAGCCGGACACCAGCCATTCGCCGTCTTCCAAACCGCGCAAAGCCAGTTCGGCCTGATCGAATACCAGCGATTGAAAGCGGGCGCGAATGTGGCCGCCGCAATCGGACAAACATTCGGGATAGCTCTGCACATAAGCCAGCGAGGGCTGAAAGCGGATCTCCAGGTGAGCTTCGACGTGGCACACGCCGCCGATTTCACGCTGCAACGGCGGCAACTGCCAGTTTTCGATGGGCAGATCGAAAATCTTGTGGAAAAAGCGCCGGCGATACTGCAAAGGGCGCAAAAAAATGTTCTGGTACGGCCAAAGCTTGGCGACCACCACCTGGCTGCCGGCCATAAAGCCGGCGTCCCACTCGCCTTGATCGAGAAAATCCAACTCATCCATGCAGCTTTCTCGTCACCAGTTCCTGCAAACGGGCCTCTTCCTCAGCAGGAGTTTGCGTGGCCGGCTGCATGCGCATGCGATTGGCGATGATGGGATAGAGATTGGGCGCGAATTCCACGCTGCGATTATTGACTTTGCGCAAATAGCCGCGATTGAGCAGCAAAGCCACGGCAAACATGCGGTTCCAGTCGGAAAACCGCCGGGCGCGCTCCAACTCGGTTTTTTCGATCACCACTTCCAGTTCGTCGTTGCGGTTGATGGTGAACTCGCTGAACTGGCGCATGCCCAGATAAGCCAGCTCTTCTTCTTCCTCGGTCAGCGGGCCTGGCGCGGAAAATTCCAGCTTGTAGGACAACACCAGGGTGAAAAAATCCACCATCAAAGCGCAGCTCAGCGCGAAGTAAGACACGTTTTTCCACATGGCGAAAGACGGCTCCACCGGACGGATGAATTCCGCAAACGAAGCCAATACCGGCGCCGCCACGCCCGCCACGGCGTACTCCGCCGCCAGCGCTTCGAAGCCGCCCTGCACGTGTTGATAGGCATCGAGCACCGTCTCATAGGCCGCCTTGGCGTCCTGGCCGCCCATCACGAAGCCGTTCAGTTTTTTGCGCAGATCGGCGACGCGCAGGTCCAGGTCGGCGAAACGCTGGGTCAGTACTTTGGCGTCGGCCTGGGCCTGCTCGTACAGCGAGTTGTAGTGTTCCCACACCGGGCCTTTGCCCACGTTGTTGCGGTAACCTTCGGGCATGCCGGGCTGGGTGCCGAGAAAAGCCGAGGTGGTGCGCTGATGGGCTTCGTCGACGCGGCTTTGCTGCACGGCCATGATTTCGCTCTTGCGCGCCGTGACGGCGTCCAGATAGCCGTCGACCGCCGTGCGCAGGGCGTTTTGCCGGTCGATGAACAGATTGTCGCGCTGCGAAAACTCGTAAAACTTGAAATAGGAAAAAGACACCGACACGATCAGCGCCACTATCATTGCCGCGCAAGTGGCCAGATAGCGGGTGATGTTGGCGCGCCAGTGGGAAGTCGCCAGTTCCAGGGAAGAAATCACCATGATGGACTGCACCGCAATGGTAACGATCAGCGCGATCCAGTCGGTGATGAAATGCGCCATGCCGTAGTAAGTGGTGTAGCCCGAAGCCAGGCTGAGCGACAACACGATAGGGATGGACAATACCCGCAGCAGGCCCACGAAAGTGGTCTGTGCGGCGTTGAGCAAATTCCCTATGCCCCCGGTGGATAACGCTCTGGACAAAACTCTACCTCCTTCATTTTCTTGTGTACCGGCTTATTGTTGTTGCTCGCGATAAGGAGCGTTTGTACCCTGCCGGATGGAGCGGAGGTTTATAGCATGAACAAACAGGCGGGATCAAAGGGGAACGCCACCTTGGTCCCGTTCGCTGGCCGTGCCGTCGATCATTTGTGTAAAACTGCCGATGGCGCTGACGGTATTGCCGCCATTGACCAAGCCCGATTGATCGGTGGCATTGAGGTTGATGCGGATGATGCCAAGCTCGGTAAACGTTTGGAGTTCGCCCGCATCGGTTTGACCGTCAACGTCGACGTCTATCCAGATGCGCACTTTATCCCAACCCTCATCGGCGGCATTAAAGACAGCATCTTCATGACTGTTCAGCTTGACGCTGTCGACGGTTTTGCCGTCAAAGCCATTTTTTAGCGCATCGAATCCATTCGTGTAGAGTTGCTTGCCATCGCTCCCGTCAGCATCGCCGATTTTGCCGTTGTAATAAGGTGACAGGGTTTCGTGAATACCGTCGATCTTGCCGTTACCGTTCAGGTCATACACCAGCACGCCGTCCATGTTCCAGGCCTGATTATTGGTGGTATTGGCCTTGATCCAACCCGTTTGCTCACGGCTGGCGTTGGCATCATGGTCGACGTCAAACAACACCGTACGCTGGGCAAAGGAGGTCAAACGCACGCCATCGCCGTTGATATCCAGAATCAAAGGGTCTACGTAGGTTTGGATGTTTTGTAGTGTGGCCGCCGTGTTGGCAACGATCAGGCCACTTGGAATCGATACGGAAATGTCGTCGACATCGGTAACCGGCAGGTCATGTCCCAACACATTGGCTGGGCTTAAATAGTTGTTTATCGTATCCAGCGCACCGGCAGGTAATAGATTCATATCGCCGGGGCGTGTGCCGTTTGTGGTTGTGCCGGCAATCGTCGTTTCGAAAAGGTGACTACTATTGAGTTCGCCTTGGGTAAATTGCACGGTGTAATTGGCGGCGCCCAGGGCTATGCCGTCGGCAATATCTTGTGCGGCAGCGCCTTCGTCTTGTGCGCCGTTATTGGTGGTGGGGGCAGTGGTGGTAGTGGATATGTTGACGCCGTTGGTGAGGGGGCCGGGAACAAGATCCGTACTCAATCCATCAGACTGACCCGTTGAATCAAAGGCCGCATAGACAGTGGTTCCGTCAGCCAATACCTGGCTGGCATTGAGTACATAGTTGCCATCGGCATCTTGTCCATAGCTCATGGAGTTTCCTTGCGCATCCGTGTAGGTCTCGCCAATCGGATTAACATTGGACCCAATCAGTTGATCCAACAGCGCGGTTGAAGCTGCAATGACTTCCTCACCCACCGTGCCGATAAGGTCTACCGTGGTAACCTTTGCCACGAAGGCCAATTCCATAAGTACCGCGTAAGTGAGTTCGACGCCGGAAAGGTTGGCTGCATCTGTTGTCAGTATTTAATTAACGTCGGCCAGCAACTGTATGTCTGCTTTTAAAATACGTAGAGCTTCATCCGGCATACCCTGCGCATCATCATAGCTTTTATCGTGTACATAGGCCGTGGCATCAATAGCTTGGTCGACCATTGATGGATATTGGGGGTACATCCCAATTCGGTTTATTACCCAATGTGCGTACTCCTCCCGACCAACCTGGACCTGCCCAATTTCCAAACACTGGTACCCAGGTTTCTGGGGACAGGATATCAAAGCCTTCAAGAGTAATGCTTGTTGCCATAATAATACTCCTGAAATTTATTAACGCTAAATTATTAAGGTTTTATAGGATTCGCATCCGCAGGCAAAGATATCTCTTCCCATTTGCCACCAGCTAAATCAAAGACATGAATACTGTTTAAATCACCAGGGTAGACAGCTCTCGAAATTACAGCAAAAAGTCGGCCATTGGGGGAAATTTCTGAAAACCAAAGTTGCATATTGGGAAGCTCCCAAGAATCCAGACTGCCCTTAGTATCTGAGCGATATAGCTTTACTCGATCAGCACTGGATGGCTGAGCTCTAAAATACAAGTTACCCTGCGCGTCTGCCATTGAAGATTTTGCTCCCTTCAGTTGATCGAATTTCGGTTCTAATGCTTGTGCTTCAGTTCCCACATTGAAAATATAGAACTGGCTGTTTCTGTGCTTTTTCTCAAAGGCTCTAAGAATATCAATGGTAGAAATATCATTTTCCGCAATCCCTGGAAACTTACTGGGTCCATCTCCATCCACCACAAATTGTTTGTCCCCTGGCAAATAGCTTGGCCGTCCCATTTGAAAGAATCTGAAGTTCGTCAAGCGTTGAATATGACCGTTCTCCAGATCAATCTCATAGGCATCCAAATGACTTGCTATCGTTTTCGAGCCTGGCTTGCGCATATCCCCTTGTGCAAATATCACTTTTTTCCCCGACCACGAAAAGTTGGGAGCCATCTTGTAACCCTTGCTGTGGGTCAACAAGCGAACATTGCTGCCATTGGCATCCATGATGGCAATCTGTGCGTTGCCAAAGTCTGAATAAAGTCGATTTTTGTCTTCTTTCGGCAAGTAACCAGATGTCATGGGCGCCATAACAAACACCACTTGCTCGCCCGATGGCGAAATCTTGGCTGCGTACCATTCCTGATCGGCGGGCGACCGGTAATAAGACAAAGCCTTGGTTTTAAGATCCAGGATGTGTATGTAACAACTATCGGATTCTTGGCAGCGATTAAATACCAGCTTTTGGCTGTCAGGCGTAAAGCTGATAGCCGCATAGCTGAATGCCGATGTGTCATTTACCGGCATGGCCGTGTTACTCATGCATCCCCCCATAATAAATAGCAAACTACAAAAAAGAACACGACAGGATGTGCCGAACAAAGAGGGGAAAGCGGTCAGGTTACTTTTTACCAACGATGCAGCAGGTGTTCGATTCATAACGTTCACTCCTATCGTTGCCAGCCCAATAGCAAAAGTCAGTGCCATCCCACCCAAATGACGGCAACCCACAGTTGGCAAGAAAAATGCCTGCAATGTTTGCTGATAAAAAGGGGAAAAAGGGGTCGTAACCCTTTAAAAATTGACATCATTGCATTTCCTCGGCAACGGCATGCAATGCGTGCCCTTAAAAATCCCGTTAACGGCTCGTCTTTATACACAAGTCTGTCCGATACCGTCATTCCGCCTGGGATTGGCGGAATGACGGGGTTCCGGGTATGCCACCGACACTTGTGTATAACGATGAGCGTTAACGGATAAGGAGCAAACCCATCCTGATATAGATCGGAACGGGGTTTTCTTTTGGGTGAAAACGGCAGGGTGCATGGCGATAAACCGAAACAAACATGACGAACGGGTGTCCCTCATGGGTTTTGTGCCGACAGCTCAAACACCATATCGAGAGCCTATCAAGCCCAGGCAATCAGCAAAACAGGCGATCAGCGCCGATCAACGGCAACAAGCGTAGCAACACGTCTTCCAGTACGCCAGGCACAACCTGAATGTACGCTCATCCAAGTGCTTGTCGAGCATTCTGTATTTCTTTGCCAGTTCTTCTTGAGCATTCATACCGCCAATATGGATGCAAACACCAACTTGTTCCAGTTATTTTGAATAGACTCCTAAGCTCGGGGGTGGTGGGTTTGGCCGATGTACACACGGACGACGTGTACCATGACCCCGCGCGCGACAAACCGCTACGCCTGGCCGGCGACCAGAACGGCTTGCCGCTCGACGACACGCTGCAAGGCCAAAACGGCGGCGACTGGCTTTATGGTATGCGTGGCGATGATACCTTGGTGGGCGGCCTGGGCGACGACCGCTTATATGGCGGTTCCAACGCCGATTTTTTGCGGAGCCAGACGGGCGACGACCAACTTTGGGGCGGCAACGGGGATGATCGCCTGAACAGCGGCGACAACGACGATGGCCTGTATGGCGGGATAGGGAGCGACACGCTGAACGGCAATATCGGAACCGATACCCTGGTCGGCGGCAAGGACGCAGATGTTTTCGATTTTGACGCCGCCGGCGACAGCGGCCTCGGCAAAGCGCGCGACGTGATCCGCCATTTCCAGGACGGCGAAGGCGATAAGATCGATCTGTCCGGCGTGGACGCCAACGTTGACCTGTCTGGTAATCAGGCATTTACTTTCATCGACGACGGTACATTTAATGCCGCTGGGCAATTGCGTTTTGCTGCCGATTTACATGTGCTGTACGGTAATACCGACGCCGATGCCACGCCGGAGTTTTCCATTCAACTGAGCGGCGTGACGAGCTTGAATGCGGCAGCGGTTTTTCTCTAACTCCCCCTGCTTCAAGCGTAATCGTTCAGGCGTGCTCAATTCCTGGCTGGGAGTCAGCGCGCATGGACGAAAACCCAATTCAAGTCCGCCTTGGACGTCAAGTGCCGCACGAAACCATGGTGCAAAGAGCAATCCTTTGGCAAGACCGGGGCTGTCGCGGGTAAACTGACGGGAAAACCCATCCGAGGAGGAAAAGCGTGGCAGCCATCGATATTACCCATTTGTCCATTTTGCTGGTGGAGCCTTCGCCCACCCAGCTCAAGCTGATTCAGCGCAGTCTGGCCGAGGCCGGCGTCGATCACGTGGAAGGCCTCTCCAACGGCACGGAAGCGTTGGCCGTAATGGAACAGTTCCCCCCCGATCTGGTGATCAGTGCGATGTATCTGCCGGACATGACCGCCACCGAACTGGTGTTGTCGATGCGCCACAATCCCACGCTGCAAGCCGTGCCGTTCATGCTGATTTCCAGCGAAACCCACTTCGATGCCCTGGACCCGATCCGCCAGGCCGGGGTGGTGGCGATACTGCCCAAGCCTTTCAACCAGCAGGATTTACAGCGGGCACTGCGCGCCACCATCGAGTTTCTGGACCCGCAGGAACTGGAGTTGACCCACATCGACCTGGAGGATTTGCGCGTACTGGTGGTGGACGACAGCAGTACGGCGCGCACGCACATCAAACGGGTGCTCAACAACCTGGGCATCGTCAATATCACCACCGCGCAAAATGGCCGCGATGCGGCGGAAGTATTTGCCAACAGCAGTTACGATTTGATCGTGACCGACCTCAACATGCCGGAAATGGACGGTTTGCAACTGGTGGAATACGTGCGGCGGCAACTGGGGGACGAGTCGGTGCCGATTCTGATGGTGACCAGCGAGCAGGACGCCACCCGCCTGGCCAACGTGGAACAGTCCGGCGTTTCCGCCATGTGCGACAAGCCGTTCGAGCCGCAGAGCATCAAAGAGACCCTGGTCAGGGTGTTGCGTTGAATCCCCTCCGCCTGTGCACCATAGGCCGGATTTACGCCGTTTTTTTATTGCTGATCGGCTGCTGTCTGATCGTCGGTGCCGGGTACATGGACCAGCGCCTGGCCGAAGTCGACCGGCTTTGGCAGCCGTTTGAGGCCGGCCATGCGGAAAAAAACCAGGCACTGAACGCGCTGCAACAGGAAATCGGCTACGGCGGCATGATCCACCGTTTCAAAGCCATGCTGTTGCAGCGCAATCCGGCCCAGGCGGCGACAGTGCAATGGTCGATCGGCGGTGCGCGCGCCGCTCTGGAACGCTACCGCACGCTGGGAACGACGCCCGAAGAAACGGCGGCTTTGGATCAACTGCAAGCCACCCTGGAACAATACCGGCAAGCGACGGTGAATTTTGAACGGTTGTTGGCCCATGATCGTTTGGATACCGAAGCGCTGGACGCCAGCCTGTCCATCGACGATGCCCCCGCGCTGAGCGCATTGGACGTACTGGCGGTGGAAGCGTCGGCGGCGACCGCCGCCGGCAAGGCCGGCCTGCTGAACCGCTTGCGCCGCGTTCTGGGATACGGCGGCATGATCCACCGCTTCCAGGATTACCTGCTGCGCAAGGAAGCCGCCCAGGCGGTATGGGCCGGCAGCAAACTGGCCGAGGCCCAGACGCTGCTGGATACCTATCAGCAGCTGGGCGGCAACGAGGCGGAAAGCAACGCACTGGCCCATTTGCGCCAGGTGCTGGCCCACTACCAGGAAGTCTTGCCGATAGCCACGGCCTTGATCGCCCAAAAAGCCAGCTCCGCCGAGCTGGCGCGCCACACGGCGGTGGACGATGCCCCTGCCCTGGCGGCACTCGCCGGCCTGGCGCGGGCCAACGCCGATCAAGCCGAAGTGGACCGCCATTCGCTGCAAGCGGCACTGGCCGCGCTGTCGCTGCTGGTGGTGGGCAACGGCGTGGTCACGCCCTTGCTGATCGGCGCGCTGATCATCGTGTCGCTGTGGCTGTTCCGCACCCAGGTTATACTGCCCATCACCCGCTTGACCCACGCCATGACGCGCTTGAGCGCGGGGCAACTGGACATCGACGTGGCCATGAACGGCGGCGCCCGCGAAATTCGCCAACTGGCCGCCGCCACCCAGCTGTTCCAGGAAAAATCGCGGGAGCTGATCGCCACGGAAAAGCGCATACGCCAGATTCTGGACGCCATGCCCGATCCGGTGGTCATGGTCGACGGCGACAGCAACATCGTCATGGTCAACTCGCGTACCCTGGACGTGTTCGGCTATACCCGCGAACAACTGCTGGCGGCCAAGGTGGACCAGTTGATCCCGGCGCGCCACCGCCAACAGCACCGCCGGCAGGTGAGCGACTTCGGCCGCACTCCGGAAAAACGCCACATGACCTTCAACCAGGACGTGCGCGCGCTGATGGCGGACGGCAGCGAACTGCCGGTGGACGTCAATCTCAACCCCATCCAGGTCGACCAGGGTCTGCTGGTGATCGCCACGCTGCGCGACATCAGCAACCACAAGCGCATGATGAGCGCCTTGCAGGAAGAGCGCTCGCTGATTTTTTCGCTGGTGAACTCGATCCAGGACATCATTTTCTGGAAAGACGGCAACGGGGCCTACCAAGGCTGCAACCAGGCGTTTACCCACGCTTTCGGCTATAGCCGGGCTGAACTGGTCGGCAAAAACGATTACGACCTTTACCCGCGCGCCATCGCCGAATCCAACCGCAAACAGGACGCTTATCTGCTGGAATCGCGCCGTCCCCTGCACGAACTGCAACCCTGTACCTTTGTCGACGGCAGCCAAGTGGTGCTGGATACCCTGCTGACCCCCTATATGGACGAACAGGGCAATCTGCTGGGCATACTCGGCGTCAGCCGCGACATTACCGAGACCAAGCGCATCGAATCAGCCCTGGCGCACGAACGCTCGCTGATTTATTCGCTGGTCAATTCCATTCAGGACATTATTTTCTGGAAAGACGTCGATGGCGTGTATCAGGGATGTAATCAGGCGTTTACCGAAGCTTTCGGCAAAACCCAGCAGGACTTGGTCGGCCTGAGCGATTTCGACCTTTATCCGCCCAAAATCGCCGAATCCAACCGCATACAGGATAAGCACCTGCTGGAATCGCACAAACCGTTCCAGGACGAACAGGCCTGCACCTTCGTCGACGGCCGGCAAGTGATACTGGACACCGTGCTGGCGCCCTATACCGACGAAAGCGGCGCCTTGCTGGGCATACTCGGCGTCAGCCGCGACATCACCCAATACAAGCAGATGACTGAATGGCTGGCGCAGGCCAAAGAGCGCGCCGATGCCGCCAATCAGGCCAAGGGCGAATTTCTCGCCAATATGAGCCACGAAATCCGCACGCCCATGAACGCCATCATCGGCTTGAGCCAATTGGCCCTGGGCACGGCGCTGGATAGCCAGCAAAAAGACTACGTCGACAAAATTTACAGCGCCGCCAAAAACCTGTTGGGCATCATCAACGACATTCTGGATTTTTCCAAAATCGAAGCCGGCAAACTGGAAAAAGAATCCATCGATTTCGACCTGGTCAAAGTCTTGGACCACGTGGGGCAGGTGGTGGGACAAAGGGCCGGCGAAAAAGGCCTGGATTTGCTGTTCGATTATCCCCACGGCCTGCCCACGGCGCTGATCGGCGATCCGCTGCGCCTGGGCCAGATCCTCATCAACCTGGCCAACAACGCCGTCAAGTTTACCGAGCGCGGCGAAGTGGTGATCGCCATCAGCGAGAGTGACAAGACCGCCGATCATGTCAGCCTGCGTTTTGCCGTGCGCGATACCGGCATCGGCATGACCGAAGAGCAGCAGCAGCGCCTGTTTCAAGCGTTTTCGCAGGCGGATGCCTCCACCACCCGGCGCTACGGCGGCACCGGTCTGGGCCTGGCGATCTGCAAACGCCTGGTGGAAATGATGGGCGGCAGCATCGGCGTCGACAGTACGCCGGGCCGGGGCAGCACTTTCCACTTCACCCTGCGCCTGGGTCTTAGCCGCAGCGTATTCCGCAAAGCGGACGTGGTGCCGGAAACCTTGCGTAGCGTGCGCACCCTGGTGGTGGACGACAATGCCGTGGCGCGCGGCATTTTGTGCCAGTTTCTGCGTAATTTCGGCTTTCTGGTGGACGAAGCGGCTTCGGGCGCGGAAGCCATCGACAAAGTGCATACCGCATTATCCGGCGAACCCTACCGCTTCATGGTGGTGGACTGGAGCATGCCGGGCATGAACGGCGTCGACGTGTCGCAGCGCATCCGCCAGGATTGTCCGGTGGAACAACAGCCCAGGATTCTGCTGGTCAGCGGCTATGGTTACGAAAAATCCTTAAGCAGCAGTGAACGGCTGTGGGTGGACGGCTTTCTCGCCAAGCCGGTGGAGCAATCGGCGCTGTTCAACATCACCCTGTCGTTGTTGCAGGGCGAGCGCCTGAGCGCCGATACGCCGGCTACCCCATTCGACCCTGGGCAATACCGGGAGCGTTTTCGCGGCTTGCGGGTGCTGGTGGTCGAAGACAACCTCATCAACCAGCAGATCGCCCGCGAATTTTTGCGCAAGGCCGGTTTGGACGTGGCCTGTGCCGGCAATGGCCGCCAGGCGTTGGAGATGGTCGGGCGGGAAAACTTCGACGGCGTGCTGATGGACATGCAGATGCCGGAAATGGACGGCCTGGAAGCCACGCGCCGCATCCGCCGCATACCCTGGCTGGAACAACTGCCCATCATCGCCATGACCGCCAACGCCATGAACGAAGACCGCGCACGCTGTCTGGCGGCGGGCATGGACGACCATATCGGCAAGCCCATCGAGCTGAGACAGTTCTATGAAACCCTGGCGCACTGGCTGCCGCCGCCGCGCGATGAAGCACAGGCGGCTGCAAGCAACGAGCCGGCCGCAGCGGCGCCGCTGGACGGCATGCCGGAACTGGCGGGAATAAACACGCGCGAAGGCCTGGCGCAAATGGGCGGCGACCTGGAGCTGTATCAAACCCTGCTGGCGATGTTTCAAAACAACCAGCAAGACTGCATGACCAGACTGCGGCGCGCGCTGCAGGATGATCAGGCCGATCAAGCCCAAGCCATTGCCCATACCTTGCGGGGCGTGGCGGCCAACATCAGCGCGGAAGCCTTGGCCAAGGCGGCGGGCGGGTTGGAGTCGGCGCTGGCGCAAAGCGCCGCGCCGCCGGCGCTGGAACCGCTGCTACAGGCGGTGGAACAGCAGTTGCGCACCGTGCTGACGGCATTGGCGGCCTGGGCCGGCAACGAGGCCGACGACGATTATGCCTCCGACGAAGCACGCGCCACGGCGCTGTTCAACACGCTGTATCAATATTTGCGCGCCGATAATGGCGCGGCCATGGGAGTTTCCATGCGGCTGACGCCCGTGGCTGAACGCCTGGGATACGCCGCGGCCTATGCCGAGGTGGCGCGGCTGGTCGCCGAGTTTGCCTACGAAAAAGCCGCGGACCGGCTGCGGGTGCTCGCCGATGAACGGCGTATTCCATTGCCGCCGGCTGAATCGTTATAAGCAATTGACCTACCCACCCTACCTACTCGCCCTGTCCCTGCTGTTCTGGGGCTGGCAAAGCAAAACAGCGGCGGCAGCCGGCCTGATGCTGTTGCTGGTAGGGCCGGCCAGCCGCAGCCCGTGGCGCTGGCCGCTGGCGGCCAGCCAGTTTCACCGCATCGGCGATTTGACCAGCGTGCTGTTTTTGGGCGGCGTCGCCTATTTCATCAGCGCCGGCGGCGACACGCCGCCGGTATACGCACTGCTGCGCTGGCTGCCGCTGTTTTTCGCGCCCTTGCTGCTGGCGCAGCTGTACAGCACCAGCCTGCTGCCGCTCAGCGCCCTGTTTTACTCGCTGCGCCGCAGCCGTTCCGAAATCCCCAGACCCAGCCTGGATTTCCGCCTGCCCTACGCATTTTTTTGTGCGCTGGCCGCCGGCAGCGGCGGCAGCGGCGACGCCGGCTATTTTCTGGGCATCACCGGCTTATGCGGGTGGACCCTGCTGCAAAACCAGCCGCGCCGGCAAGGCAAAGCCGTCTGGTTGCTGTGGTTCAGCCTGGCCGTGGGCTTGGGATACGGCGGCCAGCTTGGCCTCAAATCCCTGCAAAGCGCGTTGGAAGCCTGGGCCGTCGACTGGCTCAGCGGCAGCGATACCGACCCATTCAAGGCCAGAACCGCCATCGGCGAAGTGGGGCAGCTCAAGCTATCCGGCAAAATCATCATGCGGATAAGCAGTGAGCAGCGCTTGAACGCCACGCTGCTGCTCAAAGAAGCCGCCTACGACCATTACGACGGCGAAAACTGGCTGGCCTATCCTGCGCCGTTCGAGCCCTATCAAGCACCGGGTAGCGATCAGGGCACAGTCCAACTACGGGTGCTGCGCATCCCCGAACAGCGTAGCGCGTTGCTGCCCATTCCCCCCGGCCTGCAAAGCCTGGAACTGCCCGCACACAGCGTATTGCAGCGCAACCGCCTGGGCACGCTGAAGCTGCGGGACGTACCGCCGGTGCTGCGCTACCGCATGGGTTACGATCCGGCCATCCAGGACCACACCCCTCCCCCACCACCAGCCACGCAACTGCCCAAAGCCACGCGGGCTTTACTGGCGCCGCTGGTCCGGCAGCTGGAACTGGAACACAAAACCGCCCCCGACGTCGCGGCGAGCATCGCTCAACTGTTTGCGCGCGATTATGCCTACAGCCTGTACTTGGGCGACAAACGCGGCGGCAGCGGCGCCATGGCCGATTTTCTCTACCGGCGCAAAGCGGGGCACTGCGAATATTTCGCCGGCGCCACCGCCCTGTTGCTGCGGGCCGCCGGCATCCCCAGCCGTTACGTCGTCGGCTACACGGCGCAGGAATACAGTCCGGCAAGCAACACCTATCTGGTGCGGGCACGCCACGCCCATGCCTGGAGCGAAGCCTACCTGAACGGCGCCTGGCAAACCCTGGACAACACCCCGGCGCGCTGGGCGGAGGACGAAGCGCAAAGCGATCCCTGGTGGCAAACGACGGCAGACCTCTGGTCCGGCTGGATCACCGCTTGGCAAGCCTGGCGCTGGGACAAATCGCAGCAGCCGGAAGACAAAAGCTGGCCGCTGTGGGGCTATCTGCTGCTGCCGCTCAGCCTGTGGCTGGGGTGGCGCTTATACCGCAGCCGGCAGCGGGTCGCGCAACCCGCGCCGACCACGGAAAACAGAGAGAATTTGCCATCGGTTCGTGATGAAGACTACGCCGGCCTGGAACAGCGTTTGCGGCAACAGGGATATTCCCCGCGCCTGGCCGGCGAAACGCCGTTGCGCTGGCTGGCGCGGCTTGGACTGAAGATTTACGAACCGCAGGTACGGGCTTATTACCAGCGGCGTTATGGAACCGCCACCCCTGGCGAAAACGATGCGTAGCAGAGCATCATGGGAACAATGAAAAAAAAAGCGGACTGAGCGCCCGCTTTTTTTATCTATTTCCCAGGCCTTTTATCGATTCCTGCGGCGGAACCAGATAAACGCGCCGCTACCGATCAACAAGCCCGGAATCAACAGCAAAAAGCTCACGCCGATCACGCCGGAAGCTGCCTGCGACAAGTTCAGGCTGACGTCCTTGGCGGTTTTGGCGGGGATGTTGATGAACTGGTCGTTGTGGCTGAGCCACTGCACCAAGTTCAACCCCAGATTAAGATTGCCGCCATTGCCCAGATAGGTGTTGGATAAAAAGTCGCTGTCGCCCAGCACAAAAATGCGCTGTTCGGCGGCGGATTTGCCGTCACCTTCTTGCGGCGCGTCAGCCGCCGGCTTGTTTTCACGCACCAGGGCATAACCGATATTCAGCGGACCTTCTTTTTCGCCGCTGTCGGCGTTGAAGCGGATATCGCCTTTGAGCGGGCCGGTTTCGGTCCAGGAACGCGCCAGCGTATGCAGCACGGCGGTGGCGTGGAAGTCGGCGTCCTTGCCGGACTGGATGGCGACCGTCGCCGGGAACAGCGTCATTTCCTGAAAGCTTTCGGTGATGGGGTGATGGCTGTATTCCACCACCAGGGCAAAGGTCGGATCGCTGATGCCCAGCAATTGGGTGCTGGCGTCGACGATGGTGCCGGGCAGAAAGCTCAGGTTCAATTGCTGCGCCAGCGCCTGCAAGCCGTGCTGATCGCCGGGATCGGCCAGCCACAGCAGGTTGCCGCCTTTTTTGACGAATTCCTGAATCAGGCTAACTTCACCCGGCAACAGGTTGCTGCGCGGGCCGGCGATGACCAGAGCCGTGGTGTTGGCGGGAATTTCCGGGGTTTTCGCCAGGTTGAGCAGGTCGATGTTGATGCCCTTGCGTTTCAACGCCTCGCCGAACTGGCCCAGGTCGAAATTGGCCTGGCCCAGCGGCGAGCGCTCGCCGTGGCCTTCCAGAAACAGCAAGTGCTGTTCCTTGGCCTGGGCCAGGCGTTGCAGCGCGTTGGTGATGGCGGATTCGCTGAAGTCCTGCACTTTTTCGCTGCGGCCTTGATAGGCGATGACCATTTCCCCGTCCATGCTGATGCCCATGTCGCGGGTTTTATCCGGCTCGGTATCCGGGTTGACGAAAGCCAGCGCAATGTTTTTATTGCGGCGGCTGTAGCGTCCCATCAGGTCGCTGATTTGATCGCGCAGCGTGCGGTTGTTTTCCCGGGTATAGGAGGTGACCGTCACCGGCTCTTTGAATAGCTCCAGCACTTTGCTGCTGGCTTCCGACAGGGTGTTGCGGCCGCCGGCGGTCCAGTCGAACTGGCTGGAATAGCGCGTGCTCAACCAGGCCGCCAACCCCACCATGACCAGGAACAAAGCGGTGAACAGCAGATTTTGCAGACGGATTTGCGTGTGGATTTTTTGGTTGATCTTCATTTCTGCAACCTGTCGTTGTCAAGGCGGTGGATGCTCAGCACCAGGAAGGTGAAGATGAACAGGAGGAAGTACAGCAGGTCGGTGGTGTTGACCAGCCCTTTGAGCAAGCTTTCGTAGTGGCGCAGCAAGGACAGGTAGTGCAACACGCTGTCGGATTTGTCGCCGTCGTTGCTGCTCCAGTCGATGATCCACAGCAACAACAGCACGCCGAAACTGCCGATGGCCGCCACGGTGGGTTGGCCGGCCAGGCTGGACATGTAAAGGCCCAGCGCGGCGAACGCGGCCAGCAACAAGCTCAGCGCCATGGCGCAAGCGGCCAGCTTGCCCAGATCCAGCCCGCCGCCGAACAGCAGGGACAGCGGCATCAGCACGATCATGCCGACCATGATCAGCAGAAACGCCAGCGTGCCCAGGTATTTGCCCAGAATGATGTCCGCCATGGACACGGGGGCGCTGAACAGCAGGCTGAGCGTACGGTTGCGCCGTTCTTCGCTGATCAGGCGCATGGTGATCAGCGGCGTGACCAGCAGCAGAATGACGCCGGCGTTGCCGAACAGCGGCGCCACGATCAGGTCGGTGATGCCCGGCGCGCCTTCCATGTTGGCGATGCGCGGCTGGATCATCATGTAATAGTCCACCTGGGACAAAAACATAAAGCCCAGGATCATTTGCACCACGCCCAGGATGGACCAGGCCAGCGGCGAGAGAAACATGCCGCGCAATTCGCGGGCGGCGATGACGAGTGCGCTCATGGTTGTGTCTCCTGATTGGCTGCCCTCACCCCATCCCTCTCCCGGGGGGAGAGGGGGCCGGAAGTCGGTTCCTGGGTAGGCCCAGGGTGAGGGGTCTGCGTAATTTCCACAAAAATCTGCTCGATAGTGCGTTTTTCCGGCACCAGTTCCGCCAAGCCCCAGCCTTGCGTCACCACCAGCTGGGCCACTTGTTCGGCCGGATTGGCCTGCTTGTCGTGAAAAATGCGATAGCGTTGGTGATCCAGCGCTTCCACCGACTTGACGCCGGGGATGGCCGCCAACAGCGCGGTATCCGGCGGCTGGCGCGTGCTGATCGCCAGGCTGGAGGAACTCATGCGCTGTTCCATGCCGGCGATGCTGTCACTCAACACCAGGCGGCCTTGGTGAATGATCTGCACTTTGCTACAGCTTTCCTGCACTTCCGGCAGGATGTGGGTGGAGAGGATGATGCCGTGCTCCTGGCCCAAATCGCGGATCAATTGGCGGATTTCGCGAATCTGGATCGGGTCCAGGCCCACGGTGGGTTCGTCCAGAATGATCACCGCCGGGGAGTGCAATATGGCCTGGGCGATGCCCACCCGCTGCTGGTAACCCTTGGACAAATTGCCGATCAGCCGGGCGCCGACGTCGCTCAAGCCGCAGCGGGCTTTGGCGTTGTCCAGGGCGGCTTTGACTTTGTCTTTGGCGATGCGGTGCAGCTTGGCGCAGTAGCCGAGGTATTCGTCCACCGTCAGTTCGCGGTAGACCGGCGGGTTTTCCGGCAAATAACCCAGTTCGGCCTTGGCTTCCTTGGGATTATCGAGAATATCGATGCCGTTGATGCGGACCTGGCCGGAAGAAGGCGCCAGATTGGCGCAGATCATTTGCATGGTGGTGGACTTGCCGGCGCCGTTGGGGCCGAGAAAGCCGAGGATTTCGCCTTTTTCCAGCGAAAAGCTGACGTTGTCCACTGCCAGATGATCGCCGTAATAGCGGGATAGCTGTTCGACTTGGATCAGTGTATTCATGGTGGGAGATTGCAATGGGTTATTATATGCGTTGCTTGGGTTTGCGGCGGCACCACGCGCTCACATGCCGTGTTGATCAGTCATGGGGGCGGCGGCGGAAAAATGCAAGTCGGTTGACCTTGGTGGCCGTTTTCAAATAAACGACAACAATCACGAACAATGGGGCGAGGAGACATTATCCATGAAAATAGGTGTACCCAAGGAGATCCACGCGGGCGAAAAGCGCGTGGCGACTACTCCAGAGGTGGTAGAAAAACTGCTGAAGCTGGGCTTTGCGGTAACCGTCGAGTCCAACGCCGGTGCAGAGGCCAATTTTTCCGACGATGCATACCGCGAAGCCGGCGCATCAATTACCGACCGGGCCGGTGTCTGGGACTCGGACATTATCTTCAAAGTCAGGGCGCCGGAAGTGCACCCGGAACTGGCGATCGACGAAGTGGAATCGCTGCGCGAAGGCAGCACCCTGGTCAGCTTTATCTGGCCGGGCCAGAATCCCGAACTGATGGAACGCATGGCGGCGAAAAAAGTCACCGTGCTGGCGATGGACAGCGTGCCGCGCGTATCCCGCGCGCAAAAGCTGGACGCTTTAAGCTCCATGGCCAACATCGCCGGTTACCGCGCCGTGGTCGAAGCCGCCCACGCCTTCGGCCGCTTTTTCTGCGGCCAGATCACCGCCGCCGGTAAAGTACCGCCCGCCAAAGTCTTCATCGTCGGCGTCGGCGTGGCCGGTCTCGCCGCCATCGGCGCCGCTTCCGGGCTGGGCGCCATCGTCCGCGCCAGCGACACGCGGCCTGAAGTCAAAGACCAGGTCAAGAGCATGGGCGCCGAATTCGTGGACGTGGATTATCAGGAAGAAGGCACCGGCGTCGGCGGTTACGCCAAAGTCATGAGCGAAGGCTACCAGAAAGCCCAGCGCGAAATGTACGCCCGCCAAGCCATGGACGTGGACATCATCATCACCACCGCCCTCATCCCCGGCAAACCGGCCCCGCGCCTGATCAGCGCCGGCATGGTGGAAAGCATGAAGCCCGGCAGCGTCATCGTCGACATGGCGGCGGAACAGGGCGGCAACTGCGAACTGAGCGTGGCAGGCGAAATCGTCGTGCACCACGGCGTCACCATCATCGGCTATACCGACCTGCCCAGCCGCTTGGCCAAGCAGTCCAGCCAGCTGTACGGCACCAACCTGTGGCGCTTGTCGGAAGAGCTGTGCAAAAACAAAGACGGCGTCATCGACGTCAACATGGAAGACGAAGTGATCCGTGGCGCGACGGTGATCAAGGAAGGCGCCATCACCTGGCCGCCGCCACCGCCGAAAATCTCCGCCGCTCCGACGCAACCGGCCGCCGCTGCCGCAGTGGCCGAGCCGAAAAAGGCCGGCTTCAAACTGCCCGCCTGCGTCACGACGACCCTGCAACTGGGCGTGGCCGCCGCCGCCTTGATCGGGCTGGGCATGGTGGCTCCTCCCGCCTTCATGTCGCACTTCACCGTGTTCGTGCTGGCCTGCTTCGTCGGCTACATGGTGATCTGGAACGTCACGCCGGCGCTGCACACGCCTTTGATGAGCGTCACCAACGCCATCAGCGGCATCATCGTCATCGGCGCGCTGCTGCAAATCGCACCGCCCGAATACACCGGCAACCTCACCGGCAATATCGCGGATTTGATCACCGGCCATGACGGTCATGCGCACACCATCATCTCCAAGATCATCCCGCTGTTCGCCGGACTGGCGATACTGGTGGCCACCATCAACGTCGTCGGGGGCTTTTGGGTCACCCAGCGCATGTTGAAAATGTTCAGACGCTAAGGGGAGCCCAGCATTATGTCCCAAGGACTCGTTACCGTATCTTACGTTACCGCAACCATCCTGTTCATCCTGAGTCTCGGTGGCCTCAGCCACCCGGAAACGGCCAGACGGGGTAACTACTACGGCATGGCCGGCATGGCCATCGCCATTCTGGCGACCATCCTCAGCAACGCGGTGCATTCCTACACCGCGCTGCTCATCGCCATGGCGATAGGCGGCAGCATCGGCGCATTCGCGGCCATCAAGGTCAAAATGACCGAAATGCCGGAACTGGTCGCCATGCTGCACAGCTTCGTCGGGCTGGCCGCCGTGCTGGTGGGTTACGCCAGCTACGTCGACCCCAACGCCCACATGCTGGGCGCGGAAAAAGCCATTCACGACGTGGAAACCTATCTGGGCATCCTCATCGGCGCGGTGACTTTCTCCGGTTCCATCATCGCTTTCGGCAAACTGTCCGGCAAAATCGGCGGCAAACCGATGCTGTTGCCGGGACGCCACTGGATCAATCTGGCCGGCCTGATCGTCGTGATCATCTTCGGCAAGATCTTCCTCAACGTCGACAGCGCCGCCGGCGGGTTGTTTCCCCTGTTCGTCATGACCGCCATCGCGCTGGCCTTCGGCATCCACATGGTCATGGCCATCGGCGGCGCCGACATGCCGGTGGTAGTCTCCATGCTCAACAGCTACTCGGGCTGGGCGGCGGCGGCCACCGGCTTCATGCTCAGCAACGACCTGCTCATCGTTACCGGCGCCTTGGTCGGCTCCAGCGGCGCCATCCTCAGCTACATCATGTGCCGCGCCATGAACCGCCACTTCCTGTCGGTAATCGCCGGCGGCTTCGGTTCCGACGGCGGCGCGCCCTCGGCGAGTGGCGCCGCCCAGCCGCAAGGCGAAGTGTCGCCCATCAGCGCTGAGGAAACGGCGGAACTGCTGCGCGACGCCCAGCACGTGGTGATAGTGCCGGGTTACGGCATGGCGGTGGCGCAGGCCCAGCACACGGTGTACGAAATCACCAAATGGCTGCGCGAAAAAGGCGTGGAAGTGCGCTTCGCCATCCACCCGGTGGCGGGCCGCATGCCGGGCCACATGAACGTACTGCTGGCGGAAGCCAAAGTGCCGTACGACATCGTGCTGGAAATGGACGAAATCAACGAAGACTTCCCGGAAACCGACGTGGTGATGGTGATAGGCGCCAACGACATCGTCAACCCGGCGGCGCAGGACGACCCCGGCAGCCCCATCGCCGGCATGCCGGTGCTGGAAGTGTGGAAAGCCAAAACGTCCATCGTCATGAAGCGCTCCATGGCATCAGGCTACGCCGGTGTGGACAACCCGCTGTTCTATAAGGAAAACAACCGCATGTTGTTCGGCGACGCCAAGAAGATGCTGGATGAAGTGTTGGGGGCGTTGCGCGGGTAAACCGCGTGTAGGACCGTACGCTATGCGTACCGTTCGATGCCATTGAAGGTACGCACAGCGTACCCCACATCAATGGGCGCGATCGGGAAGTTATTTTTGGCCAAGTACTAAGGCTTCCTGAGTCGGCGCAGCGCATCCCGCGCCGAATAAAAGTGGGGTTGGGTAAGCAGTGATGCGAACCCAGCCCTTTTTTACAATCGCCTGTCAGGCGATATTGTAGAAAAGGTCGCTTATTTAGTTTGTTATAAAGCGCAAGGGGAAATGATTATGCCGGATGTAGCAACTCAAGCACGAAGTATCGCGGCGGTATGCGGTGATGCGCTGGTAGGTTCGGTGCTCCGCCGCTTGGCCGAACTGGAACTGGGCCGCCTTGATTTAGCCATAGAGCGTGCACGCAAAGAGCTGGTTCCCTTCGAGTCCCGCTTCGGACGGGACAGCATGGCAACTTGGGAAGCGTGGCAAAGTGGCGATCTAGGCGACGATGCCGATCTGATGGAGTGGATGGCACTGACGGAGAATTTCCGCTTACTCCTCGGCAAAAAAGCGCAGCTTGCCGCCAGCTTTCGAGGATGATCCGCGCTTACTTGCGGGAGCTGGAATCCCGCTTGACAAGTTGCAACTGGGCTATCGCCATTGAGGTAGCGCGTTGCGACATTACGGGCCTTGATGATATCGTCATCTTACTCTACCGTTTTCGCATCAAACTCAAGGATGGTGGTTTGTTGGAAATGATGGAACGGGTAATTGTCGAAGGGAATTCACCACCATGTCACACAACTTATCGTTTCCACTGGCAGGATGCTAATGGCAAACTTATTCGGCGCTGGGACAATGCACCGCATCATCCTCATCTGCCGGGTTTCCCTTGCCACCTTCATTTGGGCGAAGACATGAGCGTAGAAACATCAAAACCGATAACAGGATTGATGTTGCTTGACGAGATGGATGCTTTGTTTAGTTGAATATGGAATGGGCCGAAGTCATCGAACATCCGCTGCTGCAAAATCTGCCGTTCAAAATCGAATTTGGCATTGAGATTATCCATATGGCTACAATCACCCGATTATCGCAATTAGACCCGGACCAGACCTACAGTTACGCCGACTATTTGACATGGCAATTTGAGGAGACCATAGAGCTCATCAAAGGCAAAATCATGCCGATGTCACCCGCCCCCAACGTCGACCACCAGCGGATTTCCGCGCGTTTAACCGCGAAATTGTATAACTTCTTTGGGCGCGGTCAGTGCCAGATATTTGCGGCGCCGTTTGACGTGCGGTTGTATAACCGTAAAAAATCGGTATTGGCGAGCAAGGACGTCCATACCGTCGTCCAGCCCGACTTATGCGTCATTTGTCATCCCGAGATTTTGGACGAACAAGGTTGCAACGGCGCGCCGGATTGGATTATTGAAATCTTGTCGAAAGGAAATTCGAAGCGGGAAATGCAGACCAAATACGAACTGTATCAAGAAGCCGGAGTAAGTGAATATTGGTTGGTTTATCCCTACGAGCAAGCGGTACATCAATTTGTATTGGATAAAGACAGTTGCCGCTACCGGTTGCAGGCGATGTATTCCAGCAGCGATACAGCAGTTCCACGTTTGTTTCCAGACTTGGTGCTGGATTTAAGCGAAGTATTTGGCAGTTAAAGTGAATTCCCCTTTTTTAATCCAACCATTTTTTATATTAGCCTAAAGAGGTATTGATATGGAATGGGCCGAAGTCATCGAACATCCGCTGCTGCAAAATCTGCCGTTCAAAATCGAATTGACCAAATTCGGCAAGCTGCTGATGAGCCCGGCGTCCAACCAGCACGGGCGGATTCAGGGACGGCTCAGCGGCCAGTTATGGAATGCGATGCCGGACGGTGAAATCATCACCGAATGTTCCATGCAAACCGCCGAAGGCGTCAAAGTGGCGGACATCGCCTGGGCATCCAACGCTTTTATCGCCGAATTCGGTTACAGCACGCCTTATCCCAAAGCGCCCGAGTTGTGCATAGAAATCGTATCGCCCTCCAACTCCAAAGTGGAATTGACGGAAAAAATCCAGTTATATTTGGACCAAGGGGCACAGGAAGTCTGGATCGTCCATGAAACCGGCAAAACCGAGGTTTATTCGCCGGCCGGGCAAATTTCCGCCAGCAAGTTGGCTCCATCAATGGTCAGGACAATCGCATGAAGAACCTGCCTGATTTTGCTTGACAGCGGCTGCTGCGGCATGGCTTATCGTTTTTATGGAACGAACTACTAGTTCTCTTCCAGCAAGGCAAAAAAGCTTTTCGGCGCGCCGCATATCGGGCACGCCCAGCTGTCGGGAATGTCGGCCCAGCGCGTGCCCGGAGCGATGCCGCTGTCCGCGTCGCCCTGGGCTTCGTCGTAGATGTGTTCGCATTCGCGGCAATAATATTTTTTATATTCGCTCATGGTTACTCTCCCCCTTCATCGTCCAGCCGGATTTCCACATAGGCTTCATCGCGCATCTGGCGCAGCCAGAGTTCGGTTTCTTCTTCCACTTTACGCCGCATCACCGCTTCGCGCGCCTGGGCGCGGCGAAATTCGGTGGTGTCGGTTTGCTGCTGGCGCTCCAATACCTGTATCAAGTGCCAGCCAAACTGGGTCTGCACCGGCTCGCTGATTTGATTCACCGCCAGCTTGTTCATGGCTTCTTCAAACGGTGGCACCAGGGCGCCGGGTTCGACAAACCCCAGCTCCCCGCCTTTGATCGCCGAACCTTTGTCGTCGGAATTGCCCCGCGCCAGCGCGGCAAAATCTTCGCCGTTTTCCAGGCGCTGCCGCAATGCCATCAGGCGCTGCTTGGCGTCGTCGTCGGACAACACTTCGCTGGTTTTCAGCAAAATGTGGCGCACGCGGGTTTTGGTGCTGACGTGCTCGCCCGTGCCTTTGACTTCAAACAGTTTGATGATGTGAAAGCCGCTGGGGCTGCGCAGCGGGCCTTTGATTTCGCCTTCGCGCATCTGCAGCACCAGCTCCGCCAACTGGCCCGGCAAGTCCTGCGCCTTGCGCCAGCCCAAATCGCCGCCGCTCAGGGCCAGGCTGTCGTTGGAATAGGAAACCGCCGTGCGCTTGAAATCGGCGCCGTGCTGTAATTCGGCCATGACCCGGCTGGCTTTTTCGTAAGCTGTCTGAAGCTGACTGGGCGCCGCGGCGGGCGGCGTGGCGATGAGTATGTGGCCGAGGTGATATTCCGGGCTTTCAGGTCCGCTGCCCAGTGCCGCGCCGCTGGCCAGGTAGTTGTCGATTTCCCGCTCGGAAACTTTGACCCGGCTGGTTACCTGGCTGTTGCGCAAGCGGCTGATGGTGATTTCATCACTGATTTGCGCGGTAAAGTCGGCATAGCTCAGGCCTTCGTGCTCCAGCGCCAGGCGAAACTGATCCAAGGACAGGCTGTTACGGGAAGCGATCTGCTGTACGGCAATGCGTAGCGTTTCATCGTCCACTTTGATGCCGGCGTGCTCGGCCATCTGCAATTGCAGCTTGTCCAGTATCAAGCGGTCCAGCACCTGGTGCCGCAACACGTCGTCGCTAGGCACGGAGGTGCCGCTTTGCTCGAGTTTCGACTTGATGTCGGTAATTTTTTGCTCCAGCTCGCTGTCGAGTATCACGCCGTCTTCCACGACGGCCACGATACGGTCGCTGACGGTCCGTCTGGAGTATTCCCACTCCGCCGATGCGCTGCCGGACAGTGCCGAAACCGCCAAGCCAAGCGCCAACCACAATACTTTCATAGACATAGATATTTTTTACGCCAAAACAAACGCACGCGGTTTAATCCGCTTCGTAGCCGGGAATCGAATAGGTTAAGAAGTGGCCGATACTGTCGCCGATATTGGCAAAGCCTTTCAGCTCCAGCGACAAAAACACGCCATTGGTCAAAGGCTGCGCGGCGACATTGGTGCCCGGCAGCGTGCCATCCTGCAAATTTCCCGGCAAGGCCAGGCCGACGCCGGTCATGTATTGGCGCGCAATAATGCCGACTTTCCAGCAGCAGGTTTCTTTTTGCACGCCGACAAAGCTTTCCAGGTTCGAATTGAGCTGCCAGGCATATTGCCAGCGCCCGACCACCGACCATTCCTTGGTGATCGGCCAGCTCAGGGAAATGTCCGAGTTGTCGGTCAAGCCGTAACGGTAGCGGTAGCCGATATTGAAAATCCGGTTGTTGCCCGCGTTATAGCTGGCCATGGTTTGAAAACGGTCGGCGCGGTTGTCTTCGTAGTTCCACAACACCATGGGGGTGATTTTCAGCGTATCGGTGACGAACGCCGTCGCCTCGGCGACCACGTCCTTGCGGTTGACCGTATTGGTATTGGCGCCGGCCAGCAAGGACATCAGGATGGGATCGTTCAGGCGCTGGTCAACCAGGTTAACTTTCGGCTCATAGACGTCGAACATTTTGCCGAGGTTCATGCGCAGCTTTTCGCGGCCGCTGGTCTGATCGATCAGGCGGGATGTGACCGCGACGCTGAACTGATTGGCGTCTCCCATTCTGTCCAGGCCGGCGAAGCGGTTTTCGCGGAACAGGCTGGCGAAGGTGAAGTCGTACAGCGCCGAATTGACCACGGGAATGTTGTCCTGGTTGCTATAGGGCACATACAGATAGAACAACCGGGGTTCCAGGGTTTGCGTATAGGCCTCGCCGAACAGGCTGGCATCGCGGTCGAATTTTAATCCGCCGTCCAGCGATACGATGGGGCTGGTGCGTCCGACGCTGGAGACCTGCCTGCCGGCGGGATCGACGAAAGGATCGACGGCCAAGCCGTTGTCGATCCAGTATTCGGTATGCTGCAGCGACAGCCTGGGCGTCAGGAAGCTCCATTCGTTCTGCCAGGGGAATGCGATGCCGGGCTTGATGTTTGCCCTTCTGATCGGCGATTTGCTGTCGTGATCGAAATAGCTCAACTCATTGGCCAGCGTGAATACGCCGTCGGCAACCCCGATGGGCCGGCTCAGGCCGAAACTCCACATGGGCAACAGCCGGTAGGGTTTGCTGGAATCGGGGAAGTTGTCCGCCAATACTTGGTAGTTGGCCGCCGTGACCGTGGAATAAACCGACAACTGATCGAAGGTATCGCTGTAGTTCAACGCGGCGGTGGACGGCAGATAAGAGCGGTTGAGGAAATCGTGCCGGTTGATGGTGTTCCACATGTCGGCGAAATACTGATTGTCGCTGACGTAATTCAGGCGCAGCGTCGAGGTGAGATTCGGCAACAGGGTGCGGCTGTCGTTGAAGGAGAAGAAACCGCGATTTTGCGCCAACTCCTGGTCGTCCGGCATGAACTGGCCCTGGACGAACCCCGTGCCCATGGTATCCAGATAACGCGCTTCCGCGCCGTAAATCATGCCGCGATTGACGTTGTAGCGTGGATAGAAAGTGGCGTCGTAGTTCGGGGCGATATTCCAATAGTACGGTAAAGTGGCGCTGAAGCCGTTGCCCGACGACAGGCCGAAATTGGGCGAAGTGAAACCGGATTGGCGCCGCTTGTCGGTGGGAAAAGATATCCAGGGCGTATAAAAGAACGGCACGCCTTTGAACTCCAGCCAGGCATTCGAGGCGATGCCGCGCCCGGTTTCTTTGTCCACCCGCAGCCGGGAAGCGTGCATCAGCCAATCGTTGTTGCCGGGACGACAGGTGGTAAAAGTGGCTTTTTCGTAGCGCGAACGCTGCTTGTCGTCGAAAATCGTCGTTTCGGCCTTGCCGCGCGCCGGTACGTCGTCGAACAGGTATTGGGCATTGCGCAACCTGCCCTGGCCGGTGTCCATTTTCATGAACAGGCTGTCGGCGGCCACCGTCGTGCCTTTTTCGTGGTAAATGACGTCGCCGTGGGCGTTCAGGGTATGCGCCAATTTATCGTGCACCACCACGTCGCCCAGCAGGCGCTGATCGGCGCGCATCAGGTCGACGCCGCCGGTAAAGGTGTAAAGCTCGTTGCCTTCCATTTCCGTATAGTCGGAATCGATCTCCAGGGAAGAGGTCGCTCTGTCGCCTTCCTCGTCCAGCGCCGACGCGACAGCCGGCTGTTTTGCGCAACTGGCCACCCATGGATCGACGCCCGTCACCGCCATCATGTCGCGAAAACGTGCTTCATCCTGGCTGGTGAATGCGTACAGCCCCCCCTGCGCCGCTGTTGCCGTGCCGGCATCGTCGACCACATGGGCCTGTCCTTTCGGGTCCGCCCCGCCCAGCGCGCAATCCCAGCCTTTTTTACCGGTGCCGGAACGGCAATTCCAGCCCGGTTTGGCGCCGCTGACGACTCTGACGGGAGTGACGGCGCCCCGGGATACGCGCAACGACGGTTTGGGCGGAATATACTCCGGCAACGGCTTTTCGGCTTCCGGCTCCGGCGCTGCTGCCCGCTGGGCGGGTGCCGGCGCAGCCGCCTGTTTGGCAGGAGTGGTGGGTTGGGCGGCTGATTCGGTGACGACGGGCGCGGGCAATTCCTCCCGTGAAGGTTTTGCAACGACCGGGGCCGGCTTGACCGGTTCTGTGGGAATATGCAGCGCCGGAGCAGGCGCGGCAACGCTGGGAGCTGCCGGTGTAGTGGCGGGCATGGACGGCAGCGGTTTGGCGGACTCGCCTTCGCCCTTGCGCGACACGCAGACCCACTTGCCTTCACTGTTGTTCTGGCAATTCCAATTGGCGGCCTGCGCGCCATGCGGCGAACCGGCGCCGAACACGAACAAGGAAGACAGCAGGCACGGCGAAAGCCACCCCGAGTGCCTCGCGCTTTGCGCCGTTTCGTGCAGAAACCAGGGCCGTCGGGATTTATTTTGCCGCATAGGGAATGTAAGCGCCGTGGGGTTAAAGCGGCAATGCCGTTCAGCATTGCGCCTTTTTGTGGTGAAATAAGCGGAATTCAGCGGGCCATTCTACCTGCTGTACCGGCATTTTTCGATGCCGCATTTCGACCCGCCCCATTGCCCGAACACCCACATGATCGCCAGCACGCCCGCCGTACCCCACGACCACCGCCTGGATTCGCTGCACGGCTGGTTGCAGCGCCTGCCGGAACTTGGCGGCTATACGCTGGAACCCGCCTCCAGCGACGCCAGTTTCCGCCGTTATTTCCGCGTGCGCTACGGTGAACGCAGCTACATTGCCATGGATGCGCCGCCGCCCCAGGAAAACATCCGTCCCTTTTTACACGTGGCCGAATTGATGGCCGCCGCCCAGGTGCGCGTGCCCAGGATACACGCCGCTCATGACGAACAGGGTTTTGTGCTGCTGGAAGATTTCGGCACGGCGCTCTATCTGGACCGCTTGCACGCCAATACCGCCGATGCGCTGTATCGCGACGCCATGGAGATGCTGCTGCGCCTGCAAACCGGCGTGGCTCCCGCCCAAACGCAACTGGCTGACTATAGCGAGGCGATCCTGCACGTCGAAATGCAGCTGTTTACCGATTGGTTTGTCGGCAAGCTGCTGCAACTGCCGTTGACGCCGGAAGAAGCCGGCTCGCTACGCCACTGCCTGAATCGCCTGGTCGCCGTCATTCTGGAGCAACCCGCGGTGCTGGTGCACCGCGATTACCATTCGCGCAACCTCATGGTCACCCCCGGCGCCAATCCCGGCGTACTGGATTTTCAGGACGCCCTGGTCGGCCCCATCACCTACGACCTCGTCTCGTTGCTGCGCGATTGCTACGTGGCTTGGCCGCAGGCCCGGGTGCGCGGCTGGGTTTTGGCGTATGCGGAGCGTTGCCGTTCTTTGGGTTTGCTGGATAGCGCCGTGGATGATCGGCAATTTTTGCGCTGGTTCGACCTGATGGGCGTGCAGCGCCACCTCAAGGCGATCGGCATTTTCGCGCGCTTGAAACTGCGCGACGGCAAAGACGGCTATATCAAAGACATTCCCCGCACCCTGAACTACATCATCCTGGCCACGCGCAACCAGAAAGACTTCAAGCCGCTCAGGCTGCTGATGGAACAGAGGATCAAACCGCGCCTGACGGAATATCTCGGAGCAAACCGGTGAAAGCCATGATCCTGGCCGCCGGCCGCGGCGAAAGGCTGCGGCCGCTGACCGACCATACCCCCAAACCGCTGCTGGTTGCGGGCGGCAAGCCGCTGATCGCCCACTTGCTGGCAGCCTTGGCGACACAAGGATTTCGCGAGATAGTGATCAATCTGGCCCACCTGGGCGACCAGCTGCGAGCGGCGGTGGGAGACGGCAACCGCTACGGCGTGCGCGTGCAATACTCGCCGGAACCCGACAGCGCCCTGGAAACCGCCGGCGGCATACGCCACGCCCTGCCGCTGCTGGGTGACGCGCCGTTTTTGGTGGTCAACGGCGATATCGCCACGGATTTTCCGTTTGCCGAATTAATGCAGCAACCGGCCGCGCGTTCGGCGCATCTGGTGATGGTGCCCAACCCGCCCCACAAAGCGCGGGGCGATTTCGTGCTGATGGATGGCCTGTTGCGCCCGGACGACGGCCACGGCCACACTTTCGCCGGCATCGGCGTGTATCGTCCCGAGTTTTTTGCCGGCGTGACGCCAGGACGTTTTCCGCTGTTGCCGCTGTTGCTGCAAGACATGGCGGCAGGACAAATCAGCGGTCAACTGTATGAGGGTTTCTGGCTGGACGTCGGCACGGCGCAGCGTTTGGAGCTTGCCGACAGGTACTACTCAGGCCGGACGGGGTATCCACCCCGTCCGTAACGTTTCGCTGGTTTTCGCTGGTTCCCAAGCTCTGCTTGGGAACCCACTCCGCGAAGCTCCGGCTTCGCGTTTGTCCGGAAAGCTACAACATAGCGCCGCGTCTTGACGGGAAGCTGGAGCTTCCAAGACGGAGTTCCCAAGCAAAGCTTGGGAACCAGCGAAAGGGAATAAGGCGCTTAAGTTGAGAGGATGGGGTTCAAACCTCGTCTTTATACACAAGTCCATCCGAGACCGTCATTCCGCCAGGGACTGGCGGAAAGCCGCCGCGAAGCGGAATTACTAAGGCTTCTTGAATCCAGGGCCAAGGATGGCGCGCCGGCCCACATCCATGTGCCTGGGTTCCGCCAATCCATGGCGGAACGACGGGGTTCCGGGTATTCCGCCGACACTTGTGTACAGGCCGGACGGGGTATCCACCCCGTCCGTAACGTTTGTGACATCCCATGCGCTGCGTTAAAACAAACCGCTTGGGTGCGTACAAATGTTTGGAGCGGGGTTCAAACCCCGCCCCGCCGAGAATCAGGCCGGACGGGGTATCCACCCCGTCCGTAACGTTTGTGACATCCCATGCGTTGCGTTAAAACAAACCGCTTGGGTGCGTACAAATGTTTGGAGCGGGGTGCAAACCCCGCCCCGTCGAAAACATAATTCATCAACAACCACAGCATCGAACCTATCCCTATGGAACGCCTCAAAGCCAAAATCCGCGACATCCCCGATTTCCCCAAACCCGGCATCGTCTTCAAAGACATCACGCCGCTGGTGCGCGACCCGGCCACGCTGCGCCTCGCCGTCCATCAGCTGCTGATGCCGTTTCTCGGCCAGGACATCAGCGCGGTGGCCGGCATGGAAGCGCGCGGCTTTATCTTCGGCTCGCTGGTCGCCTGGGAACTGGGGGTGGGGTTTGTCCCGCTGCGTAAACCCGGCAAGTTGCCGTATGACGTCCACACCGTCTCCTACGATCTGGAATATGGCTCGACCAGCCTGGAAATCCACTGCGATGCCTTGCAAGCCGGCGACAACGTTTTGCTGATCGACGACCTGCTGGCTACCGGCGGCACCGCGCTGGCCAGCTGCCAGTTGATCGAGCGCCTGGGCGCCACGGTGGCCGGCTGCGCTTTCGTGGTGGAGCTGGATTTTCTGCAAGGGCGGGAAAAACTGGCGGAATATTTCGTTCATTCTCTATTGCATTATGCATAGTCATGAAGGCGTCCATTATCGTTCCTGCAATCATTTTTTGTGTATTAACCGTGGGCATTGGCAGTACGGGCTATGGTTTTTTCGAGTACCTGAAAAAGGCGCAAAAAACGCTGGTCATCGAACAACTATCCAGTATCGGCAAGTTAAAAGCCGGTCAAATCAGCGCATTTTTACAGCAACACGAAGGCAATGCCACCCTGATTGCCAGGTTTCTAAACACCAGGCCCATGCAAGGCTGGTTGACCAACCAAAAAGCCGAGCTGCCGACCGTATTAAAGCAATCGCTGGATAAGGAAGCTGCCTACAATTACCATGGATTGCTGATTCTGGATAGCCATAAAGCGATCAGATATACCAGTGGAAATTTAACCCATTTGACACCGGAAGGGTATGCCATGGCGGCAAAAGCCATGGAGCAACGAACGACAGTGCTTTCCGAATTTTATTTTGGCGACCCCATCGCGCCGGACCTGCCGATCATGGACGTATTTGCGCCCATTATGATCGACGACCAGCCGGAACCCAGCGGCGTGCTGGTGTTGCGCGCCAAATTGGACGCCTTGTACCAGTTGATACAGTCTTGGCCCATAGACAGTGCTACCGGTGAGTCGTTAATCGCACGCCGCGACGGCAACGACGTGCTGTTTCTCAATGAATTGCGTTTTAAGAAAAATACGGCGCTCAAATTGCGCGTCCCCTTGAGTTTGCAACCGGATTCCCCCGCGTGGCCGGCAATTCGAGCGGTAAATGGCCAGTTTGGCGCTTTCGAATCCTATGATTATCGTAATGAACGCGTTATTGCCTATACGCTGCCGATATCCGGCACCCAGTGGGGTATGATCGTCAAAGTCAGTTATGACGAGGTTTTGCAATCTTTGCAACGATTACAAATGGTAACAACGCTGATCACTGCATTATTTATAATTTTTGCCTGGTTGGCGTTTATATTGTGGTGGCGCAAGCAACAAGCCGTACAAAATATTATCGAACGCAAAAAAACCGAGCAACGCATTGCCGCCGTCATCGATTCCGCGCCCGATGCGATGGTCATCACCGATGCATCAGGCACGATTACCCTGTTGAATCAACAGGCTGAACGCATGTTTGGCTACGCCCGCAGCGAGTTGATCGGCCAACTGATCGAATGTTTATTGCCACCCCGCTTTCGCGCCAAACACCCCGCTCAGCGCATGCAATACAACCAGGCCCCACAGTCCCGATTAATGGATGCGGGGCGCGTGGTATCGGTGCAGCGCAAAGACGGCAGTGAGTTCAGCGCGGAAGTCAGCCTTAGCCCCATTCAAACCGATGAAGGCATGCTGGTCGTCAGCGCATTGCGCGATGTTACCGAGCGCTATCGCATGGAAGTGACGTTGCGCAACACTGAAACGCAATTGCGCAATATGTTTGAATCAGCGGCAATAGGTATGACGCTGATGACGATTGACGGCCATTTTCTTAAAGCCAACCCTTCCTTGTGCCATATTCTGGGCTATACCCTGGAAGAGATCGTTCAATTGAGTTTGCAGAACATCACCTATCCAGACGACATGGAGGCTGAATTAGTACTTTTGCACCAATTGGAAACCAGACAAATATCCAATTATCAACTGGAAAAACGCTATGTACACAAGGACGGCCATATTATCTGGGTACAATTAAATCGATCCAGCGTCATTGGCGATGACGGAGCAACCTTGCTTTATTACATCGGTGAATTACAGGACATCAGCGCCCGCAAAAAGGCCGAAGAAAATTTACGTTTTGCTTATGAAAGCATGGCGGAAGCGGAAAAAATGGCTGCGTTGGGCGGCCTGGTCGCCGGCGTGGCGCATGAAATCAATACGCCCATCGGCGTCAACCTGGCTTCCGCCACCCATTTGGAAGGCGATACCCGGCGGGTAAAGGCGCTGTATGCGGCGGGGGAGTTAAGCGAAGACGAATTGGAAGATTATTTTGCCACCGCCGATCAGGCGGTAAAACTGATGATCATCAATAGCCAGCGGGCTGCCGATTTAATTCAGAGCTTTAAACAGGTAGCGGTGGATCAGACCGGTGGCGAACAGCGCGAATTTGATTTGCGGGTTTATATTGAAGAAGTACTGCTAAGCTTGCGCCCCAAGTTCAAGCACTCGCCGATTACCGTTGTCATAGACTGCGCGCCGGGGATTCAAGTTAATAGCCTGCCTGGTGCATTATCTCAAATATTGACCAATCTTATTCTGAATGCCTTAACCCATGGTTTTGACAACAAACAATCCGGGGAAATCACCATTCAAGCGATCCTCATGCCCGATGATACGATAAAACTGTGCGTCATTGACGACGGCAATGGTATTCCGGAAGATATCCAGGCGCGGATATTTGAGCCGTTCTTTACCACACGGCGCGGCCGGGGCGGCAGTGGTTTGGGATTGAATATCGCCTACAATGTCGCCCATCATGGCCTTAACGGCAGTTTGCGCGTGCAGAGTGCCGCAGGGCAAGGCACCACGTTTACCTTAACCTTTCCTCGCGCGCTGTCGAGGACCAACCCGCGATCAGAGGCGACATGAGTCATAAACCGCTTGTTCTCAAGCCTTCATCAGCATCGACGGGCACTGGTTTTCCGAAAAATAAAGCGCATTGGACGATTTTGGTGGTGGATGACGATGAAGAGGTACATGCCGTTACCCGCCTGATTCTTTCCAAAGTCAATTTTAAAAATCGCGGCATTAAACTGCTGGACGCCTATTCCGCCGCAGAAGCGGCAGCAATGCTGACGGCAAACCCCGACATCGCCATTATTTTGCTGGATGTGGTCATGGAATCCGATGATGCCGGTTTACAGTTGGTGCGCCGCATTCGTCATGAATTTGCCAATCCGGCCGTGCGCATTATCTTGCGCACCGGGCAACCCGGCCAGGCTCCCGAAGAGCGCGTGATCGTCGATTACGACATTGACGATTACAAAGCCAAAAGCGAGCTGACCTCGCAAAAATTGTTTACCGCCATTATCGCCGGACTGCGCTCTTACGAAATCATTACGTCTTTGGAAAAAAACCGGCGCGGCCTGGAAAAAATTTTGGAGTGTTCCGATACGTTATTTAAAGAACATTCCATGCGCCAATTCGCCTCCGGCGTATTAACCCAGTTAAGCGCATTTCTCGAATGCAAACCCAACGGCATCCTCTGTATCGTTGAAGAATATCCCTTGCCGGCAGGAGAGTGTTCGGCACACCACGCCTGTGGTGGGTTGCGAGTATTGGCTTCCAGTGGGGAATATGCCGCCTGCCTGGATTGTAAACTGGGAGATGAATGCCGCCACCAGGAAATAGCCGAGCATATTAACCGCGCCATTCGGGAACATAGCAACCAATATACCAGCGACTATACCGTGTTGTTTCTCAACGTGGACGAGGCCGGCGGCACCGTGGCTTTATTGCATTGTGATCTCGAAGCCGACGCAAATGACCGGCGACTGCTGTCTTTATTTGCTTCTAAAATCGCCATTGGTCTCTCCAATGCCATTTATCATGAAAAGCTGATCACAGCGGAAGAAGCCGCCGTAACCGACGTGCTCACCGGTCTTAACAACCGGCGCCAATTATTACGGCTGAGCCTGCCTTTGGCTGCCGGCGTCAAGCGCGCCGGTGTGGCTTGCGCGGTGGCGGTACTTGACATCGACCACTTCAAATCCATCAACGACAACTATGGGCATGATGCGGGCGATGCGGTTTTGCGCCGGGTCGGCGAATTGATGAAAAATCGCTTTCGCAGCAGCGATATCGTCGCGCGCATCGGCGGTGAAGAGTTTTGCGTGGTGGCCACGCAAATTCCGCCCGATCAGGCATTCACCTTGTTCAATGATTTCCGCAATCATTTGGCCGAAGAAAAGATTATCGTGGCGGATCAGCAGCTGTCGGTAACGGTAAGCATCGGCGTTAGCACCCGCGTGAGGGATTCCATCGAAGACATGGTGATTGCCGCAGATGCCTTGCTATACCAAGCCAAGCAGTCCGGGCGTAACCGGGTGATTATCGATAGCCCGCAATCCTTTTAAGGTGATGACATGACCGACACCAGCGATATTCGAACCTTGCTGATCACAGACGACAGCCGGGTTGCCCGGCTCATGATACGCGCTTTTGTATTGGCCAAACACCACGACTGGGTGATTATCGAAGCGGACAGCGGTAATGCAGCCCTGGAATCGGTCGAGAAAGATCATCCCCATTACTGCACCATGGATATCAACATGCCGGGCATCAATGGAACCGAAGCCGCGCGCCAAATATTGGAAAAATACCCGGCCATCAAAATGGTGCTTTTCAGCGCCAATATTCAAGAGAGCAACAAAAGCCGGGCCGCACAGCTCGGGGCAAAATTTGTCGCCAAGCCGGTCACGGAAAACTCGGTAGCGCAAGCACTGGCGTTTTTCGAAGGACCGGGCTGATGCCGCTCTCTGCCCTGTCCGACCTGCAAAAAGACGCCCTTACCGAACTGTTTAATATTGGCGTCAGCCGTGCCGCGGCGTGCCTGAGCGAAATCGTTGCCGATGAAATATTGCTTTCTGCACCCAAAATCGAGTTATTCCATCCTTCGGCAGTCAGCGTGGACGAATTTATGGTTTTTGATGGCCCCATTGGCTCGGTTACCCAACGATTTACCGGCGGGATTGAAACCGAAGTTTTATTGTTGTTTCCCGAAAAACAAGCCCTGGAAATCATTCACGACATGCTGGGCAATACGGTAAGCCTGTCCGAGTTTACCGAATTTGAACAGGAAGCCATGTGCGAAATCGGCAACGTCATCCTTAATGCTTGCGTGGCAACCATGGCTGATTTACTCGGCGTTGATTTTGAAAGCTCCATGCCGATTTATGCCATCGAAAATTTCACCACCATTTTGCATCGCGCCATCCATAACCCCGGACAACCTTTACTGCTGTTGTTACACATCAACATGATCATAGAAAGACACCAATCGCAAGGGTATCTTATGTTTTTGATGACTATTCCATCATTGAACGCCTTGCGGGCACACCTGGACCGCTTTCTTGAAAATATCCGCTAGCGCCGCTTTGCCGACTGCCAGACTCTACGCCCCATGATGAACCCGGCGACCCAACAACTGGACCTAACCCTGTTTGGCAGGGTTTTTGATGTTGTCAATCAAGGGCTGATCCTTTTGGACGACCAGCAGCGGATTGTCTTGTGGAATGCCTGGGTCGCACAGCATACCGGCATAAAATCCAGTGATGTTGCCCGGCGGACGCTTAGCGAAACTTTTGAGCAACCGTTACCCAAAGCACTGCAATCGGCGATTAATACCGCCATTACCCATGGGTTACCCACCGTACTGGCCAATACGCTGCACAAGTCTCCGCTCCCTTTGTATGATCCCCAAAATATTGATCATCAAGGCAAGCGCATTCAGCAGTCCATCCACATCACGCCGGTGCGCGACGCAAACGAGCACCGGTATTGCCTGATACAAATCAGCGACGTGGGGATTTCGCTCAACCGTGAACAAATACTACGATCTCAAGCCAGTGATTTGCGGCAACAAATCTCCTGGCGTAAGCAACAGATTGAACGAGAGGTCAAGGTACGGGAAAAAACCGAACTGCGCATTACCGCCATCATCGATTCGGCCCCGGACGCGATGATCATCGCCGATACCGACGGCATTATTACCCTGATCAACCGGCAGTCCGAACGCATGCTGGGTTATTTACGCCAGGAATTAATCGGCCGCTCGATAGAATGCCTGGTACCCGTGCGCTTTCGCGACAACCACCCGGCTTTGCGAGAAAGCTATACCCAGTCGCCCGAAGCCCGATTAATGGATGCAGGACGCGTGGTATCGGTAATGCGCAAAGACGGCAGCGAATTCAGCGCGGAAATCGGCCTCAGCCCGATTGAAACCGATGACGGCATGCTCTTTGTCAGTTCATTGCGTGATATTACCGACCGCCATCACATAGAAATGGCGTTACGAGAAGCGGAAGAACATTTAAGGATTATTTTTGAGTCGGCCAGTATCGGCATGGCGTTGATTTCACCGGAAGGGCGATTACTTCAGGTCAACTCGGCATTGTGTCATATTTTGGGGTATACGACGGCCGACATGATGCGCTTGAATTTTCAGGGCGTTACCTATCCGGATGATCTTGAACAGGAAATACCCTTACTCAATGCATTAACAGCCGGCCGGTGTTCGCATTATCAATTGGAAAAACGCTATTTGCATAAAAATGGACATATCGTCTGGGTATTGTTCAGTCAGTCAAAAATCACCAGTAATGACGGCAAGACCAGCTATTTTATCGGTGAATTCCAGGATATTACCACGCGCAAACAGGCCGAAGAAGATTTGCGCATTGCTTACGAAGCCATGGCTGAAACAGAAAAGATGACGGCGCTGGGCGGGCTGGTCGCGGGCGTGGCTCATGAAATCAACACGCCGATTGGCGTTAATCTCGCTTCAGCCTCACACTTGCAAGCCGACACGCAAAAAGTCTCTGCGCGTTACGCCGAGGGCGAGTTGAGCGGTGACGAGCTGGAAGATTATTTTGCTACCGCCGCCCAGGCGGCAAAATTAATGGTGGTTAACAGCCAACGCGCAGCCGACTTAATCCAGAGCTTCAAGCAGGTGGCGGTGGACCAGGCCGGTGGCGAGCGGCGACCGTTCGATTTACGCGGTTACATTGATGAGATATTGCTGAGCTTACAACCCAGGTACAAATATTTACCCGTCAGAATCGCCGTCGACTGCCCTGCCGATATTACAGTGGACGGTTTTCCAGGCGCATTATCGCAAATATTGGTTAATCTGATCCTGAATGCGCTGACGCACGGTTTTGACGGAGACCGGGGCGGCAACATCGCCATTCGGGCAAATTTGGCGACCGACGACATGGTGGAAATCACCGTCGCCGACGATGGCAAAGGCATATCCGCAGACATCCAGCGGCGGATATTCGATCCATTCTTTACCACCCGGCGCGGCCAAGGCGGCAGCGGTTTGGGGTTAAGCATCGCGTTTAATCTGGCTCAACGCCTCGGCGGCAATTTGCGCATCTGCAGTAAGGCGGAGCATCAACAAGGCGCGGCTTTTATTCTGCGTTTTCCCCGTGTTTCGACAATATAACGATAACGTATAATAACGCGGCATGCGTGCCGGCTACAGCCGAATCGGGAGACGATCAAGGGCGTGAAAATCCAGTATTTTTCCGATGTGCACCTGGAGTTTGGGACCATACCCCTGGTTAACGCCGCTGCGGACCTGATCGTCGCCGCCGGAGACATCGGCATACAGTTACAGGGCTTGCAGTGGCTCGGCCAAGCCGATAAGCCGGTGGTATACGTGGCGGGCAACCACGAATTTTACCGGGGGGAGTACCACGCCACGCTGTTGGCCCTGCGCCGCAAAGCGTCGCAAAGCCGGGTGGAATTTCTGGAGCGCGATTGCTTCATCCACCAGGAGGTGCGCTTTCTCGGCTGCACGCTGTGGACCGGATTGGAGAACGAAGACGACGATGCTTTGCAGGATTTGCGGACCCGGATCAACGACTTCAAGCATATCCGTTGCGGCCATGGCGGCTTGCTGCTGAGCGATTACATTCACTGGCACCGGGAATCCCTGGCCTGGCTGGAGGATGAACTCGCCAAGCCCTACCATGGCAAAACGGTGGTGGTTACCCACCACGCACCGCTGTTGCAAAGTTGGCATGGCTTACCCTCTTCAAAAATCCGCCCGGCCTATTGCAATGACCTGAGCGATTTGATCAAAAGCCACGCCATCAGCGCCTGGTTTCACGGACACACCCATTTTGCCAATGATTACTGCGTCGATGGCACCCGTATTTTATGTAATCCGCGCGGTTATCAGGGCTATAAACCGGTCCGGGGATTTGATGTCGCCAAGGTGGTTGACGTATAGCGGCGGTCACGGCCATGCACATAGAATTCAACCCGGAATACGAGGAGAATCGATTCGATTGATTTCTTCCCGAAAACCAATAAAACGAGAGGCTTTAAGCTATGCGTAAAGAATACGACTTCACTGGCGCCAAGCGTGCCCACGAAGTTCTTCATTTAGCCAAGTTACAATCCGAATGCAGCGATAAGTCCCTTATCACCATACGAGTGAATAACGATACTCTGGCTATTTTCAAGGCCCGCGCCGAGATAAACGGCAGCAGCTATCAAACCCTGATGAACGAAGTCTTGCGCCAATTCGCCCAAGGCCTGACATTGGCGGATGTGGCGAAGGAAACCATTCGACATGAACCGCATCACGCTTAACTTTTTAACAGTCATCAACTTTACTCGTTCCCACGCGCCGCGTGGGAACGAGAAATCCCGCCCATATACCCTGGAGAACTGTAATGAAAAAGTCACTTTACCTGCCGGCACTCATCGTGTGCGCTGTTTACTTGACCGCCTGTTCCGACAGCACGCCACCGCCGCCCCAGCCGGCGGAAAGCCAGCAAACCACGGCTGAACAAGCGGAACCGACCATTACCCAGAGCGTGCACGATCCGCTGGAACGCGCCAAAAGCGTTTCTACGTTGATCGACGATGCGGCTGAAGCCAGGCGGCAGCAAATGCAGGAACAAACCCAGTAGGGTAGGCATCGCCCACCACGGCCTGCAAATACAGCAAGCGCCGGGTTTTTTCGCAGGCATGGGGTAAAAGAGATTTCACCGTTTCGAATCAGGGTACGCACAGCGTACCCTACCCTTTTCCGTTCCACTCATCGCACCAAACTCGACTGACCCTATGACCGTACAGGCTTTACCGATAGAAAACTACGCCCTGCTGGACGACGCCGACTGCGAAGCGCGCATCGTGGCCGCCAAACAAAAGCTGGGCAAGCGCGTGGTGATTCTGGGTCACCACTATCAGCGCGACGAAGTGTTCCGCCACGCCGATTTGACCGGCGATTCCCTCAAGCTGTCGCGCGAGGCCTCACACTCGGAGGCCGAATACATCGTGTTTTGCGGCGTGCACTTTATGGCGGAAGTGGCGGACATTCTGTCGCGCCCGGAGCAAATCGCCATTCTGCCCGATCTGGCGGCCGGCTGTTCCATGGCGGACATGGCCAGCCTGCCGGCGGTGCAGCGCTGCTGGCAGGAACTGGCCCAGGTGCTGGACCCGGACGCGGACGTTACCCCGGTCACTTACATCAATTCCGCCGCCGATTTAAAAGCGTTTTGCGGCAAGCACGGCGGCATCGTCTGCACTTCCAGCAATGCCGGCAAAATCCTGGATAACTCGTTCGCCCAGCGCCCCAAGGTGCTGTTTTTTCCCGACCAGCATTTGGGCCGCAATACCGGCTACCGCATGGGCATAGCGCTGGAACACATGGTGCTGTGGGACCCGGCCTTGCCGCTGGGCGGCTTGAGCGAGCAGCAAATCCGCGACGCCAGGATGATACTGTGGAAAGGCTACTGCTCGGTGCACCAAGTGTTTATGCCGGCGCACATCGACGCTTATCTGGCCCGGCACCCGGATGCCCTGGTGATTTCCCACCCGGAATGCAGCTTCGAAGTGTGCCAAAAAAGCCAATACGTGGGCTCGACCGAATACATTTTGAAAACCGTGCGCGACGCCCCCGCCGCCACCCATTGGCTGGTGGGCACGGAACTGAACATGGTCAACCGTCTGGCGGCGGAAGTGAAAGCGCAGGGCAAGCAAGTGCACTTCATGTCGCCCATCATCTGCATGTGCTCCACCATGTTCCGCACCGACCCGCAGCACTTGGCCTGGGTGCTGGAAAACCTGGTCAACGGCGTGGTGGTCAACCGCATTCGCGTCCCCGCAGACGAAGCGCGGCTGGCGAAATTGGCGCTGGAGCGCATGCTGCGGATCGTCTGAACCGATGAACGAAGGCGTGTGCATCGAAGCCGCCGGCGTCAGCAAGCGCTATTGCCGATCCTTGCGCCGCGCCGGACTGTACGGCTTACAGGACGGCTTAAAGCGGGCCGTGGGCCTGGCGCCCCAGGCCAACGTGCTGCGCAGCGATGAATTCTGGGCGGTGCACGAGCTATCGCTGCAACTGCGCCGGGGCGAATGCCTGGGCGTCATCGGCCCCAACGGCGCGGGCAAATCCACCTTGTTGAAAATGCTGGCCGGCAGCGTGCTGGCGGACAGCGGCAAAATCCGCGTGGCCGGACGCATCGGCGCCATGATAGAGGCCGGCGCGGGCTTGCAGCCGTTGCTGACCGGCACGGAAAACGTCCACGCCTACGCGGCCCAGCAAGGTTGCGGCGCCCAGACCGGCGCGGCCCTGCTGCACCGCATCGCCGATTTTGCCGACTTGCACGGGCACATGGACCAGCCGCTCAAGCAATATTCCAGCGGCATGCAGGTACGCCTGGCGTTTTCCCTGCTGGCGCACTTCGCCCCCGAGGTGGTGTTGCTGGACGAGGTCTTGGCGGTCAGCGACGCGCGCTTTCGCGCCAAATGCCTGAACCGTATTCCGCAGCTGATGCAGCACGCGGCGGTGGTATTCGTCTCGCACTCCATGCCGCAGGTGGCGCGGGTTTGCAGCTCGGTATTGGTATTGGATAAGGGAGAATGCATTTTTCAGGGACGGAATGTGCCCCAAGGCGTCGACGCCTATTATTCGGTCTGCGAACCGGATATTCCTGCGGTCAGCTCGGGCACCGGCCAGGCGCAGCTGCACCACTGCCGCTTGTTCATGGACGATGCCGAACTGCAAGGCGCATTCGCCCATGGCCATGCCTTGGCGCTGGAATTGGAGCTGAGCGCCACGGCGGCGGCCCGCCCCACCCTCAACATCACCCTCACCAACCCGGAATTGCACAATATCGTGCAGTGCGATTCGGCTTTCAGCGGATTTGCCATAGCTGCCGACGGCAGCCGGCAGCATGTGCGGGCGGAATTGGGAGCGCTGCACTTAAATCCCGGCTTATATTTTTTATCGCTGACGATCAGCGACAGCGCGAACGGCGATGTTTTGTTGCGCAGCGACAATTTTGCCAGACTGCGCGTCGCCGGCGCGTATTTCGGCCACGCTCCGCTGCAAATCGCCGGGCGGTGGATGCTGGCTTGAAGATAAGCGAGCTGGGGTCCACTATAAACGGCAACCTGTTGGCACCATTTCCGCTAAATCCGTGTAAGGAGCAAAGCCCGTGAATATTCAAGAAGCAACCGATCTGGTTATGCAATTGCCACCTGAAAAACAAGTGGAAAAAAAATCAGGTAAACGACAAATTATTGAACGATCCCACCAACAAAATTTGATCCGCATCAAACTCTGTCAAGTTTGTTGACCATCCATAGCTGGCGGGCGTGATAGTGGCCAACAAAGTCGGTACATAAGCGCCGTTCGCGCCGTCTTTATCGAAATACAGCCCTTTATCTGCTTTCGATAAAATAAAGGTCGCTTCATCCCCCGCCAATCCGTAACTCATTTTTGATGAAATAGCATCTTCGACTTGAAAATTGAGCATTGATAAATAAGTCGCTGTAGTACCCAGTACAGCGGTATCGATAGAGACATTTTCATTAATATCGCGAATGTTAATACCGAGCTGTTCGCCGGAAAATACCAGATAATCCTCCGCGCTTGGATCACTGCGTAAATTTGCCAGGTAAAATGCTTTAACGCTGTCGACATTACCCGCATTTTTCGACACATTGGCGTCGATTAGAAAATAGTCATTATCGCCCTGTGAACCATAAAGCGTATCTTTGCCTGATCCGCCTTGCAGATAGGAAACATCGACAGAATCGACCGCCATGCCATTGGCGTATTTTGCAATCAATTTTTCGGTGGTTGCCGGCAATGGCGCCGCCAACTGTGGTTTGATCGCAGTATATTTACCGCCATAAAGCACGTCATTACCCTGGCCACCGGCCAGCCAATCCTCATCGGCGCCGCCGATCAGCGTATCCGCACCGCTGCCGCCAAACAGGATATTGTTGCCGGCATTGCCTACCAAAGTCAGATTCCATTGGGCCGCGCTGCCAGAGATATTGATATTTTCAGAACCGGAAACCTTGTCATCACCCAGTATGACCGTTTTCACCCGATTTTCGGTAATAGTGTATTGGCCGCCATCCAACCCATACACGGAACGCAAAACCAATGTGCCATCACCGGCAAAACTGGTTTTAAAATTGTAAGCTGTACGTTGATATTCTATGGCGTCTTCCGTCCAAATCGCCTCAGCAACCAATCCCAACACGGGAATAACGCTCGCGCCTAAAGTTTTCAATGGCGCGGTTACTTCGGTAACAATGACCCCGTCGCTGTTGTCGTCCACATAAACGCGCTCATTCAAACCCAGCTTATCAGCCGCAGGAAGTACATTGATGACTTTAGCCAACTGGGTATTGATGTTTATCATGTAATGTGATTGCAAGAGGTCGCTCAACACCGGGTAAACTTTTTCATAATTGAGGTGTATGGTTTTTCCATAATTACTGTTCAGCCCCAAATCGGGCACGGGATCGCCTTTCATTTCAAAATTGACGAAACGCAAATTCCCGGTGGCCGGCGGCAGTTTATTGGCCGCTTCATAAGTCAACGCAGCATACTTGAGCGTGGCCGTATCAGGATGATCATGCAAATACATCATGGCCATTTCACCCCCCAAACTATGGCCGGAGACATACACTTTTTTGATTTCCGGGTGAGCGGCCAGATAGGTATCGATACCCTCGAATAAGGGGCTATATCGGGCATAGTGACCGTCCATGGATAGCACATCCTCCGCCATATCGCCTGTGTTGTCGGTCCCTCTGAACGTTAAAAACAACGCATTACTGGTCCGCCCCACCAGCGCCACGGAGGATTTATCCGTTATCGAACCCTCACTGTAGGCGACGTAATAACCGTCTTTGAAGGTAATGGCATAATCAGCCGTAACCAGCGCATAGGTTTCGTCAATATTTAAATCGGCAGCCGAGGGAAACAGATACATGCCCAATTCTTTGACCCGGCCAAGACCGGCAAGCTTCAAGATGCTTTCCGCATTGGCCGACGTCGTTACCGCGCCCGTTTCGGGTAAAGCTGGCAAATGTACGTAACTGGCCGCGCTCAAGTCGAAAAACAGCTTGTAATAACCTTCGACTTTAAAAAGACTGCCCGTGGTTGGCAACGCCAGCAGGGAAAAAGTCCGGCTGGCCGCCACTTCCCCACCCCAGTCGTCGCCGACCGCATAATTCAGCGTCACCGGCCCGCTGTAACCGGTATCGGGCATAAAAACCCAGCCACTGCCGGCGCCATCCTCGCCGATAACACCGTGGTCGGCGAACAACGCGAGCACGCTGAGCGCATCACCGTCCGGGTCGCTGAAACCTTGCAGCAAAGCGGCCTCGCTCAATAAGTAAGGGGTGTTTTTCGCGCCATTGGATAATACGGCGGTCGGTTGGCCGACGGGGGGTTGGTTGTTTGTGTTTGCCATGGTGGAAATCTCAGTTGATGATTGGTTTTTCTCGTTTTCTCGTTCCCACGCGGCGCGTGGGAACGAGGAAACGAGGAACGAGGGCATCAGCGCTTGATTGCCGTTACCGCGCGGGCGAGGTTGTCGTCCGGCTGGGCGTCGGTTTGATTGCTGCGGGCGAAAACGGCGACGCTGAGTCCGCCGGCCTTGTTGACCCGCAGCACGATGGTCCGGGTAGCCGTGGCGTTGGCCGCCAGCTCGCCCACCGCACAAACCACGCTTAAACCACCGCCGTATTGGCAGCCCGTCGTGGCGGAGACAAAACTCGCCGCCACCGGTGGCAGATAAAAGCGCAGCACCACACCCCCGGCAACCGCCGGGCCTTGATTTTGCACGGTAGCGGTAAGGTTAAGGTTGGCGCCGGGTTTGACCGGATCGGGGGAAATCGGCCAGGCTGGCGGTTAAATCGACACTGTCCAAAAGTGCCAAAGACTGTCCGCCACGCACAAGACGGACCGCGTTGTACTTGCCCTTGCCGTAGTCGCCACCATTGCCGAAGCCCACGCTCCAGGCGTAGTAAGGATCGTTGGCATAGACCGAAGCCGACCAAAACCCATCGCTGGTCGCATTGGGAAACACCTCAGTATTGATCGTCGGGTTGTAACGCTCGCGTTCGACGATGTTGTGCAGCTCGGCAATGGTCGGCAGCCGCCAGTCGCTGTAACCGGCGTAGGTCTGCGTCAATGCCACCGCTTGAGCGTAAGTGTAGGTTTGCGCCGACCCGGAGCAATTGGAACCCGTCCAGGTTTGCCCCATCGCGCAACGCATCCAGGTCAACCCAGTGGTTTTATGCGTCACCGTGCCATCGCCATTGTCGGTGAAATCCGCCGTCGGCGTGTCCGCCGCCGCCCATGCGGCGCATGGGTCCACCCAGACTCAATAACACCGCCACCATCAGTGATAAAAAGTAATGCCGCATGGTTGTTTCCCCATTTGTTTATAAGCAAATAATTTTACGATTATCGCAAAATCGTTTCTTCTGTTAAGCCAGTTATTTTAACAATGGATTTCATGTCGAAACCTTCTTTTAACATGGCTTTAGCCATTTCAAGAATACCCTGTTCAATACCTCTTTTCTCAGCTTCGCCTATGTAGGACTCATCAATCATCCGCGCCCTCTCGTCGGGTGTCACGCCACCCTCTTCAATGTGCGCCAACACCTTTTGAATCTCCGATAACTGATACTGAGATTCATCGACTTTATTATCCAAACTATCATTAATGACTCGCAACCACTCCTGATAAAGCGGTGGCGTATTTTCATCGACATATTTTGGACAGATATAAATAATTTTATGCTTGATTTCTTTTAACGGTCTGCCGTCCAGTCTTTTCGGGTCGAAATCAATGGTCGACACATCGCATTGATGCGCATCACCCGCCGTTAAAACCACAATGGTATAAACCGTCGTGTTGGCGCGATATTCCGTTGATTTTTTAACCTGCTCCAATAGCGCAACACTGTGATAATGCAGAAAACGGTCATAATGATCGGCATTCCTGTCGTGTTGAATTTCTACAATGACATGGTTCTTTATATCTTCGGCATATAAATCAAATTTAATTCTGACGTGCCCAATCGTGGGTTTAAATTCTTTTTCCATTTCCACTTTGTCAATGTTTAAATGAATACCTAAAATATCCCGAACAAAACCTTTGAAAACATCTACATCACTAAATGCCTTTTTAAAAATGACGCCATAGCGTAAGGATGCAACGTCTTTCATGATAACTCCAATCAGTTAATAAATTTTAGTGCGTAATCGAGGTAAGTCGGCGATGCCGCATCGTTCGAGCAAAGCAGCCTCATGATACGCTTCCCTTCGTGCAGCGCATCCTTCTACTCGGCTGGAACATAGAGCAGTTCATCTATTTTGGGGGTTATCCGGGCGCGGCCGCCCTGGTGGAAGACGAATTTCGCTGGAAAAGCTATGTGCTGGACGCCATCGTAGAACCGACGCTGTCGCGCAACGTGCTGCAATTGGCGCGCATCGACAAGCCGGCGCTGCTGCGCTTTGCAGCGCAGTATGCCGACAGTACCGCGCTGGTCGCCGGCAGCGGCGGCATACCGCTGGAAACTTTCCTGACCACGCCGCTGGACGTCTGGCTGAGCCAGTAAGCCGGCAACCGGCCACGCCGCGTCCCCCATGCCGCCATGGTAAACTAACCGCCGATGATCCCGGCCTTGCCGCCAGGAATGTGCACAGGCCAAAAACATACACGATTCACTATGAGCAAATCTTCATCACCCATGCAACTGATCGTCACGGCAGTGGGGGCGCACCCGTCCACCATGATCGAAGAACTGAGCCGCGCCATCGGCGATTGCCGCTGCTCGGTCGCGGAAGCGCGCATGACCGACCTGGGCGGCGATCTGGCCGCTTATTTTCTGGCGGAAGGCAACTGGAACCACATCGCCCGCCTGGAAACGGCGCTGGAGTCCCTGACCAACCGGCTCAACTGGAAACTGCGCACCCATCGGGTGGAAGACGTTCCGCAAGACCAGGTCGACATGATCCCCTACACCGTGGACATCTACGCCCCGGAACAACCCGGCGTGCTGCACGAAATCGTGTCTTTCTTCTCCTTTCACGACGTGCAAATCCACGACGTATCGGTCAGCCGCTACGAAGCGCCGTTCAGCGGCTCGCCTTTGTTCACCGCCCACCTCATCGTCAAAGTGCCTTCATCCATACGAGTGATTTCCTTGCGCGACGAGTTTTTGGATTTTTGCGACCACACCAACCTGGACGCCATCATGGAGCCCATCAAACGTTGAGCGATACCTGACATGAGCGACATCCGCATCGGCCACGCCGTACCCGACTTCAGCGCCGCCGCCACCGGCGGTCAAACCCTCAGCCTGTCCCAGTTTCACGGCCAGCCGGTGGTACTGTATTTCTACCCCAAAGACAACACCCCCGGCTGCACCCAGGAAAGCCAGGATTTTCGCGACCATTATGCCGAGTTCCAGGCGCTGAACGCGGTCATCCTGGGCATTTCCCGCGACAGCGTGAAATCCCACGACGGTTTCAAAACCAAGCATTGTTTTCCATTCGAGTTGCTGTCCGATGCCGACGAAGCCCTGTGCGGCCTGTTCGACGTCATCAAGCCGAAAAACATGTACGGCAAGCAAGTCAGGGGCATAGAGCGCAGCACCTTTCTCATCGGCCGCGACGGCAAGCTGGCCGCCGAGTGGCGCAAAGTGAAAGTGGAAGGGCATTGGGAAGCCGTGCTGGCAGCGGTCAAGAGCCTGTCCAAATAGCATCGATGGCTGCTACGTCAAGGTCAGACCGGGGCCTGCCAACGAGAACGACCCGGCCGTGGCCTTGGTGCAATGGCACGATCCCGATGACCGCTACCAGCCGAAGGAGGAATACCATGCACCCCGGTTTTATGATAGTGCTGTTGGGATTGATACTGCTGGCGCCGGTTACAACAACGGTCGCCGGGCAGTATTGTCCGGCCACTCCGGCTTACCCTGCAACACCGGCGTCGATGCTGTCGCAGCGGAACGACATTCCAGCGCGCCTGGAATGGAATGCCAATTTTGGTTACTGCGGCGAAGCCGCCTTTGTCAGTGCCGGCTTGTATTATGGGCAATACATTTCGCAGTACGACGCAAGGGCCTTGGCCAGCCCCCGCGTTCCGCAACAACTCATAAGAAGTCAATTGCTGGTAGGCGGCAATGATCGCGACGCCGCGCGCCGCATGCACCTGGCCGTCGAGCCTTTGTATACCCAGCCCGGCTCGGACCCCGCCGTTTTTTTGTCATGGGTGAAGGAAAACGTGGTGAACGGCCACCCGGTCGCCATCGGGGTTTATGAAAATAAATCGGTGCTGCCTTTGCCGTCTCCCGATCCGCAATATGATCATATCGTGCCGGTGATCGGCATCGATACCCCGCACGATTTGCACGATCCGGCCTATCACGGCGACGACAGGATGGTGTTCAGCGACAACGGTTTGTATACCCCGGACCAACCTGAGGTATACCCTTTCTATTATTCGTATGCCTTCGATGATTTTTTAAAATCCCGCCGGCAAGCCAATCGAGGCACATCGCCTTATGCCTTGGCAAAGAACACGGGCAATTACGGCATCGCTTTTACCGGGGTCATGGACCAGAGGCACGAAACCGTGCCGGTGAGGGTAACGACGGACGTCAATTGTGAACGGCCCGCGATTAAAAACCACAGCTCGCGCCGCCCCGCTCCGATGCCGCTGGAATTGACCGTTACCGTGTCGGGGATGGCGCCCGGCGTGGGTTATGTGTTGTATGAATACGACAAAATGGAGGCCGTTCCCGACGAAAACTTCAACGATCCCGTTCATGCCGATGCCGCGCTGTATCGCTGCGCCATTCCCGCGGATGCCGGCGCCGCCGAATTCGTGACGCGGCAAGCGATAGACTCCAGCCAAATGACCATCTTCCGCGCCGTTCAGGCGCCGGGTTACGCGATATCCATCCCTGATTGTCCCGCTGAGCTGCCTGCGAGGAGGTGAGAGCTGGTCGAAAATTGCCTGGCTCGCCAACCACCAGGCAGCCTCGCCATCAGCCACTCGACGACGGCCTGATTTTCGCCGCCAGGCAGCTCAACCTCAAGGCAAGTCGCAGTTGTTCTTGAGCAAACCCGGCGCGGGTTTACCGATGTAATAGCCTTGCCCGTAATCCACGCCGTAGTCGCGCAGCAGGTTGAGCGTAGCTTGGTCTTCGACGAATTCCGCCACGGTTTTTTTGCCGTAGGCGCGGGCAATTTCCACCATGGCGCGCACGAAAATCTGGTCGTCCAGATTGGCGGGCAGGTTGCGTATGAACGATCCGTCGATCTTGACGTAATCGACCGGGAATTGTTTGAGGTAGAAGAAGGATGCGAAACCGCTGCCGAAATCGTCCAGCGCAAACAAACAGCCGAAGCCGCGCACTTCGTTGACGAACTGGCGCGCTTCGGTCAGATCGGCCACGGCGGCGGTTTCGGTGATTTCGAATATCACCCGCCCGGGTTGCAGGCTGCTGCCGGCGAAAAATCCGCGCAAATCGTCCAGCAATTTGGTGCTGCCGATGCTGGCCCCGGATAAATTGACGGCAAACGACAGGCTGGTGTCCGGCAATGCTTCCAGCCGTTGCAGCGCTTTGCGCACCACCCAGCGGTCCAGCTCGCTGATCAGCCCGCCGCGTTCGGCGATTTCCAGGAACTGGCTGGGCGGCGCCAGGCTGCCGTCGTCCAGGCGCAGGCGCAGCAAGACTTCGTAGTGCCGCACCGTATGGTCGGGGATGGACAGCACCGGCTGGTAGTACAGTTCGAAGCGGTCTTCGGCCATGCCGCGCTGGATGCGCTCTTCCCACACCACCCATTCGTACAGGCGTTCCCTGGCTTGCTCCTGCGCGGAAAACACGTGCCAGCAGACGCGGCCTTTTGCTTTGGCCTGGTACATGGCCAGGTCGGCATTGACCAGCAGTTCGCGGGCGTCCGCGCCGTCCTGCGGGAACAGCGCAATGCCGATGCTGGCGGACACGCGATGCGTCAAGCCCAGGCTGGGAAAGTTGATGGTTTCCAGCTGGTGATTGATGCGTTCGGCCACTTCGATGGCCGCCGCCACGTCGGCATCCAGCAGCAGGATGGCGAATTCGTCGCCGCCGAGGCGGGCGATGATGTCCGAGGTGCGCAGCAATTGCCGCAGTTGTTCAGTGACGATCAGCAGCAGGCTGTCGCCGGCCTGGTGGCCGCAGGTGTCGTTGAGGTATTTGAAGCGGTCGAGGTCGAGATACAGCAATGCCCCCCGCTTGGGTTGACGCAGCGATTTGTCCAGCAGCCGTTTCAGTTCGGCGTGAAAGCGGCGGCGGTTGTAGCAGCCGGTCAGCGGGTCGTGGTCGGCCAGATAGGCCAGCCGCGTTTCGTGCTGTTGGCGTTCGCTGATGTCCAGCCCCACCGACAACAGGGCGGCCGGCCGCTGCGGCGTGGCGTCGAGCACCGTGTGGGTCCAGGAAATCAGGCGCGGCTCCGCGTCGCGGCAGTGCATGTCCGCTTCATGGCGCAGTTGGCCGCTATGCGTCTGGGCGATTGCCTTCAGCCGGTCGGCGATGGGGCGCGCCGGCGCCGGGAACAGCGGCGAACCGAGCAGCGGACGGCCGATCAAATCCTCCAGCTGAAATCCGGACAGCTCCTGGCCGTAACGGTTGAGAGAAACGATGGCGCCTTGCTGGTCGCTGGTGACGATGATGGCCTGGGCGTTGTCCAGCAGGCGGGTGGCGAAGCTCTTTTCGATGGAAGCCGCATCCAGCGCGGCTTTCAGCGATTCGGTGCGTATGCTGATTTCGTGTTCCAGCGTTTCCAGGCGGCGCGACAGCTCGATGGCGGTGCAATCCAGCACGTCGATCTCGTCGTGCAGCAACACGTGCGGGCGCGGTTGCAGCGCGACGCGCAGCGCTTCGAATTTGCCGCTGCCCAGCAGCGGAATGAGTTTCGCGGTGCGCAACAAGCGGTTGAGGGCGTGGCCCAGCATGACCGTGATCAATGTCAGGTAGAGCATTACCGCCGACAGGTCCATGATCAAAAAGCGCCGCACCGTGTCGTTGGCGTCGGCCAAGCCGGCGCTGATATCTTCCAGGGTCAGCAGCACCATGCCCGGCGTCTGGTTGTCCGGCTCCAGGGCGATGGGCGCCACCTGGTAGGTGCGGTTCGACCCGCTGAAGCGCCGGGAGCCTTGCAGCAAGCCGGCGAGATCGGTTTGCTCTGCCAGTTGCTGCAGTAAAGCGCGGGTGGTCAGCGCATTGGAAGCGGCCTGCAACTGCAAGCCCCAGCGCTGTACCCAGGGGTCCGGGCTGCCGCCGGTTTCCGCGTGGGCGAAAATGGCGATTTCGGCGTGGGAGGTATTGCGGAAAGACAGCACGGTTTCCGCCAGCGTCGCGCCCACCGCAAAAATACCGGCGATATCGCCGCCGACCAGGACGGGGGCCAGCGCATAGATGCGGCAAGCATGGCGGCAATCGACGAAACTGCTGGGCGCTTCGCGCTCCAGGGTGGTTTGCAGCATGGCCGACCAATCAGGAAGATGGCTTTGCTCGCTGTCTTCCCACACGGCCAGTGGGCGGCCCTGCTTGTCGAAAAAGCGCGCGCCATCCAGGCCCAAGTCCAACTGGAAGGTGGACCAGACCGGGTCGAAACGCGCCTGCAAGGCGGGCTGGTCATGCTGAGCCAGCGCCGCGCGCACTTGCGAAAGAGCGGGCAAGGCGGAAGCGACTTGTTCCAGGTGTTTTTTCTGCTGGCGAATCAGGCCATTGATCTGTTGCGCGTAACGGCTTACGGTTTCCTGGCGCGCGTCGTCGTAGCGTTTCAGCAAATAGCGCTGGAAAAAAACCGCGAACAAACCGCTCATGGCCAGGGACAAGAGCAACAGGCTGATGACCAGCTTCCAGCGCAGGCTGAAAAAACGACGCGGCGTCATGGTCGTGGCGCTCAAAAGTGAAACGATCCCAACAGCACGAACATATCCCAGTTGCGTTGCAAATCGCCTGGATCGGGATTATCCAGCGGCGACAGCCAGTTGGCGCCGGCGATGTGGTGGTATTCGGCGCGCAGCATGAAATTGGCGTTGACGTCGTAGCGTACGCCGGCGGTAAGGTCTCGCGTGTAGCGGGTAAAAGCCGGGCGCTGGAACTGGGCGGCGAATTTTCGGCCGTCGGCATCGCCGATGTCCTGAATGGACTGATCGTAGCGCAACAACAACTCCCAGCGCGGCACGACCCGGTATTCCGCTTGCACGTACCAGTTTTCCGAGGTGCTGCGATTGTCGGGCAGGCCCTGGAATTGCACGGCGTTATGGCGTTGCGAATACTCGCTGGTGAGCGTCCAGTCTTCGTCGGTGTATTGCAGCGACACTATCCAGGGCTCCAGCAGAATATGCCCGTTCGGGTAGCGTTCACCGGCCACGGCGCTATAGCGCTGGCTCAGGCTGGAATAGGTGAAGCCGCCGCGCCAGCGGCCATTGGCGGTTTCGTAGAGCAGACGAAACCCCGGCGTCATGCGGTCCTGCTCAAAATCTCCCTGGGTATTCAGGCCGACCAGCGTGGCCTTGCTGCTTTCATCGTTGATGGGCAGGTCGATCAGGGCGAAAGTCGCGTTCAGCGTGCCGCCCGGCACCTGCACGTCGCCATAGAGATGAAAACCATCGCCCGACAAGGCGAATTTACGCGAGCGGTCCACGTAGATCGACTGCGGCAAAAAAGCCCCCGGACGGGTGAAAGCGACGTCGCGGGTTTCAGTGTACAGTCCATAAGGATTTTTCATGCGTCCCAGCCGCATGCCGGCGCGCAGGGTTTCATCGCTGAAAAACGTGACGTCGGCCAGGGCAAAATCCAGCCAGGGCTGGCCTTGATCGACTTGCCCGGCCCAGCGCGATACGCCTTGCGCCGCCAGCCGCAAACGCGAGAACGGCTGGGTGGAGACGTTCAGCCCCACCTCGCGAAAATCCAGGCCCACGTGGTCGTCGGTGTTGCCATAGAAATTATTGTGGGTGGCGTATACCGCGCCCTGGGTGAAAAAACCGTGCAGCTGCAGATTGCCGTCGACCAGCTCCAAGGCCGAAGCCGGTGCCGCCGCCAGCAGCATGAGTAGAAATGCTTCAGCGAACGGCAAGCGGATAGACTTTTTTTGCATCGACTTGACCTTTCTCTAAATAGCCCACGGCTCCCGGCGTACCCGCGACCCGTTCCAGCATTTCCTGTTCGGTAGTGACTTCTATCGGCGCCGAGCCCGTGCCGGAAAAAACCTGGCGATCCCAGGCGGTGCGCAGTTGATTGGGGAAAACGTCCAGCACGCTTTTGCAAAAGGCGCGATGCAGTGGATGTTGATCGGGAAGGACGAACACCTTGAGTTCACCGTCGCTGGGCCATTGCGGGACACGCATGCCGAATATGGCGCGGGCAAAATTGGCGGAAAGACTGGTCAGTGAAACGCCGGGATTGACGATAACCACCATGTCTTCCCCTCCCAATACGTTCGGCCCGTATAGGATAGACAGTAAAAGGCAGACGCCGGGTATAAGCTGGGGAAACGCTGTACGAACCATAGGCTCTCTGGTATGCAGGGGCAGAACCAAAAACCGGCACAGTATAGCGTCAACCCGGATGTTTCATCAGGCAAGATCAAACCCACAGGCTTTGTGGGGTTCAATTGAGCGCTAAACCGTTTACCATAAGACGTATATTATCCAGCGGCGCGGGACGCGCCATCGACTTTGGAGCAACCCCATGGAAAACGACATGACAAATACCGAGGCTGCCGGTAGCGGCGAAAACAGGCCGTTGTCGGTGATCGGTACTCTGACCAACCTGAAACCCGGTGAAATCATTTTGCCGCCGTTTCTCGTCCAGCGCGCGGACGGGCTGCACATCGACCTGGCAAAACTGGAAGGCACCGAAGCTTTTCGCCTCATGGTGGTGCGCGTATTTTCTTCGAATGCGTATTTTCTGGACCTCGATTACCCGTGTTTTCTGCAGGCGCTTTACGAGCCAGACACCTTGAACAGCCGCGCCTCCCTGCGTCTGGCGGCGGATGTCGTGGCGTTTTCTGCTGAAAGGCGGGCGCTATATAAGTCGGTAAAAATCGGCAACGGCCAAGCGGAATATTTTTTCGAACCCGTCGTCAGCGACAAAGGCACCGATGGCGTCAACACCGAGGGCATGCTGAAAGAAAAACTGTTGTTCGATGAGTTTGTCGCCGACATGTGGGGCAAGGGCGTACACTTCGGTATTGCCGAGGAACCGGTGCGCGCGGCGATCGAAACCGGCAAAAGCGGGCGCATGGTCGTCGCCCGGCGCCGTGACGCCGTGCTGGGCAAGTCCGCCGGCATTCAGGAACTGGCCAAGGAAATCCACCGGGACGATTCGCCCAAGGAACTGCCGAACGGCAAGCTGGACTTGCGCCAGTTCAAAAACCACTTTCCACAGATCAAAAAAAACATCCGCCTGCTGAAAAAAATCCCCCCGGTCATGGGCATCACGGGCTTCGACATTTCCGGCAACCCCATCGAGCCGCCCTTGCCGGCGGACTTCAACCTGCTGACCCTGGCCGGTCCCGGCACCCGGGTCGACATCACCCCCGATGGCGAATTCGTCGTTTCCGCGCAGGACGGCTTTCTCAATTTCGACACCCAGAGCAACCAGATATCCATCACCGAAAAAATCGTCAGCCGCGCCGGGGTCAGCGCGCGCACCACCGGCGATCTTTACCTGACCGGCGATGAATACGAAGAACACGGCGAAATCCAGGAAAAACGGGTGGTGGAGGGCAATCACATCACCATCCACGCCGATGTTTTCGGGACTGTGGCATCCAAGGGCGGCAGGGTTTTGCTGAAAAAAAACCTGATCGGCGGTTCCGCCACCAACCAAAACGGCGACATCATCGTGGAAGGCTTTGCCTCGGGCGCCACGCTGAAAACCCAGCAGGGCGGCATCATCATCAAGCGCGCGGAAAGATGCACCATCGTCGGTAGCCAAGTCACCATCGAACAGGCATTCAATTGCGATATCGTCTCCGACGCGGTGACGATACAGCAGGCCGAAGGCTGCGCTATAGCCGCCAAATCGCTGCATTTCGGCGCGGTGGCGCCGTACAAGCAAAGCGAGATGCGGATTTACCTGCAAGTCCCCGACATGGACAAACTCGAACATAAAATCCAGGCGTTGCGCGCCAAGCTCGAAGAAACCGATCCGGCCCTGGCGCGCTA
>SCQD01000186.1 GCA_004299145.1 Methylococcaceae bacterium | reverse complement strand
ATCTGGTAGAACCCCTGCCCGCTGATGGCCGTATCCATGGCATTGTTGGTGCTGGTGATATTCCCCTGGGTGAACTGCTGCGAAATAGCCGCCAGCTTGACGCCCGTACCCACCTGCACCGACCCGCTGCCGGCGAGGGAAGCCGCATACAGATCGGCGAATTGCGCCTGCGATTGCTTGAAACCGACCGTGCTGGAATTCGCCACGTTATTGCCGATCGCATCCAGTTGCTTGGCCGACGCATTCAAACCGCTCAATCCCTGCTGAAAGCTCATGATGTTCTCCTGGTAATTAACTTTGGTAGAGCGCGCACAGCGCACCCCGCAAATTATTCTGCCGCGTTAAAAAATCTGCCTGATTTGCGACAGCGTGACGCCCTCCAATTGCCCGACGCTCAACGCGACCCCTTGCTTGTCCTGCGTCACACTGTTCACCATACCGAACTGCAATGCCGCCGCATCCGCTTTCTTGCCGGCCTGAACGGCATTGAGGGTGAAGCTGTAGCTGCCGTCCGCCACACTGGCGCCGGAATCGTTCCGGCCATCCCACTGCCAATTGACCAGCCCGACGGGCTGCGCGCCCAACTGCATGTTGCGCACCAGCGCGCCGGCCTGGTCATAAATCGCGATGTCGATTTTGTCCACCGATTGCGCCAGGTCGATGCCGCCGTAGCCTTTGCCCTCGCTCAAATCTATCCCCTTGCCCGGCACCAGCACGCCGTGGCCGATCATGCTGCTGGCCGCCTGTAGCGATTGGCTGCCCGCCATGCTGTCGCTCAAGGCTTTCAGGGTGGCGTTCAGATTATCGATGCCGGTCACCGTGCTGAGCTGCGCCATCTGGGAAGTCACCTGCGCGTTGTCCATCGGATTGAGCGGATCCTGATTTTTCATCTGGGTGACCAGCAGCTTCAGGAAGCGGTCCTGCGTGTCGGCCACCATCGAATTTTTTGCGGCGGAACTGGAGCTTGCGTTCAACGAAGCAAACAGTGCTGCGGTGTCCGTGCTTTGCGTGGCGTTAACCATAACAATCCCCTTTCATTACTGGCCGATGGCCAGCGTTTTGAGCAACAGTGTTTTCGAGGTGTTCATCACGTCCACATTGTTCTGGTAGGCGCGCGATGCGGAAATCATGTTCACCATCTCATCCACCACGTTCACGTTGGGCATTGCGACATAGCCTTGCCCGTCGGCCATCGGATGCTTGGGGTCATAGACCATTTTCATCGGCGAATTATCCTCGACCACCGCCGTCACTTTCACGCCCTGCGCGCTGCTGCCATCCACCGGGGTCGCGCTGAAAACCACTTGTTTGGCGCGGTACGGCTGGCCGTTGGCGCCGGTGGTGCTGTCGGCGTTCGCCAGGTTGCTGGCAACCACGTTCAGGCGTTGCGACTGCGCCGCCATCCCCGAGCCCGCCACGTTAAACATATTGAATAGAGACATGCTCATCCTCCCAAACTTTACATAAGCTGCGGATCAACCCTGTATCGCGGTCAACATCGCCCTCATCTGCTCGCTGACAAACCTGACGCTGGCCTCATAGCGCAACGCGTTGTCGGCAAATTGCGCGCGCTCGACGTCCATATCCACCGTATTGCCGTCCGCGCTCGGCTGAACCGGCTTGCGGTACATCACCGGCGCGCCCAGAACCGTTCCCCCCGCATTTCCGTCCAGGTGCATCGGCGAGGTCTGCGCGACCGGCAACCCGGCGGATGTTCCCGCCAGGGCGTTCTGCAACGCGCTGGCAAAATTGATATCCCTCGCCTTGTAGTTCGGCGTATCCGCATTTGCGATGTTGGAAGCCAGCAGCTCCTGGCGCGCCGCGCGCAGGCTCAGCGCGGTTTGCTGAAAGCGCAACACATCGTCCAATTTGTTGACCATCCCGTCCTCCAGTCCATCTTCCGCCACTTACATGGATGCCATACTAAATCTCCATGCGCCTTTGTTATCTGTTAATAAGCGGCAAATTCCTGCTTCATTTCCGGCTTACCCGGCTCTTCCATAAACCGGTCGCAGCACGCACAATGCGGCTCATGCACCCGATGAAAAAAATACTTGCATTCGTCTGCCTGCTGCTGGCATGCACGGTGGCGCCGGCCGCACAGGATCACGCGCAAATAAGAAATGCCGCCGCCGCCTTTGTGCGGCAACAGACCGCGGATTTGCCCGGCAAGACCACCTACCGGCTAGAGGAAATAGACCCGCGCATCGCGTTGCCCGAATGCGCCAGGCTCGAAGCGTTCCTGCCCGCCGGCAGCCAGCTCATCGGCAGGACCTCGATAGGCGTGCGTTGTGCGGAAAAAAACGGTTGGAGCATTTTTGTGCCGGTGCAAATCAAGGTCAGCCTGAGCTTGCTGACCACTGCGCGCCAACTGCCGCCGGGGCATGTTCTGCGCGAAGAAGATCTCGCCAGCCAGACGACGGAAATTTCCCGGACAGGCGGATTCACCGCCCCCGGGCAAGTGCTCGGAAAAGTGCTGCGCTACAACGTCGCCGCCGGCCAGGTGTTGCGCGAGGACATGCTGCGCCCGCCCTACAGCGTGACGCAGGGGCAGGTCGTACAGCTCAGCGTACAGGGAAGCGGCTTCAGCGTCCGCAGCGAGGGAGTCGCCCTGAACAATGCGGGCGAGGGGCAAGCCGTGCAGGTTCGCGTCGGCTCGGGCCGCGTGATCGGCGGGATCGCACGCGCCAACGGCACGGTGGAAATCAGGCCATGAGAAAACGCTGAATAAGCCCGTTCGCCCCGAGCCTGCCGAAGGGTCGGCAAGCCAGCGCA
>SCQD01000185.1 GCA_004299145.1 Methylococcaceae bacterium | reverse complement strand
GAAAACCAGTACCAGGCCTTTGCCAAACGCGCGGCCATCAGTTTTGTCATGCAGGCGGAAGCCGACGATTGGTTGCCTGGCGCTTACTATTCTCTGGGACAGGATCGTTTCGTGGCATTGGATGCCGCTCGTTTACAAACCCACTTGCAGGAACGCCTCGCAGCCATTACCCATCCGGAGGACGCCAATTTTGGCGCCCTAGTACTGGCCAGACTGACCAGCGATGGGGTGGATCTTGCTCCAGAAACCATGAAAGCCGCGCTGGCGGAATCCCCCTACTCTTCCCTTTACAGTCTGGCGCTGGATTTTACCGGCAGCCATGTCTGGTTGCTTACCGGCAATCAAGCGGCTTTTTCTGCATACGGCAACGAGGATTGGTTTGTGCTGGGAACACCCGCTTCGGAAAACTTGGCCGGCGGCGGCGGCGAAGATGTTTTGATCGGCGCGGCCGGCAACGATACGCTGGCAGGTAATGCCATGGCGGACATACTTTCGGGTGGCGATGGATCTGACGTGCTGTATGGCAATGACGACGATGACGTTTTAAATGGCGGCACCGGCACAGACAGTCTGTATGGACTGGATGGCAATGACGTACTGAACGGCGATGCAGGTAACGATTGGCTTAGCGGCGGCAATGGCGCTGACGTGTACTTGTTCTATCGCGGTTCGGGACGGGATGTGATCGATAATGCCGACAGTGACGCCCCGGGCAGCAACGCCGATATTGTTCAATTGGGCGCGGATATTGCGCCCGATGATGTCACGTTGCGCCGCGAGGGTAGCGTTTTACTGCTTGACATCAATGGCAGTACCGACAGGCTGATACTGAGCGGCTATTTTTACGTTAACAACGTCACAAACAGCGCGCTCGAAACCATTCAATTTGTCGATGGCGCCCTGTGGGATATCGCCACCGTTAAGGCCAAAGTACTGATCGGCGGCAGCGGCAACGATATATTAAGCGGATATGCTTCCGCCGACACGCTGGATGGCGGTCCCGGCAACGATACGCTCAGTGGCGATATGGGCGCCGATATCTTCCTGTTTAATCGCGGCCACGGCCAGGACACTATAACGGATTACAGCAGCAATGCGCTGAATGGCAATACCGACGGCATTCAATTAGGGACGAATATTGCCCCTGGTGATGTCACGCTCAGCCGTGTCAATGGTGATTTACTGCTGGGAATTAACAACAGTAGCGATATGCTTTGGTTGAATGGGTATTTCGCCTCGTACACAGCTTCCAACAACGCATTGACCGCCATTCAATTTGCCGACGGCACGGTTTGGGACAACGCCACTGTTAAAGCCAAAGTACTGATCGGCGGCAGCGGCAACGATACATTGACAGGTTATGCCACGGCGGACTCGCTCTTCGGCGGCACCGGCAACGACGTGCTTTATGGGGGCGATGACGCCGACGTACTCGATGGCGAAACCGGCAACGATACGCTTAAGGGCGAGAAGGGAGCCGACGTACTGCTGGGCGGAGCTGGCAATGACACGCTGGATGGGGGTAACGACCGCGACACGCTGGATGGCGGCAGCGGCAACGACAGCCTTTATGGCAGCCATGGCGCGGATGTATACCGGTTTGGTCGCGGTTCAGGCCACGACACGATTGATAATTTCGACTGGGACTTACCGGGCCGCAATGCCGATGCCATTCAATTGGAGGATGGCATCGTTCCTGCGGATGTCACCATCAGTCGGTCCGTTAACGATTTGTTGCTGCAAATCAGCGGAAGCGACGCCACCCTGTGGGTGCCGCGTTATTTTGAACTGGAGGCCACGACTGTCTATGCCGTGGAAACCATTCAGTTTACCGACGGAACGGTATGGAATATTGCTGCGGTTAAGGCGAAGATGCTGGTCGGCGGCGATGATTACGATTACTTTAAAGGATATGCCACCGCGGATATTCTGCTGGGTGGTAACGGTGGCGACACACTTTTTGGCGGCGAAGGCGCCGACCAAATCAACGGCGACGCCGGGGCCGATTATCTCCACGGTGAAAACGGCGCCGACACGCTGATGGGCGGCACCGGCAAAGACATATTATCCGGGGGTAACGACAACGACCTGCTGGATGGCGGAACCGGCAATGACACTCTGTATGCCGGCTACGGCGCCGACATATATCTGTTTGACCGGGGTTCGGGCCAGGACACCATCTACAACTCCGGCAGCGTCATCGTTGACGGTAAAGCCGACAGTATTCATCTGGGCACGGGCATTGCCATCCATGACGTTACGCTGGGCCGTAGCGGCAACGATCTGTTGCTGAAAATCACGGGCAGTGACGACTCGTTACGGGTACAGTCTTATTTTCCCGCCAATGGCGCATCCAATCATTCCCTGGAAACTATCCAATTTGCTGACGGCACGTTATGGGATACCGCAACCATCGATGCTCGGGCACTGATTGGCGATAGCGGCAGCAATACGCTGACCGGTTACGCCGGCGCCGATACGCTGAACGGCGGCGACGGCGGCGATATGCTGTATGGCGCCGATGGGGCTGACGTACTGATGGGTGGTGCGGGGAAAGATGCGCTATATGGCGACAATGGCAATGACACGCTGGACAGCGGCGCGGGTAATGACACACTCCGTGGCGGCGATGGCGCCGATGTGTACTGGTTTGGCCGGGGTTCGCACCAAGACACGCTCGACAATGCCGATAACGATGTTTATGGCAGCAACGCCGATACCCTGCAACTGGGTGCGGACCTTGCCGTTGGCGACATGCTCGTCAGCCGAATTGGCGATGATTTATTACTCGGTATTGATGGCACGCTGGATCTGTTGCGAGTACAAAACTACTTCTATCAGGATGGCGCATCCAATTCCGGCCTGGAGGCAATTCAATTTGCCGATGGCACGCGTTGGGATTTTCCCACCGTTAAAACACAAGCATTGACCGCCACGCTGGGTAACGATGTGCTGATCGGCTTTGCTTCCGCCGATACGGTCGCCGCTTACGACGGCAACGATGGCGTATATGGTCGGGACGGCATGGATGTGCTCGACGGCGGCAGCGGAGCCGATACGCTGTATGGCGAAAATGGAGCGGACTTGCTCACCGGCGCAGTCGGCAGTGATGCGCTTTATGGCGGCAATGACAGCGATACGTTGGATGGCGGCGCCGGCAGCGATTTATTGGGCGGCGACAGTGGCGCCGATGTTTATCTGTTCGGCAGGGGGGCCGGGCGGGACGCGATCAATAATTACGACGGCGATGCCCTGGGTGGTTATGTTGACGCGATCAAACTGGGCGCAGGCATTGCCGCCGCCGATGTCACGCTCACCCGTGTCGGGGATGATCTGAACCTCCAACTCAAAAGCACCGACGATGCGCTGCTGGTCCGGAATTATTTTTACCTGGATGGCACATCGGCTTATGGTCTGGAGTTCATTCAATTTGCCGATGGCACAGTTTGGAACTACGTCACAGCCAAGGGCAAATTGACCACGGCAACCAGTACGGCAAGTAAGACATTATCCGGCACTAAAAAAAGTGAAAAGCTGACCGGTGGAGCCGGCAACGACCTGGCCTATGGCTACGGCGGTAACGACACGGTGGACGGCGCGGCGGGCAACGACACCCTGGATGGCGGCATCGGCAACGATATTTACCTCTTTGGCAAAGGCTCGGGCAAAGATGTCATCAACAGCTTCGACACCACCGTCGGCAAAAAAGATACCATCCTACTGGGAGCGGGAATCACGGCGGCTGACATATTGCCTGGACGCAATGCCGACGCGCTGGTGCTGACCATCACAAGCACTGGCGACAGCATCCGCGTCAACAACTATTTTGTGAATGACGGCGCGGGTGGCTATCAGATTGAACTGGTCAAGTTTGCCGACGGCAGCAGTTGGAACGTGGCGGCGGTAAAGGCATTGGCGCTGCTGGGCACTGGCGAAAATGACAATTTAACCGGTTATGCCGGCGCCGACACCATCAGCGGCTTATCCGGCGACGATACGCTATATGCCCGTGCCGGTGATGACACGCTGTATGGTACCGCCGGCAATGACCGGTTATACGGCGAAGACGGTAGCGACAATCTGCAGGGCGGAACGCAGAGCGACACGCTTTCCGGTGGTAACGGCATAGACAATCTGCAAGGCCAGGAGGGTAGCGACAGCTTATACGGCGATGTCGGTGACGACCTGCTGGATGGCGGTGCGCACAGCGATACGCTGGATGGCGGCCCGGGCAACGATACCTATTTGTTTGGCAGAGGTTCCGGCCAGGATACCCTCAACAGCCTGGATAATGCCATTGGCAAACTCGACAAGATTCAACTGGGTACTGGCATTGCCATGGCCGACGTACAGCTTGGGCGCGACAACAACGACTTGTTGCTCGCCATCAAAGGCACGGCAGACGGCTTACGGGTAGCGAACTATTTATTCATTGAAGCCGGCGGCGGTTATCAGGTTGAACGAATCCAGTTTGCCGATGGCGGTCTGTGGGATATAGCCGCGATTAAGGCCAAGCTGCTGGAGGGCGGCAACGAAAACGACACGCTGATTGGCTATGCCGGCGCCGATACGCTGGCCGGCGCGGCTGGCAATGATAGTCTGATCGGCGGCACCGGCGATGACGTATTGGATGCCGGCTCAGGCAACGATACGCTGGATGGCGGAATCGGTAACGACATCTACCTGTTCGGCTTGGGCGCCGGCAAAGACATCATCAACAATGTCGACAATACGGCCGGCAAACTCGATTCCATCCAACTGGGTGACGGAACCTCAGCGGCCAATGTGGCACTCAGCCGGAGTGGCAATGATCTGTGGCTACGTATCAATGGCACGACTGACAGTTTGTGTATCAGCAACTATTTTGTGAACGAAGCCGCCAGTGGTTTTCGGGTAGAACAAATTCGCTTTGCCGACGGCACGGCCTGGGATGTGGCGGCGGTTAAAATCCAGGTACTGACTGGTGGTGACGAAGACGATGCGCTGATGGGGTACTTGAGTAGCGACAGCATTTCGGGCCTTGCCGGCAACGATACCATCAAGTCGGGAGTGGGCGATGACTGGGTGGATGGCGGCGACGGTTATGACTCGCTGTATGGGGAAGACGGTGACGACAGCCTGTTGGGCGGCAAGCAGCATGATCAGCTTTGGGGGGGGAATGGAGCGGATACGCTGCAAGAACAGAGCGGCAATAATCAGCTATATGGCGAAAACGGCAACGATACCCTGGCTGGCGGCACGGGTATGGATGGATTGTTTGGTGGTAACGGCGCCGATGTTTACCGGTTTGGCCGTGGTTCCGGCATGGATACGATTTACAACAACGACACCGATGCGCTGGGCAGCAATGCCGACAGCATCTGGTTAAACGCAGGCATCACTGCCGGCGACCTGACTTTGAGCCATAGCAATAATGATTTGAAAATCCAGATTTACGGCACAAACGATCAATTGGTTGTTGCAAATTATTTTTCCATGGATACGACTGTCAACTATGCGTTGGAAACCATCCAGTTTGCCGATGGCGTGGTTTGGGATATGGCGGCTGTCAAAGCCAGATTACTCTCCCCAACCGATGGCGCCGATGCTTTGGTGGGCTTTGCCGCGGCAGACAGCATCGGCGGCGGCGCCGGCAACGACCGCCTGTATGGCCGCGACGGCGCGGATACCCTGGAAGGCGATGCAGGCAGTGATGCTCTCTACGGCGAAAACGGTACGGATTTGCTGTATGGCGGCGCAGACAACGACACCTTGTATGGTGGTAATGAGGGCGATACGCTGGAAGGGGGGGCGGGCAACGACAGCCTCAACGGAGATAATGGCGCGGATGTCTATCTGTTTGGTCGCGATGCAGGACAAGACACCATTAATAACTCCGAAAGCGATGTTCCCGGCGTGAGTTCCGACACGATTCAACTGGTTGGCGACCTTGCCCCCGGCGATATCAGCCTGGCCCGCTCCAATGACGACCTGTTGATTCAAATAAATGGCAGCGACGATCTACTGAAAGTATCATGGTATTTTTCCAACTGGGGTAATTCCAATTATCTCGTGGATAATATCCAGTTCGCCGACGGCATGGTTTGGAATATGTATTCGGTTAAAGACAAATTATCGATTGGAACCACCGGCAACGACACAATAAAAGGTTTTATCACCGCAGACACGATAACCGGAGGCGATGGCAATGACATTATCACGGACAGCAACGGAAGTGACATCATCGACGGCGGCACCGGTGACGACATCATTACCGATCAAGGCGGCGGCGCCAACACACTGAGCGGTGGGGATGGGGATGACATCATCACCTTTAGTTATATCGCCAACAATACGATTGAAGGCGGCTCGGGTCATGATTTGATCAAAACTGATTATTACGGCGCCGGCTACAGCAACATTTTCGCGGGTGGGAAGGGCAACGACCGCGTCCAAAGCAGCAGCAACGGCGACACCTATTTATTCAGCCGGGGGGATGGTCAGGACACGATCAATGACCATTCCTACGGCAATGCCGCCGCTGACAAATTGGTATTCGGCGCAGCAACCTCCTCGAATCCCCCCATAGCTTTCGATCAACTCTGGTTCAGGCACACGGGAGATCACCTGGAAGTGACTGTCATCGGGGAACCCGATTCTATTGTGATCGAAAACTGGTATCTCGGCACCATTTACCACATAGAACAATTCCAAACCCAGGACGGGAAAACACTACTGGACAGCCAAGTGGAAAACCTGGTATTGGCCATGGCGGATTTTGCCCTGCCGACAGAGACGATCTTACCGCAGGATTATCAAGATACTTTAGCGCCTATACTGGCGGCCAATTGGTGGTAATTCAGACAGCCTTGCCGATTCCTCTTTCTCTTCACCCCCTCCGCACACAGAGGCGGAGCTATGGCAAGAGGATAGCTTGTCAATAAATCAGGTTGCAAAGCCAGGAGCATCAACAAACTGAGTGTCCTTCGCATTGCTCGTGGTGAATAATGACACTTTTTGAGAACCCGACATGATCCAGCCTTTTTCCATCGGCAAACTGCCGCGCATCGAATTCGGATCGGGCAGTTTCGCCAAGCTGCCCGGCATCGCTGCCCGCTACGGTCAGCGCTTGCTGCTCGTCACCGGCGCCCGTTCGTTTCTCGCATCGCCTCACGCGGAAACGCTGTTTACTCAGTGGCGCGCATTGGGTTGCCATTGGGACGTCGTACAGGTACGCGGCGAGCCCTCGCCGGAACTGGTCGATGCAATCGTGGCCGAGTGGCGCGGAACCGGTATCAACGCGGTCATCGGCATCGGCGGCGGCAGCGTGCTGGATGCCGCCAAAGCCTGCGCCGGTCTGCTGGTTCCGGGCAATTCGGTCATGGATCACCTCGAAGGCGTCGGCCCGGAGTTACCTTATCGCGGCCCGGCCACGCCGTTCATCGCCGTGCCCACCACGGCGGGCACCGGCTCGGAAGCCACCAAAAATGCCGTACTCTCGCGCTCGGGGGCGGATGGATTCAAAAAGTCATTCCGTGACGATCAACTGATGGCGCAATACGCCATCGTGGACCCTGACCTGCTGGCCGGTTGCCCGGCGGAACTGATTGCCGCCGACGGCATGGATGCATACACGCAGTTGCTGGAAGCCTATGTTTCCCTGCGCGCCAACCCGCTGACCGACGCCTTGGCGCTGGCCGGCATGAAGGCGGTGTGTGACGGCTTGCCCACCTGGTACGCAACCGGCGAGAACGCCGCCGCAGCCCGCACCCAAATGGCATATGCATCGCTGCTGTCAGGCATCTGTCTGGCACAAGCTGGCTTGGGCTCGGTCCATGGCTTGGCGCAACCGTTGGGTTCGCTGTTTCCCATTCCCCATGGCGTGGTGTGTGGTACGCTGGTTGCCGCCGCGACACGGGTGAACATCGAAGTCATGCAGGCGCGCGATCCCGGCAACCCGGCACTCGCCAAGTATGCCGATGTCGGCAGGCTGTTTAGCCGCGATCGCCATATCGACGATGCCGCCGCGCGGGCATCGCTCGTCGATGTGCTCATGGAATGGACCCGAACCATGCAATTACCCATGCTCCGCGCGCTGGGCATCAGCGAGGAGGATTTGCCGCGCATCATCGCCAACTGTCGTGGCTCCAGCATGAAAACGAATCCTGTCGTGCTCACAGACAACGAAGTGGAACGAATATTGCGGATGCGAATCGGCTGAGCATGGATATACTGTTGCGCTAACGATCATAGAGACAAATACGATGAAATTACTTGATTTTTTCATGCACGAAGTTGAGGCACCCAAGTTAAGTACTATATTGCCTGCGGTAATTTCCGGCATTGCCAATGGCATGGTATTGGGCATTATCAACTCGGCCGCCGCTTTACTCTACCACCCCGAAGACCAGGTACGCCTGTTCTTTCTGTTCATATCCTGCCTGGTGCTTTACGTGGTAGCCAGGAAAATTTCGCTGGTACGCACCACGATAGCGGTTGAGGAAGCCATCCGGCGCATGCGCATGCGGATTGTCGACAAACTTCGTCAAACCGATCTCATCTTTGTCGAAAACAGTGGCCGTTCCGAGATATTCACCCGCCTCACGCACGACGCCAACGTCATTTCCCAATCCGCCGTCACTTTGATCAGCGCTGCGCAAGCAACCATCGTCTTGCTTTCCTGCCTGTTATACATTGCCTGGATTTCTCTACCCGGCTTTCTGATTACAATAACGTTTCTAGGATCTGCCGTAGCCATCTATTTAATTAACTATAAAATTATTGCCAAACATATAAATCTCTCCATTCAGAAAGAAGGCGAGTTTTTCGACAGCCTTAATCACACCTTGGACGGTTTTAAAGAAATCAAGATCAACAGCAACAAAAGCCAGGATCTTTTCGAACACATCGAAACCATTTCAATATCTACCCAAGACGCCAAAGTCGAGGCCGGCAAACGTTTGGTCGGTAGCTCCATGTTTGCGCAAACTTCATTTTATATCCTGATTGCGGTAACCATTTTCGCATTACCCATTTTGAGCATAACATTGATTGATGATGTGGTAAAAATCACGATCGCCATCCTGTTTTTATCCAACCCCCTGGAAATGGTGGTCGGCGCAATGCCCATGTTTACTCGCGCCAACGTCGCTGTTGCAAACGTCTATCTTTTGGAAGAAGAAATTGATGCGGTTCGCGCCAGCGGTTACCACTCCGGCAAAGAAATCGCCTCCCCCATATACTTTGAGAGCATCGGCCTGGAAGGCGTATGTTTTGATTATAAAAATAGTGATGGTGATAAGTTATTTTCCGTCGGCCCGGTCGACCTGACGATCAAGCGCGGCGAACTGGTATTTATTGTGGGCGGAAATGGCAGCGGCAAATCCACCTTGCTCAAACTTTTGATCGCTCTTTATAGCCCCAGCAAAGGACACTTGCACGTCGATCACATCAGCCTGGAGCGCTCGGCCATACAATCTTACCGTGAGTTATTTGCTATAATTTTTTCCGATTTCCATTTGTTCGACCGGCTTTATGGCCTTAAAGAGGTTGATCCACACAGAGTCAACCAATTTATTAAAACCATGCGACTTCAAGACAAAACGCGCTACGTGGATGGGAAGTTCAGCAACGCCAATCTATCGACCGGCCAACGTAAACGGCTGGCCTATATCGCCGCCACGCTGGAAGACAAACCTATTTATATTTTTGACGAATGGGCGGCGGATCAGGACCCTGAGTTTCGTCACTATTTTTATGAACAACTTTTGCCGGACTTAAAAAACAAAGGCAAAACCATCATTGCAGTGACCCATGATGACCGCTTTTTTTCTGTGGCTGATCGAGTCATTAAGGTTGATAATGGCCGTCTGACAACATTCGACCCCGCACATTGCTCGTAGCGCCCGACAAATTATATACTGTTTACTTTTATCATAAGAAAAAGGAGGCATTACACTGATCATCACATTATTATGTCTGAATTGCACAAATCGCATCGATATTTGTATTTATCTTAAAGGTTTATTATGAACACTGAAACTCACGCTGACTTACAAAAACGTACCCAGAAAGGCAATGCAATCATTAAAAACTATGTCATCGCCAATATGGCGGTCTCGTTGGTTCCGTTCCCTCTCGTTGACTTGGTCGTTATTACGGGCATTCAACTGAAAATGTTGCACAGTCTGGCTAAACTTTGGGATGTGCCATTCAAGAAAGATGTCGGCAAATCCATACTGGCTGCATTGGTCGGCAGCGGCGTTCCCACGGGTGCGGCAATGACTGCGGCAAGCGCCGCCAAAACCATTCCCATGGGCGGCACTGCGGCCGGCATCATCAGCTTATCGCTATTGTCCGGCGCAGCCACTTACGCTATCGGTAAAGTTTTCACCCAGCACTTCGCATCCGGTGGTACTTTCCTGGATTTTGACCCGGATTCTGTTCGCGAACATTTCAACAGCCTGCTCGCAGAAGGCAAGCAGGTTGTAACCGATCTCAAGAAAGAATCCCCGAAAGAAGCACCTGCGCCCGCGAAATAAATCCTGCCTCTGGCCTGCAATATCCATTGGGAACCATTGATCGTGCAAGGTGACGGTTTATCCCGGCCTACTCACATGATCAATGGTTCCATACTTTTTATCACAAGACTATTGCTGTCCGGGATGTAGACGTTATTACTCTTCTTTTGCCCGACTGTCAGACGCCAGCACGAGCAGCAAACCTATCACGGGCGTCAACAGCAAAGACGCAAAAAAATACCCCCACGCCCCCATTTTCCGATTACGTCCAACCAAAGCGATCAGCAAGGCAGCGAAAATATAGATTGCAATAAGAATAATATGCATAAAAACTCGCTATAGTTTGAAAAACGCGCAGCCATTTTTGAGATGATTATTTGGATTCACTGACGGCACTTTGCATCTTATATTGTTGACTGATCAGCTTTCCATTCATATCGAATTTGTATTCGCCCGTTTCCCCCTGCCAGGGTTCGAGCATATAACGCAAAGTTGCGGCAATCACACTCGGCACAGTAGATTTTTTCGTTTCGATAGCCGATACCAGCAACATCAGATTATCAAAGCCGCGCGCCGCCAGAAAATCGGGTTCATACCCATAGACATTCTTAAAATGGTGCAGTTCAGTGCCGCGCATACTTTTGTACTCCCTGAGTTGTTGCGTCGATGGCCCGCCCCCTTGACGGGACCACTCCAACCCGGGGAAAACCAAGTTAATATCACTTTCCCCCAAAGCTTTGGATAAATACTTTGCCGCCTCGGCCATGTTTTTACTACTGATAAGGGGTTTTCTGATACCAAATTCGAACAAGGATTTTACCAGAAGCATCGCTTCGTCCGGATTACCGTAAATAACAACAGCATCGACGTCTTTACCTAAAAGGTTTACCACGACATCTCGGTAACCGGTTTGACCGGGCCTGAATGATTTTGTCAACACGAAACGCAAACCCGCTTTTATCCCCTCATTTACTAGATTAAACTCCAACTCCTGATACCCTGAATTGCTGATATCGTAAAAAATTGCAATCCTGTTCAAATTATGCCGCACGAGATGTTCCACAGTGCTTTTAACCTGAAACTCATTATTGGGCATAGTGCTGAATACGTTAAGAAATCCATGCCGCGTCAAGCCGCTATGCCCGCTCCATGGCGCAATGTACACCATGCCCTGATGCTCATAGGTAATCACCGCTTTAGCCGCTTGGATAGAAGCGTAATGTCCGATAACAGCAATACTGTCGACATTTTCGGAAATTTGCTCTGAGAAGCTTTCATGAAAAATATCGAAATATTTTAAGTAAGGCAGAGGTTCCTTTTGTACAAACTCCTCCAGGCGAATTTGCCTTCCCGATATACCACCGGTGGCATTGATCACATCGCGGGCAAAATAGATGCCGTCTATCATGTGGTGCATTTCAGGCAAGCCCGCGAAATACGATTGCTCATAAGCCAGAGCAACCAAAATATCCGTATTGGCGGTCAAGTATTTATCGCCATAGGCCGCCTGACAGAAATCCCGCTTTTGGTTTATCACCCGACAACTGGGATTCTGCATGTCATTGGCGCAACTCTCAAGCTCGTGCTGATAGAAAGTTATCAAATCCTTGCATACAGCGGATTGCTGACGCAGTAACTCATCTTTTCTATCGGATGCGTCACACGAAACGAGTACAAAAGCGACGAGCGCTATGAGGACTGATGATTTCATTTTTCGCTATTGAGAATAAGCGGCAAACCGTTGGTGCCGGCACCGATGACCACCACCTTGGTGTTATTGGATTTTGCCAGCTCAAGCGTTGCCTGTACTCCTTGCCATTTTAACAATCGGTCATCCAAGGTAGATTTGATAATCGTTTGAAAGCTATTAATGCCCTCAGCCTCAATACGTTTACGTTCAGCTTCGCGCTTTTCAATGCTCAAACGAAAGTCATAAGCTTTGCTGCGCTGTTCGTAGACCAGTTTTTCTTCGATCGCACCGACGATAGCCGGCGGTAATTCGACGCTACGGATGATAATATCGTCGACACGCACGAATTTCATGCCGATTTCTTCCAACGCCAAGCTCACGATATTGGAAAGTAATCCCTCCTTATTCGTGTAAATATCTTCGGGATCGTGTTGGCCCATATGCCGCCGAAGAATGGATTCCGCCTGGGGAATAATAATTTTGTTAACATAATCAGGCCCCACTTCCTTCTGCAAAAGGCCCAATAACTCATAATCGGGCATGTAACGAATGGCCAACTTCAGCCTCACCAACAAACCTTTGTTGGTGAGGAAACCGAACTCGTGCATAACTGTCTGCCAGCGCACATCATAGATATATATTTTATCAAACGGCCAAATCAGGTAGATCCCCTCTGGATAAACATAGTCCGTAATCGTACCGCCGAAAAATCGGCTATAACGCACGCCGGCCTCTCCTGAGTGCACCGTTATCACCATCAACGGCCACAAAACGATGATGGTGGTTATGACGATAAGCAAGAAAATCAGAAAACCTTGGAGGCGATCAGTTACCCAAGATTTAAATTTACCGTAACCGTTTGTTAAAATTTTCATGAGCATCTATAGCGCTGAATTCCAGCATATACGATGTAATCGTTCTCGCCCCCGCTTTTTTATGCCCTCACCCCAGCCCTCTCCCGGTGGGAGAGGGGGACAAAGGTGGAGAGGCGTGAACGATTACTATACGATTGTTTACCGAACTTGAAAAACCAAGAATAGCTGATATATCGAAAAGAACGCGCTCAGCATCAATCATGCTTCAGTTTATCCCAGGCAGCATGGTGACGTCACTGTACGAAATGGAGTAATCTTCAATCGTATTGCCCGTACTTCCCAGCAGCCCGGTTTTTTGGCGTATATCAGCCACAGTTTGAGCGTAGGCCGCGCGTATCGCCAACATATTGATGTAAGACTCGGTCAGTTGCGACTCGGTTTGCAACATACCAAGGATAGACGATGGATCGGTCAACGGCTTGCGTTTCCAGGCAGCCAGTGCTTCGGTATATTCGGCGACGGCTTGTTCCGCTTTACTGATTGCCTTGACATAACGTTCAACATAACCGGCATCAATATCCACGCCCGCATGAATTCCACGAATCGTCTGATAAACGGCCAATCCAGCCTGCTGTAAACGTGCGCGCGAACTGTCCAAAGTACCTTCAGCGGCTTGGTTGCCGATGGGATATCTAAACTCAAGTCCCGCCGACCAGTTAGGTCCGGGTACATTATCATTGAGGGCATTCCACATATTATCGATTTTATTGCCCTCACTCAGCCCTTGATAACCTGCCGACAAATTCAAATCCACTTGCGGATAAAGGTCACGCTCAGCTTTGTTTACCATGATCTTAACGGCATCCTGCCGCAAATTGGCTGCGCGTAAATCCAGCCTGTTTTCCATGGCCGTTTTGCGCCAGCTGGCTTGATATTTTTTTACATCAAATTCCTTGGGAATTATGGCTTTAGGTATTTCATCGCCGGCTTGCGACAACGTAGTAAATTGCTCGGGTGGCACGCCCAGCATCATCGCCAAATTGGTCCGCGCTTGCTCCGCTTGTTGTTGAGCTGCGATTAAAGCTTGGCTCCTATTCGCCCTTGCGCCGGTGGCGGTATAAATAACCTGAGCAAGCTGTTCTTTGAGTAGTTTTTCCTTGGCCGGATTGGGGGAGGAGGTAAAAAGATCGACCTGATCGGTTATTCTCATCACACGATCACGTGATTTTTCCCTTATCTGGGCGCTTTCGGTCGCCAAGCGATAATCCCAGTAGGCAGCAACGGTATCCCTTACCAACGTGGTAAGAAAAAACTTATAATCCTCTATGGCGGCTTCCTGCTGTTTGCGCGCTGAATTCAAATAACCAGATGCAGAGACTTCACCTGAATATTTTAGCAGTGGAATATTCAACCTGAGATTAACTTGTGATGTATTGGCGTTTGGCCTGGAGTCTGTAGTAAGGTTGCGCTGAGCTGTACGCGTATCGACTACCTCGACTGAAGCCGTCATGCCCGACTGGAAATACTTTGATAATTCCGCATGAGCAACTGCGGTATCAG
>SCQD01000018.1 GCA_004299145.1 Methylococcaceae bacterium | reverse complement strand
CGAACGGCGTGCCGGTGGCGGCGCTGAAATCCAGATAGCTGCCATCGCCGGCTTTGCGGTTCATGTCCAGCGTGATGGTCGGCACCGAGAAATTGATGCCGCCCAGCGCGTTCACGTCGATGCCGCCCACCGTGCCTTTCAACACCCGGTAAGTGCGGGAAATTTGCGCGTTCTGCGCGTCCGGCACTTTGAACACCAGCAGGCCCAGGTTGACGTCGCGCAAGCTGACGCCGTTGGCGTCGGCGTTGGGCGTGTCGCTGCCGTCGATGACGCCGTCCTGGTTGCTGTCGACGTAGCGCGGCCCCAGGCCGGCGAAGGCCGCGGCGTTGCTCAAAGTCAACGCCAGCAGGCTGGCTTCGCGCTGGGCGCGGTCTGTGTCGTTGGACTGCACCACCGTCACCGGCACGGCGTTCAGCTTGGTCAGGGTGATGCCGCCGCGGATTTCCAGGAAATCGTACAGGTTCAGATAGGCGTTGCCGGCCATGGCGCGCGTAATCGGCGCGCTGGTTGCAAAGCCTATGGTTTTGCCGCTGGGCAGGGTGGCGTGCAGCGCGTTGGCCGGCGCCGTAAAGTCGATGGCGCTGCCGTTGGCCGCGGCGCGGTTGATTTCCAGCGCCGCCTGCGTGGCGCTGAGGGTAAAGCCGGACAGACCCGCCAAGCCGACCGAGCCGGCTTCGGCTTGCAGCGCGGTATAGCGTGCGCCGCCGCTCTGCGCCTTGATCACCACCAGCGCGGCGTCGACGCCGCTCAGTTGCAGGCCGACGGCGTCGGCATTGGGCGTGCCGCTCGCATCGGGCAGCGCGTCGGCATCGGCGCCGTCGCTGAAATACGGGCCGCTGCCGGCGAATGCGCCGGCGTTTTCAAAGCCCAGGGTCAGCACGTCGCTCAGCACTTTGCTGGTATTACCGTTGGCGGCGGTCACCGTGTATTCGACGCCGATTCTGCGGCTGAAGCTGAAACCACCCACCAGTTGCGCAAAGCCGGCCAGTTCCAGCGCGGCGTTGGCGGCCGTCACCTGGGTCACGACTTCGGTAAAGTCGAACGCCAGCGCGCTGCCGTCCACGGTTACGCCGAGCGGGCTGGCGAAATGCAAATAGCTGCCGTCCGCCAGGGCGCGGTTGTAGCCGACCTCGGCATCGGAGGCGGCCAGGGTCAGGCCGGAAACGCCGTTCAGGCTCACCGATCCTGCGGTGGCGCGCACGGCGGTGTACTTGCCGGCTGCGGTCTTGAACAGCAGCACGGCGACGTCGGCGCTGCCCAGCACCAGACCGGCCGCGTCGGGATTGGGTTCATCCTGGGCGTCGACCACGTTGTCGCCGTTGCTGTCGGTGTAGTACGGACCGCTGCCGGCGAACACGTCGGCGCCGCCCACGCTGATGGTCATCAAATCGCCGACGACGTCGTGGTTGCCGGTGGCATTGTGCACCGACAGGGTTTTGTTGTTTTCGACGGCGACGCCGAGGCTGCCGCTGATGTACAGATAATCGCCGACGACCAGGCTGGTGCGGCCCAGCGCGGCGGATTTCACCTGGCCGGAGTAGTCCAAATCGACGCTGCGGCCCGCGCCCAGCGCCACGCTCAGCGCCGGCCCAGGCACGAAATCGTTGTTGTCGTTCTTGCGGGTGGTGAAGTCGATATAGGAATCGTCCGCCGCCAGCTCGTTGTACTGGACTTCCGCGCCGCCGATGTCCAGGGCTACGCCGTTGCCCAGGAAGCTCTGGTCGATGTCCAGGGCCGCGCCCTCAGCCATGGCGCGCGCGGCGGTGTATTGCTGACCGTTGGCATCGGTCAGTATCGCCACGCCGACGTCGACGCCGCCGAACTGCAAGCCGCCGGCGCTGACTTCCACGCCGCCGGCGCCTATGCTCAGCACTTTCATGGTCACCCAGCTCGGATTGCCTAAATCGTCGCGCACCGTCACCGCGCGGCTCTGCTTGCTGAAGGCCAGGCTGCCGCTCACGCTCAAATAACCACCGACGCCCAGCGTGGCCTGCTCGATGGCGACTTCGCTCACCGGCGCGGCGCGGTCCAGGCTCAGCGTGCCGCCGGCGCCCAAAGCCACCTCGACCGGCGCATCGGCAAAGTCCACGTAGCTGCCGTCGCTCGCGGCGCGGTTGTAATTCAAGGACACGCCTTGGGCGTCCAGCGTCAGCATGCTTAAGCCTTGCAAACCGACGCCGCCGGCTTCCGCCGCCAGCGCTTGGTAGGACAGGCCGCTGTCGGCATCGCGCAGCAGGGCCAGCGCCAGGTCGACGTTGCTCATCACCAGCCCGACCGCGTCGGGGTTGGGCGTGCCGTCGCTGTCCGGCAGGCTGTCGGCGTCGCCGCCGTCGGTAAAGTACGGTCCGTTGCCGGCGAACAGGTCCAGGTTTTCCGCCGCCAGGGTCAGCAGCGACAACGACTGCCCGGCGTGGCTGGCCCCTTCGCCGTCCACCAGCGTCACCGAACGGTCGGCTTCCTTGCCGAAAGCCAGCGCGCCGGTCAGGGTGAAGTAATTGGCGATGCCCAGACTGGCCCGGCCGATGCGGGTCTGCATCGTCACGCCGGCATAGTCCAGCAACAGCGGCGTGCCGCCGGTTGCGACGCTCAAGCCGCCGCCGCCCTGGGTGCTGAAATCGACATAGCTGCCATCGCCGGCGGCGCGGTTGAGGCTGACTTCGATGTCGCCGGCGGCCAGCGTCAAGCCCGGCAGGCCGATCAGTTCCAGGTTGCCCGCCGTGGCTTTCAGCGCCACGTAGCGGTGGCCCTGATCGTCTTTCAGGATCACCAGGCCCAGGTTGAGGTTGTGCAGCAGCAGGCCGCTGGCCGCGTCATCGGGGGTATCGTCGGCGTTGACCAGGAAATCGCCGTTGCTGTCGATAAAGTACGGCCCGTGGCCGACGAACAGATCGCCCTGATCCACGCCGATGCTCAGCACGCTGAAATCGACGTCGGCGCTGCCGCCGCCGGCCTGGTGCACTTTGGCGGTCAGCGTGCTCTGGGTATAAGAGAAGCCGCCGGCCAGGAAGGCGTAACCGCCCAGCGCCAGCGTCGAACGGCCCACGCTGAGCGCCACGTTGATCTGCCGGTCGAAATCGAGTTGCAGGCTGCCGTCGCCGGTGTCGACGTCATAACCACCGCCGCTCAGCGTGGTGAAATCGACATAGCTGCCATCGGCGGCGGCTTTGTTGAACGCCAGGGTGATGCCGCCGGCTTTGAAATCCAACCCGCCCAGGAAATCGCCATAGGCGCTGGACCCGGCAGCCGTCCCTTTAACCGCCACGTATTGCCGTGGCGTAGCCTCCTGGCTACGGAAGATACCCACCGCCAAATCCACCTTGTTCAGGGTTTGCCCGGCGGCGCTGACGCTGACCCCGGAGGCACCGATGGCCAGCGTGTCGAATGTTTGGGTGCTGAGGGACGTACCCGACAT
>SCQD01000184.1 GCA_004299145.1 Methylococcaceae bacterium | reverse complement strand
GCTCGTTTCCCCTATAGCTTACATTATGGCAAGCCACCACTTTTTGGTTGATACAAGGCGCTGCGATGGTGGCTTTTTTCGAAGTAATCGTAGAGGGGAATACTGATCGCGATGGCGGCTCCGATTATTCCAAGAAAGCCGAATACCCAGGGCACCCAGGGGATGATGCCGCCTTTTTTTTCCAGAAAGGGTATGCGCTCCACGGCGCTTAAAGGTTCCGCTTCGCGCAGCACGTGGCGTATGTGCCGGTAGTAAAAATAATCACCCGCCAATCCGTAAAAAATGGCGGTAATCACCCAGGTCAGCAAAAACAGGTCTTCCAGCCCGCTGGCTTCTTCCGCAAAAGCAAAAAAACCGAATATCCAGGCAAAGTACCAGAAGTTTTTATACATTTTCCGGTACAAGGCCCAAACCCCCATAAACAAACAGGCCGGCCAGTTCCAGCTGGGGACATACCAGCCGCGCTTAGCGTCGAAGCGGGCAAAACGCCGCAAATAATTTTGTGTTTCGAGATCGCCGATGGCGGTTTCATAGTGATGGATCATATCTTTTTTTACCGTTCGTTCCGTCCTGCATCTATTCATGGAAGCGCATATAACCGCTTCCTTTATGCTTCAGCCGCGTCAAAACACGGCTTGCTCTAAGAACCGCTGACTATAAATTGGCGGGCGGCTGGGTGCAACATCGCTTTCAACCACATCCTCAGTGGGTTTGATCCGCATGCGCCGCGCGGACGCCATTAAAATGCAGTTCGGTGGCGAACGCGCGCCGCGCTTGTGTTCCCAGTGTTTGCCGGGGCGGCGAACGTCCGCAAACGCGGCCTTCCGCCAGGAAAAACTTTGCCAGCGGGCGGGCGGTAATGCATATTACCCGCGTGCCTGGCTGATGCGCCGGCACAAACACGATTTTAGCCATCCAGCAACGGAGACCATCCATGAACAACACTTTCGATAAAAAAAGCCTGGCGGCCCTGGCCGGCGCGGCAGTAGTCACCAGCCTGTCCGCCGGTGCGGTCAACGCCCAGGACAATCCTTTTGCGCTGCAAGACCTGTCTGCGGGTTATCTGCAAGTGGCTGAGCAGAAAGAGATGACTTGCGGCGAAGGCAAGTGTGGGGGCAGCATGATGAAAGAAGGTGAGGGCAAAAAGGATATGAGCGGCATGAAGGGCATGGACAATATGAAAGGCATGGAAGGCAAGTGTGCCGCCAACATGCCGGGTGCCGGCGCTGCTCAGCCCAAGCCGGGTCAGCCTGCTCCGGCGCCCGCTGAACCCATGAAGCACTGATCTTTCGTCACCAGAATACGAAGGTTTTATCGTTCCCACGTTCTACGTGGGAACGCATTCTGCGACGCTCTGCGTCGCTGGATGGTTTGTCATTAGAACCAACCAAGGCCATTGTACGGGACGCGGAGCGTCCCAGGCGGCATTCCCACGCGGAGCGTGGGAACGATGAAACGAGAAGGCAAACCTCCATGAAGCTTGACCACAAACTGCACAACGATCATGGCGCGCGCGCCGCCCCCGACATTGAGCGTCACGCGCACCATGATCATTCCCCTCACCCCAATCCAATCATGGCGCACGATCCTGTCCGCCACCCTGCGGGCAAGTGCAAATCTGCTCCTGGCAGATTTGTCCCAGAGGGAGATGGGGCGCAAGGTTGCCGCAGTTTTCATGGCAGCGCCGGTTTGGGGCTGCGCCGCGTTTTTATCGAAGCGCTGCAAGCCGCGCCACCTGACAACGTGGGCTTTTACGAAATCGCCCCGGAAAACTGGATGCACATCGGCGGCAAGGCAGGCAAGCTGTTTCGCAGCCTTACCGAACAGTTTCCTTTTGTCTGCCACGGTCTGTGTCTGTCAGTCGGTGGTCCGGCACCATTGGACGAAACTTTTTTGCTCGCGCTCAAAGCCTTTATGGCCGAACACGGCATGGCGCTATACAGCGAGCACCTGAGTTATTGCGGCGACGACGGCCATCTGTACGACCTGATGCCGTTGCCTTTTACCGAAGCAGCCGTGCACCACGCCGCCGCGCGCATCCGCCGGGTGCAGGATGTTCTGGAGCGGCGCATCGCCATGGAAAACATTTCTTACTACGCCGCACCGGGCCAGGAAATGGCCGAAATCGATTTTCTCAAGGCCGTACTGGCGGAAGCCGATTGCGACCTGCTGTTGGACGTCAACAATATCTATGTCAACAGCATCAACCACGGTTACGACGCCGAGGCTTTTCTCAAAGCCATTCCCGCCGAACGCATCGCCTATCTGCACATCGCCGGCCATTACGTGGAAGCGGAAGATTTTATCGTCGATACCCACGGCGCGCCCATCGTGCATCCGGTGTGGGAGTTGCTGGATCGGACCTACCAATGCTTTGGCGTACAACCCACGCTGCTGGAGCGGGATTTCAATATTCCACCGCTGGACGAGCTGCTGGCCGAAGTGGACTGCATCCGCGCTTTGCAAAAACGCCGGGAGGCAAACGCATGAATTCCCTGGCGCAAATCCAATACGCCTTCGCCGCCTATATTCGCGAGCCCACCGTTCATCCTGTGCCTGCCGGCATCGAGCCGCGCCGCATGCGCATGTACCGGGAGCTGTTTTACAACAACGTGGAAAATTTTTTGTCGGGTAATTTTCCGATCCTGCGCTCGCTTTATGACGATGCGGCTTGGCACGCCTTGGCTCAGGATTTTTTCGCGCGTCACCGTTGCCACACGCCGTATTTCTATGCGATTCCCGAAGAGTTCCTCGCTTTTTTGCGCGACGAGCGCGGCGAACAAGTGAGCGATCCGCCTTTCATGCGGGAACTCGCCCACTATGAATGGGCGGAAATGGTGGTCACCATTGCCGCCGCCGAACCGCCGCCGCCGTTGGAGGGCAGCCTCCTCGACCAGCCGCTGACGCTGTCCGAACTGGCTTGGCCGTTGGCCTATCATTGGCCGGTCCACCGGATCGGCCCGCAAAACCAGCCTCGGCAAGCGCCGGAGCAGGCGACTTTGCTGGTCATTTGCCGCAACCGGCAAGATCAGGTGCGGTTCATGGAAATCAACCCGGTGACCTATCGTTTACTGGCGTTATTGCAAGCGGAACCTGGTAAAACGGGTGCCGAATACCTGGATCGAATCGCGCTCGAACTCGACCATCCCGACCCGGCCGTGGTGCGGCAGGGCGGCATGGAAATTTTGCGGGAATTGGCTGAAAGGCAGGTTGTCGGCACAATTTTAGCGGGGTAGCCAGTGATTAATAGGTCGCTCTGTGATAACGTTCCGCCCCGTTATGCACTTAGATCAAGCTTTCAGTAGTTCCTTCCTGGTTGCCCTGATGATGGGGCTATTCAGCGCGTTGCATTGTGTCAGCATGTGCGGTTCCATCATCGGTACGCTCACGCTGAGCCTGAAGCCGGAAATCCGCGACCAAAAAACCCAATTGCTGCCTTTTGTCATCAGCTACAACCTGGGGCGCATCGCCAGTTATACCCTGGCCGGTTTACTGGCGGGCATATTGGAGCAAGTCTTGACTTCGCCTTTCGGCGAAGGCCACGGCCACCGTTTTTTGCAATTGGTATCGGCATTGGTGATGACGGGCGCCGGTTTGCACATCGCCGGCTGGTTTCCCCGCTTTGCTTATATTGAAAGGATGGGCGCCCAGGTTTGGCGGCGCATCGAGCCCTTCGGCCGGCGGCTGTTGCCGGTGCAAACCCTGCAACAAGCTTTTGTTTTCGGCATGGTCTGGGGCTGGTTGCCCTGTGGTCTGGTCTATACCTCCCTGGCCCTCGCCGCTACCACCGGTGATGTGGCGCGCAGCGCTTTTACCATGCTGGCTTTTGGCCTGGGTACTTTGCCTGCCGTGGTAGGGGTGGGTATAATGACCCATTGGATGGTACGGCTTTCCCGCTTACAGCGTTTTCGCACGATTGCGGGCATTACTATGATTATTCTGGCCGTATTGGCAGCGTTTCCCATGCTGAACCCCCTGGTTTTGCAACACGTGCCGCACTGAGGTTATCGCTTATGTTTGATAAATTGATTGGTCGTTCCCCCAACTTCGAAGCATTGCTGCGCAGCGCGCGCATGGTTGCTTCCACCGACGTGACGGTGTTGCTGGCCGGTGAAACCGGTACCGGCAAGGAAGTGTTGGCCAGCGCTTTGCAACAACATAGCCCGCGCGCCGACAAACCCTTCATCACACTCAACTGCGCCGCTTTGCCGGAAAGCCTGGCGGAATCCGAGTTGTTCGGTCACCGCAAAGGCGCGTTTACCGGCGCCGTCGCCAACCAGACGGGCCGGTTGCAAGCCGCCGACGGCGGCACTTTATTCCTGGATGAAGTGGACTCCCTGCCGTTGCCCTTGCAAGCCAAGCTGCTGCGTTTTCTCGAATCCGGCGAAATCCAGCCGGTGGGTGAAGTGCGCAGCGAGCGGGTCGACGTGCGCATCATCGCCGCTACCAACAGCGATTTGCACGACAAAATCGGCCGGGGCGAATTCCGCAAAGACCTGTATTACCGCCTGAACGTCGTGCCGTTGGAAATACCGCCTTTGCGCGAGCGCGGCAACGATATCGCTACGCTGTTGCAGCACTTCATGGCACAGTTTGCCAAAGAACACGGCTTGAAACCGGCTCAGTTCGGCAAAAGCGCGCTGCAAACCCTGAGCGGCTATGCGTGGCCGGGCAACGTACGGGAACTGCGCAATTTGTGCGAGCGCTTGTCCATTTTGTTGCAGGGCTGCACCATCGAAAAAGACAATCTGCCCATGGAGATTATTCATGCAGATCGTCCCGCCAGCAAACCGGTGTTCACTTTGCCCGATTTCGGCATTCAACTGGAACAGGTGGAAATCGACCTGATCAAGCAAGCCTTGCTGCGCACGCACGGCAACCGCAGCCAATCGGCGCGCTTGCTGGGCATTTCGCGCGACACCCTGCTGTACCGGATGCAAAAGCACTGCATTGATTGAATCGGTCTCACGCTCTGCGTTCGTCTTCGTGAATCGTTCCCACGCTGTGCGTGGGAATGCAGCCTTGGACGCTCTGCGTCCCGTGTACGGTCCCCCTTCCATCCGCATTTCACACTGACGCGACGCGGAGCGTCGCTGGCTGCATTCCCACGTAGAACGTGGGAACGATAAACCCGGTATCCCAACGGCTTAACCTTCTCCTCTCTCATGCCAACCCGTATTCTCGGTATCTCCGCTTATTACCACGACAGCGCCGCCGCGCTGCTGATAGACGGAGAAATCATCGCAGCCGCCCAGGAAGAACGCTTTACCCGCAAAAAACACGATGCCGGCTTTCCCACCCAGGCCGTGCAATATTGTCTGAGCGAAGCCGGCATTCAACTCGAAGACATCACCCACGTGGTGTTTTACGACAAACCCCTGGTGAAATTCGAACGCCTGCTGGAAACCTATCTGGCTTATGCGCCCTTGGGCTTTACCTCGTTCTGCTCGGCCATGCCGGTGTGGCTCAAGGACAAGCTGTTTCTGAAAAGCCGCCTGAAAACCGAGCTGTCCGAACTGAGCGGCCTGGCGCAAAAAGACCTGCCGGCGCTGCTGTTCACCGAACACCACCAAGCCCACGCCGCTTCGGCGTTCTTTCCCAGCCCGTATCAAAAAGCCGCCGTATTGTGCCTGGACGGGGTAGGGGAGTGGGCTACCAGTTCGGTGTGGCTGGGCGAGGGCAATCAACTGACGCCGCAGTGGGAAATCGATTTTCCTCATTCTCTGGGGCTGTTGTATTCCGCATTCACCTATTACTGTGGTTTTAAGGTCAATTCCGGCGAATATAAACTGATGGGCTTGGCGCCTTACGGTGAGCCCAAATACGTCGACCTGATCCTGGACAACCTGATCGACGTCAAGGAGGACGGCAGCTACCGGCTCAATATGGCGTATTTCAACTACGCCACCGGCCTGACCATGACCAACCGCCGTTTTGCCAAGCTGTTCGGCGGCCCGGCCCGCAAAGCCGAAGCGGAATTAACCCAGCGGGAAATGGACATTGCCCGCTCCATCCAGGTCGTCACTGAACAAATCGTCATCAAGTTGGCGCGCGCCGTCAAAAAAGAACTGGACGTCGATTATCTGTGTCTGGCCGGTGGCGTGGCGCTCAACTGCGTCGCCAACGGCGAATTGCTGCGGCAGAAAATCTTCAAAGACATCTGGATTCAGCCGGCAGCCGGCGACGCCGGTGGCGCGTTGGGCGCGGCTTATGCCTTGTGGCACCAGTACTTGGATCAGCCGCGCCAAGCCGACGATAAAACCGATCAAAGCAAAGGCTCTTACCTCGGCATTCGCTACAGCAACGCCCAGATCAAGCAATGCCTGGACGGCATCAAAGCGCCGTACCGGGAGCTGAGCGATGCCGAACTCATGCCGGAACTGGCCGGGATTCTGGCCTCGGAAAACGTGGTCGGCTGGTTCCAGGGGCGCATGGAATTCGGTCCGCGCGCGCTGGGTGGGCGTTCCATTATCGGCGACCCGCGCAGCACCGCCATGCAGTCGGTGATGAACCTGAAAATCAAGTACCGCGAGTCCTTCCGCCCGTTTGCGCCGGTGGTGAAAGCCGACAAAGTGGCCGATTGGTTCCAGATGGATGCAGGCCAGCGCAGCCCCTACATGCTGCTGGTGGCCGGCGTTAAAGACGAACATCGCATTCCCATGACCGCCGCGCAGCAAACCCTGTTCGGCATCGACAAGCTCAACGTGCCGCGCTCCACCGTGCCGGCCGTCACCCACGTCGACTATTCGGCGCGCGTGCAGACCGTGCACCCGGAAACCAACCCGCGCTTTTATCAGCTGCTGGACGAGTTCGATAAAGCGACCGGTTGTCCGGTATTGATCAACACCAGCTTCAACGTGCGCGGCGAACCCATCGTTTGCAGCCCGGAAGACGCTTACCGTTGCTTTATGCGCACCGAAATGGATTATCTGGTCATGGAAAACATCCTGTTGAAAAAGACCGAGCAGCCGGCATGGGCCAAGGATGATTCCTGGAAAAATGAATTTGAGCTGGATTAAGCGATGAAACACAAAATGCCCATACCGGACAAAGCCGCCCTGCGCCAATTCGGCCTGATACTGGCATTGATCCTGGCCGTTATATTCGGCGCCGTGCCGTTGTGGTGGCTGAACAAGCCGCCATTGCTGCCGGTGATGATCGCCGTAGCGATACTGTTGCTGTGGTCGCTGCTGCTGCCGGCCACGCTGAAACCGCTCTACCAACTGTGGATGGCGCTGGGCGAAGTGCTGGGTTGGATCAATACCCGGATTATTTTGGGCATTGTGTTTTTGGGCTTGTTTCTCCCGATCAGCCTGCTGCTGAAACTGCTGGGCAAAGACCCCATGCGCCGCCGCGGCAGCGATAAACTGACGACTTACCGCATTCCCAGTCACCCACAATCCCGTGAACATTTCGAGAGGCCGTACTGATGTTGGATTTACTCAAAGACCTGTGGGGCTTTCTCAAAGTCCGCAAAAAATTCTGGCTGGCGCCGATTATTCTGGTGTTGCTGCTGTTGGGCGCGCTGATTATTTTCTCGCAGGGCTCGGTGGTGGCGCCGTTTATTTATACCTTGTTTTAGCGGTATGTGCTCGTTCCCAAGCTCTGCTTGGGAACGAAGTCCGGGAAGCTCCTGCTTCCCGATAGCAGCGGATCGGCGTGATTTTGTAATGACATTCTTTCCCCAGGCTGCCCGGCAAATCGGCAAAAAAGTCGGCCTTTTTCTCGGCTATCTGGTTTACCTGCTGCTGATTATCGAAGTATGCAGTGCGATTTATTCGCTCTCGGGCCTGTCGCCCACCCGCCACATGCCTCCCTACGTCTTCAGCAAAGACGAAGTCAGCGTTCCCCTGGGCGATTGGCGCACCGAGTTCGAAGACTGGGGCGCCTGGCACCAGCCGAACAGCAAAACCCGCCACATCAAAGCCTGCTTCGACGTTACCTACCGTTCCAACGCCGCCGGCGCCCGCGATAAACCACGTACCTTGGCCGCCGCCGAGCATCCGCGCTATATCGTGCTAGGCGATTCATTTATCGAAGGCTGGGGCGTCGACGAAGGCGCAAGAGTCACGGAGCGCTTGGAAGCCATGACCGGCCATGAGTTTTTGAATTTCGGCGGCGCCATCAATTTCGGCCCGCTCCAGTATGAAATCCTCTACCGGCAACTGGCCGGCCGATTTGAACACGACGCCGTCATCGTCTTCCTGCTGCCCGACAACGACTTCATCGACAACGACCCCGCCTATTGGCCGTCATCCACCCGTTACCGGCCCCTGTTCGACGCGCAGGGCAACGCGGTGTACCGCGTCGCCAAACCCGATCATGCCGTCACCTTTTCCGACAAAGACTGGTTGCCGCGCTCTTTTCTGCGTTATTTATGGAGTTATGGCATCGTCCTCGACGTCAAGCGCCTGCTGGCCGCGAAAAATGCGCACATAAATCCACGCCGGACGGCATACGTCGGCTATCGTGATCCCAATGCCAAGCAAATTAACGATGTATTCAGCAGCCTGAAACGTCTGCACGCCGCTGCCGCGCCACGGGACGTCTATCTGGCGGCCATTCCCCGCGTCAATGACATCCAAGCCTATCACCAGGGTGAAATGTTGCCGCTGCCCGGCATCCTGACCGGGTTTGCCCGGCAACAAGGCATCGTCATGCTGGACTTATTGCCTTTATTGGCGGCCCATCCCGACTATCTGTCGCTATACCTGCCCTGTGACGGCCACTGGAATGCGCAAGGGCATCAGGTCGTGGCGGATGCGATTTATCAGGCTTGGTTTAAACAGCCTGATAAGCCCTGACAGTCATTGCGTTTGGATGATGCGCCCGTATTTACCACTCAAAAAAGCCTATTTAAATCAATACGTTACGTTTTATGGTCGTGAAGGAGGTTCCTTTTACCAATTCAACCTACCCAGGAACCTGCCGGGGGCGCGTTTTTGATGCCCTCACCCCGGCCCTCTCCCGATGGGAGAGGGGGCTTTGCGGCGCCCCCGGCAGGTTCCTGGGTAGGGAGCCCGAAAGCCCCGGTTCCTGGGGACCATTCGGCGTGAATACCGCGCTTGAAACTAACCCCAAATCCTAAGCCAACGCATACTTTTTCAACTTGTACCACAACGAGCGTTCGCTGATGTCCAGCAAGCGCGCGGCTTTGGTTTTGTTGCCGCCGGTTTGTTCCAGGGCATGGCCGATGTATTGCCGTTCCAGCGCTTCCACGGCGGGGTCCAGCGCCAGGTCGGACAATTCCTTCATTGCCTCCGCCGCATCGTCCAGGCCGGCGCTGCTCTCGGCGACGGCATAGGGCGCGCACTCGGCGATTTCCAGCGGCAGGTGGCGCACGTTGATCAGGCCGCCGTCGCTGAGCACCACGGCGCGTTCCATGACGTTTTCCAGCTCCCGCACGTTGCCCGGCCAGTGATAGGCTTGCAGACAGGTGATGGCCGCCGGGTGGGTGCCGGGTACGCTGATGCCCAGCTTGGCGCCGTGTTTGTGCAGAAAATGATTGGCCAGGATGGGGATGTCTTCCAGGCGTTTGCGCAGCGGCGGCAGTTCGACGGTGAATACCTGGATGCGGTAGTACAAGTCTTCACGCAGCTTGCCGTCGGCGATGGCCGCCCTCGGCGCACGGTTGGTGGCGGCGATGACGCGCACGTCCACGCTGATCGGGTAGTTGCTGCCCAGCCTTTCCACCACGCCTTCCTGTAGTACCCGCAGCAGCTTGGCTTGCAGGGCCGGCTGCATTTCGGTGATTTCATCCAGAAACAAGGTGCCGCCGCTGGCCATTTCAAACTTGCCGATGCGGTCTTTGTGCGCGCCGGTGAATGCGCCTTTGGTGTGGCCGAACAGCTCGCTTTCCAAAATGTCGGCGGGGATGGCGGCGCAATTGATGGGCACGAACAAGGCGTCCTTGCGCGGCGAGGCCTGGTGGATGGCGCGGGCCGCCAGCTCTTTGCCGGTGCCGGTTTCGCCTACCAGCAGCACGTTGGTTTTGCCGCGCGCCACCTGGCCGATGAGTTCGTAGACCTGGCGCATGGCGGCGCTCTGGCCGACGAATTCGCCCCAGCCTTTGGAGACTTCGGCGCGCAGGAAGCGGTTTTCCTGCTGTACCCGGCTCAGGGCCAGGGCGCGCGTGATCGACAGTTCCACCTGTTCAACGTCGAAAGGACGGATGACGTAATCGCAGGCGCCGTGTTTCATGGCCTCGACGGCGGATTCCACCGTGCCGTAGGCGGTGATCATGATGAACGGCAGGTCGTTTTCCTGTTCGCGCAGGGTTGCCAGCAGTTGCATGCCGTTCATTTGCGGCATTTGCAGGTCGCTGACGATGAGGTCGACGTGGTGTGATTCCATTTGTTGCAGTGCTGCGATGCCGTTGCCGGCCAGCAGCGGGGTGTGGCCCATTTGCTTGAGCATGATTTCCAGCACGCGCTGCATTTTGGGTTCGTCGTCGACGATGAGTACGGTTTTGTTGTCCATGGATTCTGGTGTTGATCAATGTTGGAAAGGCTGGTTGCCGTTTATCGTTTCCACGCCGGGCGTGGGCACGGTAAAGCTCCGCTACTCCGGCGTTATACGGTTGAGTTGCCCCCGTTTCCTGGAGCACGCGGCAGCCACAGGTGAAAGCGGGCGCCGCCCAGCGGGCTGTCTTCGATGCTGATCCGCCCCTGGTGTACGGCGACGATCTGCTGTACCACCGCCAACCCCAGGCCGATGCCGCCTTCGCGCCGGGTGAAAAACGGGTCGAAAATTTGCGGGCGCTGGTCGATAGGTACGCCGGGGCCGTTGTCGTCCACGTCTATCAGCAACGCTTGCGTATCGTCGCTGCATGATACCCGTACCGTGCCATGGTCGGGAGTATGCTGGATGGCGTTGAGCACCAGGTTGAGCAGCACTTGCAGGATTTGTTCGTCGTCGCAGGACAGATGGGAATCCGCGGCTTGCAGCTCGGATGCCAGGCGGATGTTTTTTTTCTGCGCCTGGTGGCCCAGCAAGTCGACGGCGCGCTTGATCACGGCGTGCAGGCTGTGGTCGCGGAACTGGGGCGCGCGCGGTCTGGCGGCGTCCAGCAGGGTGGACACCAGTTGATTCAGGCGATCCGATTCGCTGACGATGAAATCGAGCATTTCCCGGCCTTCCGCGCTGAGCTGGGGTTCGCGCTTGAGCATTTGCGCCGATGAACGCAGGATGCCCAGCGGCGTGCGCACTTCGTGGGCCATGATGGCGGCCAGTTCGCCCACGGTGGCCAGCTTGGCGGCGCGCACCAGATTTTGCCGGGATTGTTCCAGCGCTTCGATCATTTGCACGAATGCGCTGGTCAATTCGCCCAGTTCGCCGTGGCCTCGCGGAACGACTGAGGCTTCTGGAGCGTCGGCGATGGATTGAAAGCGCATAAAGCGGCGCGTGAATTGGGTCAGCTGGACGATGGGTTTGGCGATGAAACCGCTCACCCCTTGCGCCAGCGTCACCGCCACGATGCCGGTGACGACCAGCAGCAGAAAAAACGCCAGTTTCATGCGTTCTATGGGCTGAAAAGCGCTGGCGACCGGTTCCGCCACCAGCAGCGACCAGCCCAGGTTTTGCAGGCTGTGATAGTCGCTGGACTTGGCGTGGCCGATCAATACCGGTCCTACGTTCAATACGCCGTCGGGATCGTCGTTGACCGAGTCGTCGGTGGCGGCGGACGGCAGCCATTGCGGCGCCAGGCGCCGTCCCAGTAAACCCTGGCGGCGCAAATCGGCGGAAGCGGCGATGATTTGCCCGTCCTGGTTCAGCAACATGATCATGCGCCGGGCGTCGTTGCCGCCGGCTTCGGCCAGGCGGTCCAGCAGTTGCAGCAGGTTTTGCCAGTCGTAGTGTACGTGCAGGTTGCCGAGCTCGCCCGCGCCGAAAGCATTGTCCACCGGCGCGCGGATCGGCAGCGTCGTCGGCGTCTGGTCATGGAGATTCACGAGATCCAGCGGTTGCAGAAAAACCACGCCATCCGGCAGCGCCACCGTCAGGGATGCCGCCGCCGGCACGGTAAGTCCCACCAGGTCGGGCGAGGTGGAGGCGACGACGACGCCGTTCTGGTCGGTGGCGTACAGGCGCTCGTAGATGCCGTAGTGGGTTTTCATATCCTGCAAAAAGCGGGACAGGCGCTTGTCCACGTCCCGGACGCGGATTTCCTGCATAATTTCCAGGTGGCTCCAGGTATGGATGTTGACCAGCCGCTCGTACATCAGGCGGTCTATCTGGTCCATCAATGCGCTGGCCTGGCCGGACAGGTGGCGGGTGATTTCCTGCTTGAGCGCCAGGCGCGCCTGGAAAAACGCCAGCGCGGTCAGCACGGTGACGCTGACCAGGGTCAGGCTGAGAAAGGCTATCAGCAAGGTGCGGCGGATTGTCATGGAGGGAAGCGGTCGTGTGACCGCCGCTCGCCGGGGGCTGGCCGGTTAATGCTAAACTTCATTGCTCTCTTATTTCGATGGCGGATATATCCGCTGGTTTCAGGGGCTTAAGGTTGGGGTAATCGTTCACGCCCCCCTTGCTTTTATGCCCTCACCCCGGCCCTCTCCCGCAGGGAGAGGGGGATAAAGGTGGGGGGCGTGAACGATTACAGGTTGGGTACATGGTAAAACCGTTCATCAACTTTTGCGCCCTCATTTTATTGGGGGCGCCGGTGCCGGCTTCGAGCGAGGAAGTGCTGAGCGAAGCCGGCTACCACTTGGGGCGCGGTTTTCCAGTGGCAAATACCGGTTTGACGCTGGGTGGATACACCAACCTGGAGGTGGTTGCCCCACATGGCGGCGGCGCCCACTTCGAGTTGAGCGATCTGAGCCTGTTCCTCACCTGGCAAGCCGGTGAACGCTGGCGGTTTTTTTCCGAGGTGGAGCTGGAAAACGGCCTGGAGGTCGCGGAAGAGCAGGGTTTCACCACCGGCGAGGCCAGCTTGCGCCTGGAACGCTTGTACGGTGATTACAGTTTTGCCGAGGCGCTCAACGTACGCCTGGGCAAATATCTCACGCCCGTCAGCCGCTGGAATCTGATCCACGCCGATCCTTTGGTGTGGACCACTTCGCGCCCGGTGGTGACGGAACGGATTTTTTCCCAACACGCCACCGGCGCCATGTTGTTTGGCGATACGCCTTTGTTGGGGCACGAGCTGGAATACCAGTTGTTCACTTCAGTGTTGGATGATCCCGCCCCACGTCCACGTGATGCCGATTTCGATAAAGCCTATGGTCTGCGCGCGGCCTATGGCGACCCGGGCCACAGCCAGCTGGGCTTTTCCTATACCGATATCCGCAGCAATTATCCGTTTGTCCCTGAGTATCACCTGTTCGGTATGGATGGTTTTTGGAGTCGGGAGCGCTATGAACTGAGTGGTGAGTTTTTTTATCGGCGCGCCGACGGCAAAATACCTACCCAGGATGTCTGGGGGTTGTATGCCCAGGCCGTGTTTCCCTTGTCCCAGCGCCTTTATTTCATCGCCCGCCAGGAGGTTTATCAGGGTGAATTCAGCGATCAACCGGCTCAGTTATGGATAGGAGGGCTGGCTTACAAACCGGTGCCGCCGGTGGTGTTCAAGCTGGAATACGGCGACGGGTTGCATAAAACGCCGGAAACTCCGGTGGGTTTCGCGGCATCCATTTCCGTGCTGTTCTGATGACGAGGCGAGCGTTGGCCGGTTGGCTGCTGTTGTGGTGCTTGCCGTGGATCGGCGGGGGTATGGCCGTGGCGGCGGACGCGGAAATTGCCGTGGTGGCGTCCGCCCGTGCGCCTGATCGAATGCTGCCGGCCGAAGCGCTGGCGCGCATTTTTCGCCGCAAAATGCTGTATTGGCCGGACGGGATCAAAATCGAGCCGGTGAATCTGCCCGCCACCGATCCCTTGCGCCAGGCATTCTCCCGGCACGTGTTGAAAATGGAGTTGGCGGAGCTGGAGGACTACTGGAACCAGCAGTATTTCCACGGCATTTTTCCACCCTACGTGCTGGCTTCGCAGGAAGCGGTGCTGCGTTTTGTCGCCGATAATCCCGGCGCCATCGGCTATGTTGCGGGCTGTGCCGTGGATGCCAGGGTGGTCGTGGTGCTGCGGATTAAAGTGGATGAGTTGCCGGGGGCAGGGCAGGGGTGTGCCCGGTGAGTTTATTGTGGATTGACCGGTGTTCTGAATCGGCGTTCGTAGGCTGAGCGGCGTTGCTGCGCATTTTGCAGGATTTGGCGGCGCTGCAACGGATCCGCCTGATGCCAGCCGGTAATTTCTTCCAGTGCCCGAAAACACCCCAGGCAGACATCATTCGTATCCAGGCAACAGTTGCGCACGCAAGGGGAAGGGATGGCTTGCTCCAGGCTGGTTTGCATGAGGTCTGCCGCGCCGGTCACGGTTTATCGTCCATCGAAAAGCCGCAAAACCCAGGGGCTTGCAGTGCCGCCATAGGCGTCAGCACGCACAGGCCCGCCACTGCCGGGGCTTCCAGCAAGTCCTGATCTCCCGTCACCAGCCAGGGCGCCTGAGCGGCCAACGCCGTTTGGATGAATTTGTCGTCATCGGCGTCCCGGCAATAGCGTGGTACCGCACTTGTCGGCAGCGCATCCACCCAATACGCGGCGGCTTTCAGGTCGTGCAAAATGCGTCCGCGCAGCTCCATGCTCAGATAACGGTCGAATTTGGGGCGCCACAGCCGCGTTTCGAGTTCGGCGAACGTGGTGGGCGAAAATACCGGCAGGCCGTGTTCAAGCACATGCCGTACCAATTTTGCCGGCGTGCCGGTTTGCATGAGTGCAGCGCTGATCCAGACATTGCTGTCCACCACCACCCGGCGTTCCGCCGCGTGCCGGACCGATTCAGCTTTCATCGGCCAGCAAGGCATCCAGGGCTGCCGGCGTCAAACCGGCGCGCTGGGCGGCTCCGGCGGCTTCGTCCAGGGTATGTTGCAGGCGGTTGGCATAAAAAACGCGCATGGCTTCATAATCGTGAGCGTTCACCATCACGCCGACGACGCGGTCATGGCGCATCACCTGAACGGGTTCACGCTGGACCCGGTCCAGAAACTGGCCGAAATGGGTTTTGGCCTCGTTGGCGGTATAGGTTTGCATGGAGCACCTCAGGGGGATGGTTTGCGTTCAATCTAATCAAATCGCACGATTAGATCAAGTCGTGCGAAAATATTTTCGTGCGAAAATGTTTCGACCGCTGACCGCTGACCGCTGACCACTGACCACTTGCAGCGCCGGGCGGGCAAACCGCCGTCAACATCCTCTATAATGGCCGCCACCTTGCCGCTCACACGCCTATGACCAAAAAAACTCCGCGTTTTGAAGACTCTCTGCTGGAATTGGAACAACTGGTGGAGCGTCTGGAACAAGGCGACACCAGCCTGGAAGAATCTCTCAAAGCCTTTGAACGCGGCGTGCAGCTGACCCGCGTTTGCCAAACCGCCCTGAAGGAAGCCGAGCAAAAAATTCAGGTGCTGTTGGAAGTAGAAGGCCAAGTTCAACTCAAGCCGTTCAATCCCGAATCATGACCACCGATAATCGCCTGAAGGCGTTCCTGACCGAGTGCCAGGAACGCGCTGAATCCGCTTTGGATCAACGTTTGCCGTCCGCCAATAAGTTACCGCAAAGATTGCACGAGGCCATGCGCTATGCCGTGCTGGGCGGCGGCAAGCGCATGCGCCCAACCTTGGCTTATGCAACCGGCCGCGCGCTGGGCCTGGATCTGGGCCGCCTGGACGGCCCGGCCTGCGCGCTGGAGTTCATCCACGTCTATTCCTTGATTCACGACGATCTGCCGGCCATGGACGACGACGATCTGCGGCGCGGCAAGCCCACCTGCCACAAAGCTTTCGACGAGGCCACCGCGATCCTGGCCGGCGATGGCTTGCAGGCGCTGGCTTTTCACGTGTTGGCGCACGACTCCGCCATGGCGGTCAGCGCCGAGCAGCGCATCGCCATGATCGACACCCTGGCCGTGGCCAGCGGCGTGGCGGGCATGGTCGGCGGGCAGGCGATCGATCTGGCGGCTGTGGGGCAAAGCCTGACCTTGCCGGAACTGGAAAACATGCATATCCATAAAACCGGCGCGCTGATCCGCGCCAGCGTCAAACTGGCCGCCCTGGCCCAGAGCGGCATCGAGGCCGATACGCTGCAACGCCTGGATCACTATGCCAAGTGCATCGGTTTGTCGTTCCAGATCCAGGACGATATTTTGGACGAAGAAAGCGACACCGCGACGCTGGGCAAAACCCAGGGCAAGGACAAAGACCACAACAAGCCGACCTATCCGGCCCTGCTGGGCTTGGCCGGGGCCAAACAGAAAGCGCGCGAAATGCACGAAACGGCGGTGGCGGCTTTGCAGCCGCTGGGAGCGGCGGCAGATATGTTGCAGGCCATTTCGCTGTACATCATCGAGCGGCGGCACTGATGCTGGTATTGCAGGGACGTGGCTGCAAACGACTTCCCGGCCAGGCCTTATCGATGTGGGGTACGCACAGCGTATACCCTACAAGGTTCCTCGTTCGTCAGGTGGGACGGGGTTTGAACCCCGTCCCAAACGTTTGTATATCCCATTCCGCTATAGGGCCATCGTTTACACGGCGCGGCGCGCCCAAACTGCATTCCCACGCGGCGCGCGGGAACGAGAAAACTTGCCAGCGGCGGGACGGGGCGGCCATAATCCTTCCCTCGCGATTTACATAATATGACGGCATCCAGCCGCACTCATTCTAAAGACAGACAGGCGCTATGACTGAGCAATCCCCGTACGGACTTCTCTGCACCATCAATTCCCCGGAAGAACTGCGGGCTTTACCGGAAGAAAAATTGCCGCAACTGGCCGCACAAGTGCGCGCTTACATGGTCGACAGCGTCAGCCAGTCCGGTGGGCATTTCGCCGCCGGGCTCGGCACCGTCGAACTCACCATCGCTTTGCATTACGTGTTCGACACGCCCAACGATCCTTTGGTATGGGACGTGGGCCATCAGGCTTATCCGCATAAAATCCTTACCGGTCGCCGCGAACGCTTGCCGACCATCCGCCGGAAAGACGGTCTGTCCGCCTTCCCCAGCCGCGACGAAAGCCGCTATGACGCTTTCGGCGTCGGCCATTCCAGCACGTCCATCAGCGCCGCCTTGGGCATGGCCATCGCCGCATCGCTGGATAAGCGCGATACCCACGCCGTCGCCATCATCGGCGACGGCGGTTTGACCGGCGGCATGGCGTTCGAAGCGCTGAACCACGCCGGCTGCCTGGACGCCAATCTGCTGGTGGTGCTCAACGACAATGAAATGTCGATTTCGCCCAATGTCGGCGCTTTGAACAATTATTTGGCGAAAATCTTGTCGTCCAAGTTTTATTCCAGCGTGCGCGAAGGCAGCAAGCAGTTGCTCAGCCGCGTACCCAGCGTGTGGGAACTGGCGCGCCGCGCCGAAGAACACGTCAAAGGCATGGTGGCGCCGGGCACGCTGTTCGAAGAACTGGGCTTCAACTACATCGGTCCCATCGACGGCCACGACCTGGACATTCTGGTCACCACCCTGCGCAACCTGCGGGAAATGAAAGGGCCGCGCTTTCTGCACATCGTCACCAAAAAAGGCAAGGGCTATGCGCCCGCCGAAAACGATCCGGTGGCGTATCACGGCGTCGGCGCTTTCGACCCCAGCAAGGATCACCTGCCCAAGGCCAAGCCCGGCACGCCGTCGTATACCGAGGTCTTCGGCCAGTGGCTGTGCGACATGGCGGAACAGGATACCCAGTTGCTGGGCATCACCCCGGCCATGCGCGAAGGTTCCGGCTTGCTGGAATTTTCCCAGCGCTTTCCCGATCGTTATTTCGACGTCGGCATCGCCGAGCAGCACGCGGTGACGGTGGCGGCGGGCATGGCTTGCGAAGGTTATCACCCGGTGGTGGCGATTTATTCCACTTTTTTACAGCGCGCCTACGATCAGCTGATACACGACGTGGCGCTGCAAAACCTGCCGGTGCTGTTCGCGCTCGACCGTGCCGGTCTGGTCGGCCCGGATGGCCCCACCCACGCAGGGGCTTTCGACCACAGCTTTTTGCGCTGCATACCCAACATGGTGGTGATGGCGCCGTCCGACGAAAATGAAGCGCGCCAGATGCTATACACCGGCTTCCGCCATCCTGGCCCGGTCGCGGTGCGTTATCCGCGCGGCAAAGGCCCAGGCGTCACCCTGGAAAAGGACATGACCGCTTTGCCGCTGGGCAAAGGAGAAGTGCGCTTGAAAGGGCAGCGGGTGGCCATTCTGGCGTTCGGCTGCATGCTGACGCCGGCTTTGGTGGCGGGTGAACAACTGGGTGCCACCGTGGTCAACATGCGCTACGTCAAACCACTGGATGAAGCGCTGATTCTGGCGATGGTCGACGAGCACGATTTGCTGGTCACTGTGGAAGAAAACGTCGTCGCCGGCGGCGCCGGCAGCGGCGTGCAGGAGTTCTTGCATAGCCAGGGCATTACTTTGCCGGTGCTGGCTTTGGGATTGCCCGACCAGTTTGTGGAACAGGGCGGCCGCGAAGAATTGCTGAGTGCTCTCGGTCTGGATGCCGAAGGTATTCGAAAAGCCATCGAAAGCCGCCGCGTCCTCGCGGAATCACCAAGGCTTCCTGAAAGCCGCCGCGTCCTCGCGGAATCACCAAGGCTTCCTGAAAGCCGCCGCGTCCTCGCGGAATCCTAAGGCTTCTGGAGCAACGCTTGTAATGAAATCTAAATCTCCGGAAGTCGTCGCTTCGGTAGATCTGGGTTCCAACAGCTTTCACATGCTCATCGCCCAATGGCGCGATGGGCAGCTGCATACCCAGGACCGGCTGCGCGACATGGTGCGCCTCGGCGCCGGTCTGAGTAAAACCGGCGAACTGGCAGAGGAAGTGCAGGCACGCGCATTGGTGAGCCTGGAGCGCTTCGGTCAGCGCGTCAAAAACCTGCCGTCGGGCAGCGTGCGCGCGGTGGGTACCAAAACCTTGCGCACCGCCACCAACATCGCTGCTTTTCTGGTCCAGGCCGAGCAGGCCTTGGGACATCCGATCGAAATTATCTCCGGTATCGAAGAAGCCCGCCTGATTTACCTGGGCGTGGCGCGCAGTCTGGCATTCGACGATAAGCGCCGTCTGGTGATAGACATCGGCGGCGGCAGTACCGAGTACATCATCGGTGAAAGCATGACGCCTTCCTATAAAGAAAGCCTGGACATGGGCTGCGTCTCCATGACGCGGCGTTTTTTCGCCGACGGCAAAATCACCGCCAAATCGTTCCGGCGCGCCGTCATTGCCGCCCAGCAAGAGCTGGAGCCTTTTGCGCGCCAATTGCACAGCGGTTGCTGGCAAGAAGCCATCGGCGCCTCCGGCACGTTGCGCGCCGTGCAAAAAATCGTACTGGCCCAAGGCTGGAGCAATCACGGCATCACGCCCATCAGCCTGGAAAAACTCGGCGAAGCGGTGATTGCCTGTGGCCACATCGACAAACTGCGCCTGCCCGAGCTGAATCCGCAGCGCGCGCCGGTGTTTCCGGGCGGCCTGGCGATTTTATGCGCCACTTTCACAACCTTGGGCATGACGCGCATGACGGTATCTGACGGGGCTTTGCGCGAAGGCTTGATCTACGACTTGCTGGGCCGCTTCCGCCACGAAGACGTACGCGCGCACAGCGTGGAGCTATTGGCCAAGCGTTTTCACGCCGATGAGGCCCACGCCGGGCGCATCATCGACACCTTGCGCCAATTTCTGGCACAAATTCGTCTTGACCCCATGCTGGATGCGGAAGAAGTCTTGCAATGGGTGACCTGGGCCGCCCAGTTGCACGAAATCGGTCTGGACATCGCCCACAACCAGTATCACAAACACGGCGCCTACGTGGTGGAAAACGCCGATTTGCCGGGCTTTTCCCAGCAGGATCAAAAGCTGTTGGCCGCCCTGGTGCTGGCCCATCGCCGCAAATTGCCCGGCAAGCTGTTCAAGGAACTGGCCGCTCCCTGGAATCGCCACGCCCCGACTTTGGCTTGGTTGCTGCGTCTGGCGGTGCTGCTGCACCGGGGACGCCACAGCGACCCATTGCCGCCTTTACGGCTGGCCCTGGGTGAAAACCACCTGAGCCTGAGTTTTCCCGACCACTGGCTGGCCCAGCATCCTTTGACCGAAGCGGACTTGAGCCAGGAGGCGGCTTATCTGGCGGAGGCGGGGGTCGATTTAAAGTACCGGTAACTTTAGTCGATCACCGCTTCCGCACTGCCGCTGCCACCCAGGTTGTCGCGCCATTCCACCCGCAGTTTTTCACCCGGCTTGCCGTCGCGCAGCTTGAAAGCGAAATAGGGGTCGCGGGAAATGCCGGGGCCGGTCAGGCAACGGGCGAGGATTTGCTCGCCGCGCAAGACCGTGGTTTCCTGCAGGTAATGCGCAGGGATGGGCTTGCCGCTGGCCGCGTCCTTGCGCCTGCCGTTTTCCATCGGATGGGTGATGAGCATGCGCAGCAAAACGCTGCCGTCATCCTGGCGTTTGCTGCGGATTTTTACTTCAATCACCGGCACGTCAGCCACAGCCGCCCACCATGACTTTGACCATGCGCTGGGTGGAGTAGCTTTGGCCTTGGGCGCGCACCACCGCCAGCACCAGACAGGAGGCTGCCAGCTTGACGTGGGTGGAGACGAAAGGTTCCAGTCCCTCCGTCAAGATAAACTCCGCCAGCAGCGGCGTGGGATTTTTTTCCGCCAGCAGGGCGATGCTTTCCACGCCGGGCAGCGTGGTCGATACGGTTACCGGTACCACGGCGCCGTCTTCCGCCAACTCGGGGATTTCCAGGCGGATTTGCTCGGAGTTTTCCGGCTTGTGCGGGCCATAAAGCTGAGTCAGCGCCGTTTGCAGATGGTCGGCGGCAAATGCCTGTTGTGGCCAGAGGCGCCGCAACAACTCGCTGCCGTGGGCTTTATGTGCCACCCAGGCACCGATGCTGCTCCAGGCTATGGCAGACAAAAATCCTCGTCGCTGAACATTCATGTAGGAGTTTCCTTGCGCGTTTTAATCGTTAAAACTTCTTCTTTTGGGGATTTGATCCACACTTTGCCGGCCGTGACCGATGCTGTCAAGGCCATGCCCGGCATCACTTTCGATTGGGTGGCCGAGGAAGCGTTCGTGGAAGTTCCCGGCTGGCATCCGGCGGTAGCCGACACCATCCCCATTGCGCTGCGCCGCTGGCGTAAAAATTGGCGGCGGGCCGTGGCCAGCGGTGAGCTATCGGCTTTTTTCGGCAGGCTGCGCGCCCATGAATACGACTTTGTCATCGATGCTCAGGGGTTGCTGATCAAAAGCGCGCTCATCGCGCGGCTGGCAAAGGGGTCCTGTCATGGATTGTCCTGGGGTGCGGCGCGGGAGCCCGCCGCCTCGCTGCTGTATAGCCACCGGCACGCCATTGCGCGCAGTCAACACGCCATCGAGCGCATCAGGCAATTATTCGCCGAGGTGTTGGGCTATTCGTACGATCCATTGCGGCTGGATTATGGCATCGGCAGCGCGCATCTTCCCTCACCGCTGGATGATGCCGGTTATTGGGTATTTCTGCACGGCACTACCTGGCCCACCAAGCGTTTGGCGGATGAACAATGGATCGCGTTGGGAAACATTGCCGCCGCCCAGGGGCATAGCATTTATCTGCCTTGGGGCAATGCGGCGGAAAAACGCACCGCCGAGATCATTGCAACCCACTGTAGCAATGCACGGGTATTGCCGCGCCTGTCCTTGACGGAATTGGCCGGCATCTTGACCCAGGCGCGCGGCGTCATCGGCGTGGATACCGGTCTTGCCCACCTTGGGGCCGCGCTGGATATCCCCGGCGTGACGCTGTATTCCGTCACTTTCCCCGCGCTCACCGGCGCGCGCGGCAAGCGGCAGTGCTGCGTGGTACTGGGCAGCGCGCCGGTCCCGTCCGGCGATATGCCGGGCTTGCGCGTGGCGTCAGCGCCTGTTTTCGATGCGGAGCTGGTTTGGCGCACCGCTGTGACGGCGCTGGAGTTGGCGGGTGATGCCGAGGATGTTGGCTGAGGCAATACAGCCCGTGGCTGGGTTGTATGCCGGACACCCCTGCCCGGCACCCTTCGGGCGGCTGCCGTGTAAGTCTCTTCAAAATTACTGACCACGGCTGTCGACGTCATCACGGAGTTGGAGCTGGGCAGCGTAATGATGAAACTTCTGCTCTCGCCAGTGGCTAGGCAGGCTTGCTGCCATCGGGAAAAGAACCCGCTTGATTTTGGCGGCGTCTGCGGGTATTTTCCCTGATTTGACTATGGCTATTGAATAGCCGCAGCAAAGGCAAGGATAATCTGGGAGGTAAGCATGAGTGATCTGTACAATTTCGCCAGCCGGAAAATTTTAGTCGTGGACGATATGAAATCCATGCGTAGCCTGATCAAGGCCTGCCTAGTAGACATGGGGGTAGAGGATATCGCCGAAGCGGCCGACGGCAAAAGCGCTTTGAGCATCCTGCGCATCAAACGCTTCGATTTGACGATTTGTGATTGGGACATGCCGGTGATGGACGGGCTGGAGTTGTTGCAGCTCGTGCGCGCCGACGAACGCCTCAACGCCATGCGTTTCCTCATGCTGACCGCCAATGTGCACGCCAGCAAGGTCGGCATGGCCATCGCCGCCGGCGTCAGTGATTACATTGCCAAGCCTTTCAAACCTGATACCCTGCAAACCAAAGTGACGCGCTTGTTGACGGTCAAAGCCGCCGCGTAGCGGAATAACTAAGGCTTCTTGAAAGCCGCCGCGTAGCGGAAAAACTAAGGCTTCTTGAAAGCCGCCGCGTAGCGGAAAAACTAAGGCTTCTTGAATCCAGGCACTGGGACGTGGGCCGCTCCGCCATCCATGGCCCTGGGTTCCGCCCATCCCTGGCGGAACGACGTCTTGGCAATAATTTGACAAAGTAGAACCAACCCCCGGCCCCGAATATCCTACGGCAATGTCCGCTACTCCCCGCTGTGTCTTGATTACCGGTGCGGCCAAGCGCATCGGCGCGGCCATCGCCGCATGCCTGCACGCCGCCGGCTACAACCTCATCGTGCATTGCCACCATTCAGCGTCCGATGCGCTGGCACTGGCTGAAACCTGCAACATCACACGCCCCGATTCCGCGCGGGTGCTCCAGCTCGACCTGGCCCAAACCGAAGCCCTGGATGATTTCATCGCTCAGGCGGTGAGTTTTTGGGGATCACTGGATGTGCTGGTCAATAATGCATCCGCCTTTTATCCCACCCCCTTGCAGCACACCACCGCAGCGCAATGGCAGGCGCTGCTGGACGCCAACCTCAAAGCGCCTTTTTTTCTTTGCCAGGCCGCCGTGCCCTGGCTCAAGCGGCGGCGCGGCAATATCGTCAACATCACCGATATTCACGCAGCACGCGGCTTGCCGGGTTATGCCGCCTATTCGGCGAGTAAAGCCGGACTGGTGTCGTTGACCCATTGCCTGGCCAAAGAGCTGGCGCCCGAGGTGCGCGTCAACGCCGTGGCGCCGGGCGCCATACTTTGGCCGGAGCGGGCCATGGACGAGGCGGAGCAGGCCGGGATACTGGCGCGCATTCCGCTGCAACGCCTGGGTTGTCCCGCGGACATCGCCAAAGCCGTATTGTTTTTGGCGCAGGATGCCGATTACGTCACCGGCCAGGTGTTGGCCGTGGATGGGGGGCGCAGCCTGGTTTAATCTTGCTCCGGGCAAATTTGAACCCGTATAGCGTATAAAATAGCCGTTTTAAATTTCCCCTCGGCAGGATAATCCATGCGCACCAGTCAGTTCCCTCTCAATACCCTGAAAGAAACCCCCAGCGACGCGGAGATCGTCAGCCACAAGCTGATGCTGCGCGCCGGTCTGATCCGCAAATTGGCGGCCGGACTGTATAACTGGTTGCCGCTGGGGCTCAGGGTGTTGCGCAAGGTAGAGCGCGTCGTGCGCGAAGAAATGGACCGTACCGGCGCCATGGAAGTGTTGATGCCGGTGGTGCAGCCGGCGGAGTTGTGGCAGGAGTCGGGACGCTGGGAGTTCTACGGCCCGGAATTGGCCCGCCTCAAGGACCGCCACAGCCGTGAATTCTGCCTGGGGCCTACGCACGAAGAAATCATCACCGACCTGGTGCGCGGCGAAGTGCAATCCTATAAAGAGCTGCCGGTGTGCTACTACCAGATCCAGACCAAATTCCGCGACGAAATCCGTCCGCGCTTCGGCGTGATGCGCGCGCGCGAATTCATCATGAAAGATGCTTATTCTTTCCACAATGACGCCGAGTCGCTGCAGCAAACCTACGACGCCATGCACGAGGCTTACAGCCGCATATTCACCCGTCTGGGGCTGGTGTTCCGTCCGGTGCGGGCCGATACCGGCGCCATCGGCGGCAGTTTTTCGCACGAATTTCACGTATTGGCCGACTCCGGCGAGGACGCCATCGCTTTTTCCACGGTCAGTGATTACGCCGCCAATACCGAAATGGCCGAGGCCGTCGCGCTGCCTCCTCCCGATGCCGGCGCGCCACGGGCCATGGCGTTGGTGGATACGCCCACCCAGCGCAGCATCGAAGAAGTCGCCGCGCACCTGGACGTGCCGGCGTCCCGCTGTTTGAAAACGCTGATGGTCAAAGCGGAAGACGGCGGCGTCATGGCGCTGCTGCTGCGCGGCGACCACGAGTTGAACCCGCTCAAAGCGGAAAAACTGCACGGCGTCGCCAAGCCGCTGCAAATGGCCGAAGACGAAGACATCCGCGCCGCCGCCAGCGTGGCGGGTTTTATGGGGCCGGTGGGCTTGAACGTTCCCATGATGGTGGACCGCAGCGCCGCCAGCCTGGTCAATTTTGTCAGCGGCGCCAATCAGGCCGGCAAGCACTACATCCACTGCAATTGGGGACGCGACGCCGAACTTCCGCCGGTGGTGGATATGCGCAGCGTGATGACGGGCGATCCCAGCCCGGACGGACACGGTACGCTGACCATCGCCCGCGGCATCGAAGTCGGCCATATCTTCCAGCTCGGCACCAAATACAGCGAGGCGCTGCAGGCGCAAGTGCTGGATGAAAACGGCAAAAACCGCACCATGATCATGGGCTGTTACGGCATCGGCATATCGCGCGTGGTGGCGGCGGCCATCGAACAAAATCACGACGACCAAGGCATCGTCTGGCCGGAGGCGCTGGCTCCTTTTGAGGTCTGCCTGGTGCCGGTAAACATGCACGCTTCGGAAAGTTTGCGCGCGGCGGCGGAACAGCTATACGCCGGCTTGCAGGCCGCCGGCATCGAAGTATTGTTCGACGACCGCAAAGCCCGCGCCGGCGTGATGTTTGCCGACATGGAGCTGATCGGCATACCGCACCGGCTGGTCATCAGCGAGCGCGGCCTTGCCGCCGGCACGCTGGAATACCGAGGCCGGCGCGACAGTGAAAGCCGGAATATTCCCGTTGCAGAGGCGGTAAGCTGGTTGAAAGATAAGCTGGATTGTCATGAAAGCCGGCGGCAACCTTGTTCCCCCTCTCCTCGCGGGAGAGGGTTGGGGTGAGGGGAACGGTCATGGCGCGCGTGGCGTTTCATGGTCAGGGGCGGTGCGCGCGCCATGATCGTTGAGGTGCTTTTGTCGTTTCGTTACCTGATTGCCGGCTTGGCTATCGTGCCTGCCCATGCCGCTGCCCAGGCAGTACTGGAAACCGTGACGCAACCCTGGTGGCAAGCGCTGTGGTTTCGCCTGGGCATGCTGGCGTTGGTTTTTGCCTTGCTGGGCTTTGGATTCCGCTGGCGCTTGCGGGCGATCCGGCTGCGCAACCTGGAGCTGGAAAAAGAGGTGGCGGAGCGCACCGCCGCCTTGTCGTCCACCACGGAAGACTTGGAAAAACACCGGGCCGGTCTGGAAAAATCCCAGGAAATCGCCCATCTGGGCAACTGGTATCTGGATATCGGCAGCCATGCGATGACCTGGTCCAAGGAAATGTTTTGCATATTCGGCTACACCCAAGCCGGGGCCGTCGCCGATTACGATAAATTTCTCGCCGCCGTCCATCCCGATGACCGGACTTTTGTGCAGACGGAAATATTCCAGGCCTTAAAAACCCCGGATTATGCTTACGACATAGAACACCGGGTTATCCGCCCCGACGGTGAAATACGCTACGTCCACGAAATCGGCGAGATTATCCGCGCGGCCGACGGCAAACCCGTGCGCATGATAGGCACGGCACTGGATATCACCGCCCGCAAACAGATCGAAGAGGCGCTGACCAAGGCCCGCATGGATGCGGAGATGGCCAATCAGGCCAAATCGGAATTCATGGCCAATATGAGCCACGAAATCCGCACCCCGCTGAACGCCATCATCAATCTGAGCTATCTGGTGGCGCAAACGGAAATGACGCCCAAGCAGACCGACTATCTGAATAAAATCCAGGTGGCCGGCCGTTCGCTGGTCAGGATCATCAACGATATATTGGATTTTTCCAAAATCGAAGCGAATCGCCTGGATTTCGAGCACATTCCCTTCAATCTGGACGACGTATTCAACACCCTGTTCAGTTCGGTCGCCACCGAGACCGATAAAGCGCACCTGGAAATTATCTACAACATCGACCGCAATACCCCCCATTTTCTGGTGGGCGATCCATTGCGGCTGGGCCAGGTGCTGGTCAACCTCGTCAGCAATGCCATCAAGTTCACCCCGGCGGGAGAAATCGTGATCAGCGTGCGTCCTGTCCGGCTGGAGCGCGATCAGGCGGTATTGTGCTTTTCGGTGCGTGATACCGGCATAGGCATGGTGCCGGAGCAGATAGAGCGCCTGTTTCAGCCTTTTTCCCAGGCCGACGGTTCCATTACCCGCAAATACGGCGGCACCGGTTTGGGCTTGGCGATCAGCAAAAGGCTGGTCAACATGATGCACGGCGATTTTCGGGTGGAAAGCGCCAAGGGCGGTGGCAGCACGTTCAGCTTCACCGCCCGCTTCGAATTGTCCCCGGCCGCTCCGCATACGCAGCACGCCGCAATCGACGAATTGCATGGATTGCAGGTCTTGGTGGCCGACGACAATGCCACCGTGCGCGCGGTGCTCAAGGACTACCTGGAATCTTTCGGTCTGCACGTGATGACCGTAAGCAACGGAACCGAGGCGCTGGCGGTGTTGGAACCCACTTCAGACACCGCGCCTTATCACCCGTTCGATCTGGCCATCCTGGACTGCAAAATGCCGGGAATGGGCGGCTGCCAGATCGCGCAGCGCTTACGCCATCATCCGCGCTGTTCACGCCTGGTCAAAATACTGATGGTTACCGCTTATGGCCGGGAAGAAATTCGCCGGGAAGCGCTAAGCCAGGGCATAGATGCGTTTCTCGTCAAACCGGTCAGCCCGTCCGTGCTGCTGGAGACTTTGCTGGAAACATTGCTGGCACTGCGTGGGCAAAACGCATCGCCGATGCATCCGGCTTTGCCTGCATCGACTCAGGCGGAAACGGCGCAGGCACAGTCCCTTTCAGGCGCGCGCGTTTTGCTGGTGGAAGACAATGAAATCAATCAGGAAATTGCCCTGGAGTTATTGCGCGGCAGGGGCTTGTCGGTTACCACGGCGGAAAACGGCCGGCTGGGCGTGGCGGCCGTGCAGCAGCAGCCGTTCGATCTGGTGCTGATGGACCTGCAAATGCCGGATATGGATGGCTTCGAGGCTACCCGCCGGATCCGCGCGGACCCGCGCTTTGCCGCGCTGCCCATTATTGCCATGACCGCCCATGCCATGAGCGGCGACCGGGAAAAGTGTCTGCAGGCCGGCATGAACGATCACGTACCCAAGCCCATCGATCCGCCCCAGTTGTTCGCGGTTCTGGCAAAGTGGCTGCATTTCGACGGCACGCCGTCCGGTGTTCAGTCCGCGTCCGCCGATGACGCCGCCGACTTGCCGGAACAACTGGCCGGGTTCGACCTTGCCAACGGTCTGGCCAAAGTATCCGGCAACCGAGCGCTCTATCGGCGCTTGCTGAGCCGGTTTTACCGGCACAATCGGACGGCTGCCGAGGAAATTAAAACAGCACTGCAAAGCGGCGACGGCGAACGGGCGCACCGGCTGGCGCATACCCTCAAAGGCGTGGCGGGCAACCTCGGCGCCAAATCCCTGTTTACCGCCGCAGCCAAGCTGGAGCAGGTCATGGCCCGGCAAGGCGAGGTTGCCGCGACGCTGACGGTGTTCGAGCAGGCGCTGGAGGAGGCGCTGACGGTGCTGGAGCGACTGGAACCGCCCCCGAACAGCCATGCTTCCGTGCCGGAGAGTACGGATGCCGCGCTCGATCTGGCGCGAGTGACGCCCTTGCTCGTTGACTTGTCCGAGTCGCTGGAGCAGGATTTCGGGCGGGCGCTGCAACAGTTCGAATGCCTCAAACCGCTATTGGCGCACGCGCCTCTGGCCCATGAGCTGGAAGTGCTGGAAAAATCCCTGGCTGAATTCGATGTGCACGCCGCCGAGGATGTTTTGCTGCAAATTGCCGGTAAATTGAAAATTACGCTAGCCTGAATCATCACCATGCTCCAACGATCATCGCGACCCAGGGTACTCATCGTGGACGACGCCGTCGAGAATCTGCAGATTCTGATGAGCGCCCTCCAGGACCGCTACGCCGTGGTTACCGCCAGAAACGGTTACGAAGCCCTGGAGAGAGTCGACAAAGCCCCGCCGGATATTGTCCTGCTGGACATCATCATGCCGGATATGGACGGTTATGAAACCTGCCGCCGCTTGAAAGCCAGGGAGGATACCCGCGAAATTCCGGTGATTTTTTTGACCGGCTTGATCGAAGAAAAAAACGAGATCATGGGGCTGGCGCTGGGCGCCGTGGATTATGTGCACAAACCGTTCAGCGTTCCGGTGATACAGGCGCGGGTAGCCACGCACTTGGAGCTGTTCCGCGCGCGCCGGGCGGTCGAAGAGCGCAACCAGGCCTTGCTCGAAGCCCATCGCCTGCGTGAAGAAGTGGAGCGCATCACCCAGCACGACCTGAAAAGCCCGCTCAACGCCATCATCGGCCTGCCGGAAGCCCTGATGTGCGACGCCAACCTCACCGGCGAACAAAGAACGCTGCTGGAAACCATACAGCTTTCCGGTTATCGCCTGTTGGACATGATCAACCGCTCGCTGGACATGTATAAAATGGAAACCGGCACTTATGCGTATCAACCCTATCCGGTAAACCTGATCAAAGTTGTCCACAAAATTGCCCAGGAAAACCAGAAACTGATTGCCTATCAGCATTTAAACCTACAGATGCTGGTGGATGGCGTTTGTACGCAGCCCGAGGTTTTCGAGGTGCCGGGCGAAGAATTGCTGTGTTATTCCATGCTGGCCAATTTGCTGAAAAACGCCATCGAAGCTTCGCCGGAACAGGGTTGCATCACCGTCAGGCTGGGCAAAACAGCCGGCATGGCGAGCATTGCCATCCACAATCAAGGCGCTGTGCCTGAAAGCATCCGCGAGCGCTTTTTCGACAAATACGTCACCTGCGGCAAGGAATCCGGCACGGGGCTGGGCACTTATTCTGCCCTACGGATAGCCGAAACCATGGGCGGCAACATCATGCTCGACAGCAACGATCCGGCCGCCACCACGATCATCATCCGGTTACCTTTATGAATAACGAAGGCATGAGCCTCGTCGTCGTCAGCCACGACCGGCTGCTTTACAAGGCCATCGGCAAGGCCGTCGGCGAGTGGCAGGTGAGGCTGCGGCAGGTGAATTCGCACGAGTCGGCTTTGCAGGCGGTAGCCGAGGGCCAACCCAACATCGTATTGATCGACGCGGAAACGCCGGGCATGGACGTCGGCCATACCTGCCAGATTTTGCGCAATGAAGCAGAGCCGCCCAACCTCGAAATCATCCTGATTTCCGACGACGATTCCACCGCTGGCCGCATTGCCGCCTACAACGACGGTGCGGACGATTACGTTACCAAGCCGCTGCATTTCGACGAGCTGCTTTCCAAGCTCAGCATCGCCCTGCGCCGCCAGCAACGCCACCTTGAACTCAACAGCTTTGCGCAAATGGCCAGCCAGACCGCCATGATGGCCATGACCAATGCTGGAGAGCTGGGCGTATTGTTGCAGTTTCTCAAGCAGAGCTTCGACTGCCACGACTACCGGGCGCTTGCCGCCGCCGCCGCCGCCGCGCTGAATCAATACAGCCTGTCGGCGACGGTGCAAATCCGCACCGACCAGGGAGACAGCTATGCGGCGGCTTATGAGGGCGACGTCACGCCGCTGGCGGAATCCATCATCGATCAGTTAAGAAGCCAGGGGCGTATTTTCGATTTTAATCAGCGGACGATTTTCAACTATCCCAATATATCCGTGCTGGTAAAAAACATGCCGCTGGACGATCCCGAGCGTTACGGGCGGATGAAAGACCACGTGGCGATGTTGGCGGAAGGCGCGCAAGCGCGCGTTCAAGCCATCCAGGCCGAACTCGAACTGGCGCACAAAAAAACCGCGCTGGAAACATTGCTGGAAAGCACCAACACCGCGCTGCTGAAAATCGAGCAAACCTACCAGAAGCACCGCACTTCATCCATGGAGATCGTCGGCGAGCTGATGAGCGGCCTGGAGCAGTTGTTCATTCTGCTGGGGCTGTCCGAACCCCAGGAGCAGCAGCTTTACAACCTGGTCAAAGAAGCCGTCGACCGAAACACGGCGCTGTATGACGAAGGATTGCAGACTGACGAATTATTCGAAGACATACTGCGTTTGCTGGATTATTTTCTGCATGACCGTTGAGTTGGGGCGCGAATAAAACGGAATTTCACCAAATTCCCGGCGTAAAGCGCGCGTCGTTGTGAATCTCCAGATGGTCGCCGTTTTCGAGAAGCCTTAATGATTCCGCGAGGACGCGGCGGCTTTGGCCGATGACAAACAAACCTTGACGATAAGCGTATTGCGCCACGTTGTCTGGTATCACCATGGCCGCCACGGCGCCCATCACCCGCGCATCGGCTTTTGCGACTGGGCAATTTCGCGCAAAATGGCCCAAATATCATCGGCGACGGTCGTGGTAGCCATGGTGGAATTCCTGGGTGATAGGAAATATCAAGTGTAAGGTACGCACCGCGCAGCATTCGCAGCATTCAATGCAACGCCAGAAAGAAAAACGCCGCCAGAAAAAAACCGCCCTGTGCCAATCCAGCAACGGGGCGGTGCAATCAACCCGGCGTCCGGGGTATTCCAACCGGTAGCAGGTGCGCGGTGCGCACCCTTAACGTGTTCCGTGAAAACTCTACCCCTTTCTTGATAAAAAAAACCCCATCCCGATCAAAGGTCAGGATGGGGCCAGTCCATTTCTCTACTAGATGTCAATTTTTTAAGGGGTTGCCCCTCCCTTTTTTCTTTTTTTTAATGCTTCAACTCACCCAGCAATTCCGGGTGGCGGTCAAGCAAGCGGAAGAGATTAACCACGGCGGCCACTGGTCTGGCCTGCCCACGCTCATAACGTGAAAAGGCATTTTTACCGCCTCCAGCCAGTTGCGCCGCTTCCAACTGGGTAAGCTTCAGTTTCTTGCGAATACGGGCCAATTCGGCAGCTTCCGCAGCATCCACCTGATCACGGAACGCCAACCAAGCAGCTTCTTCCGCCGCGTCGAATTCGACAAAACCATCCTCACAGTGGTCACAGAACGCCCCCTGGATTTTCGAGCTGAAAATGTGCCCTTTGTATTCCTGCATAATGGTTTTAACGCCATCGTGCAGCGTACCCGCCTTGCACAGGTGGCAGAGCTGCCCACTCCATTTATTTGCCATATCACAACGCCTTGAACGAAACGACGAAATATTCACCTGCCCGCTGGAACTTGATGTAGAGCGCGACGCCGTTCCACTGACCGTGATACACATCTTGCCAGATGCGATGATCGGCATAAGTCGTCATGCTTTTATAAAAGTCCTTGTGGGTCAGATCCTGCACCACAGCCAATGCATTAGCCTGGGCCATGCCCACCGCTCGGATGCTGGTTTTGGCAGAAACGGTGAGGTTCATTTCCTGCACTGTCGTCATCTGCGCCTGAATTTCAGCCAGCGGGTAGTGGGGTGTGTTCTTTTCCATGGATACATTTTCCCCTCTAAGGGGGATTCAGGCAAGATGCATAGCGAAAGATTTGAATCAAAAAAAGAAAAACCCATCCCGATCAAAGGTCAGGATGGGGCCAGTCCATACCTCTACTAGATGTCAATTTTTTAAGGGGTCCGACCCCTTTATTTTCGACCCCTTTATTTTCATGCTTTTATAAAAGTCCTTGTGGGTCAAAAAAGAAAAACCCATCCCGATCAAATGTCAGGATGGGGCCAGTCCATGCCTCTACTAGATGTCAATTTTTTAAGGGGTCCGACCCCTTTATTCGACCCCTTTATTTGACCCCTTTATTTGACCCCTTTATTTGACCCCTTTATTTAGATGTCAATTTTTTAAGGGGTCTGACCCCTATCTTCTTCTCCTTTTTCCATAATTACTCCTAATTTTTAACAATGGTTTAAATCTTTACCCTGACGCTTGAGCGAAAGGCCTCGAATCAGATTCAAGTGTTTCTCTGACAATCGGACGAAGTGGATTCCGATTTCCCGCGACGTAGGAGATAGGAGTAGAGCGGTCATGTGTCCATCTCGGAGCTCCGGCGAGATCAGCGCACCCGCGAACGCTGCGTGCGTAGTTGTATCCTGCATGACATAGTAAAGAGTTCGTTCCTGCGACCTCTGCCACTGAAGCCAGCCGGAAATAGTGATCTGATCCAGCTTGAAGAATGAGGATACGGCTTCTACGTACACGTCGTCACTCGCGATGTCGAGGGTGTGCGTGTGTGGCCAGGCTGGACCCGCTGGAATTTGGCCGTCTGGAACCACCGCCGGAATGGGAAACGTATTGAGGACAGTCTGGGCAGGCTCAAGTGGGAAGAGAACCTCCGTCGAACGAAGCAGAAGTTCGGACTTGAGGTCTTGAAACGTTCGGAACTTTCTGTGCGGTTTCCTCTTGGCGGTGAACAGGAGATCCGTGTCGAGAAGATTGAAGGCTCCTGGCGCGGATCGAGCGACGATTGAGAACTTGTGTTGCGGCCAACAAAGAAGGTACTTGCTCATTGGGAAGCACTCTTCGACGGTTCCTTTCATCTGCAACGAAGGAAACTGCTCTTGTAGTGGGCGAGTCCAGGGTTCAAGTTGGTACAGTGTCACGCGGTGTCTCTTTGCCTTTGATCGGGCGGCATCGGTAAATCCGGATGCGGACACGATTGCGCGGTGTGTGACCGACTTCATGTCCTTAAGCTTCATTGCCAGTTGCTCGACGGCAACAACGTCCAAGGGAGCCGCCTCGTGCTTCACTTCATAGGCCATGAAGGCAAACTGCCCCTCCGAACCGCCATCTACAGTTACCGTCACATCGACATCGCGCCCCTTTGCGGCTGCGCCGTCATAGACGAGATCGCCGATTTTGACTTCAACGACTTCGGCGCTCCATCGAAGGCAGCAGAGCCCCACAAGGTACTGGACCAGCATGGGCGAGAGAGGTAGGGCGTTCACCATTTGTAATGGGCCTAACTACAATTCGGCCTCAAAAGCGAAGCCTATTCTGAATTCGGATCGTATCCGACGCTTTATGTTACGTTAATATTGAAATCTAATCCCTTTTGTCGGATAGCGACTGGCTGATCAACCGGCGAGTTGGCGTTCATGCAGGGCCATAAAATGCGCTGAACGAAGGGAAGCGCATCGCTCGCGACAGATGCGCCTCCTGTCGTCGGCACATCTTTGCGCATCTTATGGCCTTGGCCGGATAAAAGCCCTATTCATCGCTGGTTTGATGCCAACCTGCCGCGGGTCGGTAAAACCTGATCCGCAGCCCGTGAAGCGTAGATGTCTCGCCCGAATAAATACCATTCATAAGACGCTTATGCCATCACCGCCCATATTCATCATGGCCGGTGTAATCGGATAGTAAGCGCTGCCCAGCAGCACGACGGCGTGTTGCGCCACGCCGCTGCCGTCGTCTCCGTCGTAGACCAGCAGGGTCGAGTCGCCGCCGCCGGCGTCGACGCTGAATGCCCCGCTGAACGGAGCATAGCCGCCTTGCACTACGAAATAGGCGTCGTTGCCGGCCAGGCCATCGGCGGGTACGGTGCTGTTGATCAGCGTCGCCGCCCCGGTAAATGCCAGCGCCGTGCCCGGGCTGAATGCCTTCAGGCCGTAGCTGATCACGTCCCCCCCGACCACGCCGAAGCTGAAAACATCGCCATCGTCCAGGCTGCCGGCATCCGCGCCTTGGCTGAGGTCGACGCCGATGGCGGTGGAATCGCCCGCCGCAAAATTGAACGTGTCGGCTCCGCTGCCGTACAGCGTATCCGCGCCGGTGCCGCCTTCGAGGGTATCGCTGCCGCTGCCGGACTGGATGGTGTCGTTGCCGGCGCCGCCTTTGAGCGTGTTGGGGATGACGGTGAGGTGCTGGATGCTGTCGTCGCCCGCCGCGCCGTCTATGGTTTGGCCGGCGGTTTTGCCGGCCACGATCAGCAGATCGCCTTGGGCACCGCCCGTCAACCCGCCGGTGTTGTCCGCCATGGACATGAATCTGCCGCCGCCTGCCCCTTGATTGCTCACGTCGAAATCGGCGTATTCCATGCCGCTGCGGTTATTGCCGCCGTTCGCATCGGCGAACTGAAAGCCGTTCCAGGCGCCGTCCGGATACTCCAGATAATGGCCGATGGGGCTGTAGCGCATGGACGATGCGGCCAGCGGCACGCTGAGCTGGTCCTGGGTGGGATCGAAGTCGGTGATGATGTCCATGGCGTCGGTAGCCAGGTTGTTGACAAACACATCCGCTCCGGCGCCGCCGCTCAGCACGTCGCGATTAGCCATGCCTTGCAGCGTTTCCGCCCCGCTGCCGCCTTGCAGGCTCAGATTGAAGGTCTCATATGCCGCGCCTTGCCAAGCCAGGCCGAGCGCGTGCAGGTCGACGCTGTGATCGGCGGCGATATCGACGATCAGGCTGTCGACGGCGGCGCCGACGCTGAGGCTGCTGAAAGCGCTGATAAAACCGTCGCTACAGATCAGCGTGTTGCCGTCGCTGCTGAACACCAGACTTTCGACGCCGCTGACGTTGCTGCCGGAAAAATCGGCGCTGCCGCCGCTGGTCATGACCAGCGCGTCGCTGCCGCCTGCGCCTTCGATACTCAGACCCGCAGTAACTTCCCCGCCGGCCAGGTTGAACGTGTCGTTGCCGGCGCCGCCGCTCAGGCTATCGCTGCCGCCTTTGCCGCTGATGCTGTCGCCCTGGTTCGAAGCCCGATAAGTATTGGCGAGCGCGTCGCCGGTGAATGTCACCGCGTTGCCGCTCAAGTTGCGGGCATCGACGCTGCTGACGCCGGCAAAAGCCGCGCCGGACGGCGTCAGCGTCTGGCCGCCATCGGTTAACAGGTGGATGCCGGACAGGTCGACCACCACCGCGCCGCTGGAGGCGCCGGTCAGCACCAGCGTGCCGGCGCCGTCGACGTAGGCAAACGGCAACACCGTGTAAAAATTCAGCGTGCTGGTGTCGGCGATGCCGGCATAGGGGTTGCCGGCGATATTTTTGATGGCGCCGTTGTCGATGCGCACGCTGTAGCCGCTGTCGGGGTTCAGGTCCGCCGCCGGATCGATGGTGAGCGTATTGCCGCTGAACGTCAGTTGGCTGGCATCGGCGACGTCGATGCTGCGGGTGTCGCCGTTGCCGTCGCTGATCAGGATGCTGCCCGTTCCCGCCGCCACCGTTTCGCTGAAGGTCAGCACGATATTGCTGTCTATGGTGACGGCGCCGGCTTCATCCTGCGGGCTGCTGCTCAGCAGGGTGGGCACGACGGTATTGACCGCCAGCGTCAACGGGGTTGCCGCCGTGTTTTTGTTGCCGGCCGCATCGCTGAAACTGTCCGCCGCCACGCCGATGACCGCCGCGGCGGTGCTGTTGTCCGCCGGGGTGAACGTGACGGTGTAGCGGGTGCCGCTGCCGGCGAAATTGCTCAGCCTGCCGCCGGCCGCGTCGATGTCGCCGATGCTGAAATTGCTGCTGGACTCGCTGAGCGTAAACGTCAGCGTGGCGACGTCGCCCAGTTTCAAGGCGTCGTCATCGCTGCTGATGCGCAGGCTGGGCACGATGGTGTCGACCGTCAGCCTCGCCGCCGTCGCCGCCGTGTTTTTATTGCCCGCCGCGTCGTTGAACTGGTCGGCGGCGACGTCGATGGTGGCGGGCGCGCTGCTGTTGTCCGCCGGGGTGAGTTTGGCGGTGTAGAGCGCGCCGCTGCCGGCAAAATTGCTCAGCGTAGCGCCGGTCACCTCGATGTCGGCGGCGGCAAAGTTGTTGCTGGGCTCGCTGAGCGTAAACGTCAGCGTGGCGGTTTCCCCCTGCTTCAAGGCGCTGTCGCTGCTGCTGATGGCGACGCCGGGGGCGATGGTGTCGACCGCCAGCGTTGCCGGCGTCGCCGCCGTGTTCTTGTTGCCCGCCGCGTCGCTGAAGCTGTCTGCGGCTATTTTGATGGTGGCGGCGCTATCGCTGTGGTCGGCCGGGATGAATTTGGCGGTATAGCGGGCGCCGCTGCCGGTAAAGTTGGACAAGGTGCCGCCGGTAACGTCGATATCGGCGACGCCGAAGTTGGCCGAGCTTTCGCTGAGAGTAAACGTCAACGACGCCACAGCGCCGATTTTCAGCACGTTGCTGGTATTGGCGGCGATAGTTACCGACGGCGCTATGGTATCTACGCTCAATACCAGTTGGCTGGCCGCCGCGTTGCCGTTGCCCGCCGCATCGCTGAAGCTGTTTGCCGCCACGTCGACGGTGGCATTGGCGCTGCTGCCGGCTATGGGCGTGAGTTTGGCGGTATAGCGCGCGCCGCTGCCGGCAAAGTTGCTCAAGCTGCCGCCGGTAACCGTAATGTCGCCGGCGCTAAAGGTGGTGCTGGCTTTGCTGAGCACAAAAGTCAGCGTCGCCGCGTCGCCGATGCTCAGCAAATTGTCGCTGCTGGTGATGGCCAGGCTGGGGGCGACGGTGTTGACGGTCAACGCCAACGGCGTCGCCGCCGTATTTTTATTGCCGGCCGCATCGCTGAAACTGTCGGCTGCCACGGCAACCGTGGCGGCAACCGTGCTGTTGTCGCTGGGCGTGAATTGGGCGGTATACCGTGCGCCGCTGCCGGCAAAATTGCTCAGCCGGCCGCCGCTGACCGCGACGTCGGCGGCGATGAAGTTGTTGCTGGGCTCGCTGAGCGTAAACGTCAGCGTGGCGGTCTCGCCCACGATCAGCGCGTTGTCGTCGCTGGTGATGCGTAGCGACGGTACGACGGTATCGATGGCGTAAGTATTGGAACGGGTGGTGCCGGCGCCGGCATTGCCGGCCAAGTCTTCCAGGCCGGATTTATCCAGGGTGATGACGTTGCTGGTATCGGGCATATCGGCCGCCGGCGTCAAGGTGGCGGTCCAGATTTTGCCGCCGTCGCTGGAAGTCACCGGACTCAGACGGCCATTGCTCAGGGTCAGATCGGCGTTGCCGAAGCCGGTAACCGGCTCGTTGAAAATAAAGGTGACCAGCGAGGTGTCGCCCGCTTTCAGCGAAATATCGGCCACCACGATGTTGACCGTGGGCCGCAGCGTATCAATGGCATAGACGTTGGATTTGCTGACGCCGAAGCCGGCATTGCCCGCGACATCCGTCACCCCCGTCTTGTCCAGGCTGATGAAATTGTTGGCGTCGTTGAGGTTGGCCGTGGGCGTATACGTGGCGGTCCAGCGCAGGCCGCCATTGTTCGAGACCACCGGGGACAGCGTGCCGTTGCTGATGGTCAGATCGGCATTGGCAAAGCCGGTGACGGCTTCGCTGAACGTGAAGCTCACCAGGGAGGTATCGCCGCTCTTCAGCGCCGCGTCGTTCACCACGATGTCCACCGTGGGCCGCACGGTGTCGGGGGTGCTGAAGTTCAGCGCGTCGGCATCGCGCAGGCCGGCAAAGGCATTGCCCGCCAAATCCTCGATCACGCCGCCGGCCATCTGCACGTGGTAAGTGCTGTTGGTTTTCAGGTTGTCGGTGGGATTGATGGTGACGGTTTTATCGCGGATGGTGATTTGCGAAGTATCGCCGACGGCGATGCTGCGTACGTCCGCACCGTTGCTGACGACGATATTGCCGCTGCCGGGGCGGATCGCTTCGTTGAAGGTCAGCACGATGCTTTTATTGACCGCCACCTCCGCCGCATTATCGCTGGGGCTGCTGCTGACCAGCGTGGGTTTGGCGGTGTCGGAGGCGGGAAGTTTTTTACCGCGGGTAACGAGGTATGCGCTCATCGGCCAGTGAAAATCCGCTGCTGCATCGGAAATTAGTTCTTGCTGTGCTGACGCATCAGCGTAGTCGGATATCGGCATAATCAATCTCTTACAGGTAATCGCGTTATCAACACCGGGCTCTCTATTGGAGCGCCATCAGCCCGCCGCCCATTGTACCCAGCCAAAATGGGCGGTAGCCAGCACGGCCACGCCGAAAACCAGGCGGTAATAGGCAAAAACCGTAAAATCGTGCTGACCTATATAGCGCAGCAGCCCTTTGACGGCGGCAAAAGCGCTGATAAATGCGGCGATGAAGCCGACGCCGAACAGCGGGATATCGTTCAGGGACAGCAGCGCCCAATGCTTATAAACGTCGTAAACCGTCGCGGCGCACAGGGTGGGAATGGCCAAAAAAAAGGAAAACTCCGTGGCCGCCTGCCGGGACAGCCCGAACAGCAAACCGCCGATGATGGTGGCGCCGGAACGGGAGGTGCCGGGAATCAGCGCCAGGGTTTGCACCAGGCCGACTTTGAGGGCGTCCCGCCAGGTCATGGCCTCTACCGTTTGCACGCGAATCCGGTGTTCGCGCTTTTCCGCCCACCAGATGATCACGCCGCCGACGATAAACGCGCCAGCTACCACGGTGGCGTTGAACAAATGCGCCTTGACCGCTTTGCCGAACGCCAGCCCCAATACCGCAGCCGGTATAAAAGCCACCAGCAGGTTGAAGATAAAGCGCCGCGCGGCAGGGTCGCAGTGCAGACTGCCCACCACGCTGCCGATTTTGCGCCGGTACTCCCAGCATACGGCCAGGATGGCGCCGCTCTGGATGGCGATTTCAAACAATTTGCCTTTTTCGTTGTTGAACCCCAGCAATTCGCCGACCAGAATCAGGTGGCCGGTGCTGGAGATGGGCAGAAATTCGGTCAATCCTTCGACGATACCGAGGATCAATGCATCGATGAGTAGAGACAGGTCCATAAAACAAGCCTGATGGTAAAAAGGCCAGCATTATAGCGGCTGCCCGGCTTCCACCACGCGGAAACAGATGGTGGAAATTTTCTGTGTGTTGGATCACAAATCAGTCGTCGGATCGGCGGCCGGACCGGGCATAATGTGCAGCAGACGCTACAATTGAGCTGCGTTATCCATTCCCCCACCATTCAGAGCATCCCGCACATGACCAGATTGCACGATGACCCGGAACGCCTCGCCGGCGCAGCTGGCGGCAGCCGGGTTGAACTGTTGCTGTTTAAATTAGGCACGCGGCAACTTTTCGGCATCAACGTTTTCAAGGTTCATGAAGCCATCCAGTGTCCCAAACTCACCGCCTTGCCAGGCGCGCATTCGGTCGTGTGCGGCGTTGCCACGCTGCGCGACAAAACCGTGTCGGTCATCGACCTGGCGATGGCGATAGGCGGCATACCGCACCCCAGAGACGGCAGCGGTTACATCATCATCACCGAATACAGCCGCTCGACGCACGGCTTTCTGGTTTCCGCGCTGGACCGCATCATTCACCTGGACTGGCGCAACATCCAGCCACCGCCCAAGGGCACCGGACGATACAGCTATATCACGGCGGTCACCCAGTACGACCATGAGCTGATTGAAATTATCGACGTGGAAAAAGTGATCCACGAAGTGACCGGCAGCAACGAACACATCTCCGACGGCGTCATCACTCACGACTTTTCCCAGGACGGCAAGCACATACTGGTCGTGGACGATTCCAGCGTGGCGCGCCATCAGATCACCAACGTGCTGGATGCGCTGAAAATCAACTATACCATCGCCAAGGACGGCCAGGAGGCCTGGGACAGGCTGTCCCGCTGGGCCGACGAAGGCAAGGAGTTCAGCCGGTTTCTGTCCATGATTATTTCGGATATAGAGATGCCCCGCATGGACGGCTATACCCTGACCTCCAGGATACGTGGCGATGCGCGCATGAAGGATATTTATGTGCTGCTGCATACCTCGCTGAGCGGGGTTTACAACCAGGACATGATAGAAAAAACCGGGGCGGACAAGTTTTTAGCCAAATACGATCCCGACGAATTGGCCGAAGTGGTGCAAACCAGCCTGACCGAGCATCGGCACCACCTGGCTCTGTAGTAAGCGTTCGGATAAGTTCAGAACCACTCATGTGAGGTAATGTGATGCCAAATCAGCGTAAACCCAAGCAAACGCAGCTGGACTTGGAACACTACACCGAACTCTACGATTTCGCGCCGGTCGCCTACTTTACCCTGGACCACGCCGGCACCATCCGCGAAACCAACATTGCAGGCGCCGAGTTGCTGGGGCTGGAACGCCCCAAACTGATAGGCCTGCACTTCAGCGCCTTCGTAGCTCCAACAAGTTTGCCGCGGTTTCATGCCTTGCTGGCCGAGGTCTTCACCAGTTACCGCAAGGAAACCTGTGATATAGAACTGCAACTGGTGGGCGAGGTGAAGCGCGACGTGCGCATCGAAGCGGAAGCCACCGTCACCGACGATGGGCAAACCTGCCACGTGGTCCTGGTCGATATTACCGACCACATCCAGGCCGAAAAAGCGCTGAAAGAAAGCGAAGAAAAAGCGCGTCAGATGGCCGACGGCGTCAAGGATCACTTCGTCTTCGTTTTGGAAACCGAGCAGGCCGGCGGCGGCCATCACCATTGCCGGCAAAACCTCAGCCCCAAATTCATCGGCGACATCGCCGGCCACACCTACACCCTGGTGTTGGCGGGTGGCCGCGGCGACCGTCTGAAACATCTGACGGAATGGCGCGCCAAACCGGCGGTGCCGTTCGGCGGCAAGCTGCGCATCATCGATTTTGTCTTGTCCAACTGCGTCAACTCCGGCTTCAAGCGCGTGGGCGTCATGACGCAATACAAGGCGCACAGCCTGATCCAGCACGTCCAGCACGGCTGGAATTTCCTTTCCCACGGCCTCAACGAATTCATCGACGTCATTCCGGCCCAGCAGCGGCTCAACGATGCCTGGTATCAAGGCACGGCCGACGCCGTGTACCAGAATCTGGACATCGTGCGTAAAAACGCACCGGATTATGTCTTGATCCTGGGCGGCGACCATATATACAAAATGGATTACCGCAAGCTGCTTGCCGATCACGTGGCGAGGTCAGCCGATCTGACCATTGCCTGTATCGACATGCCGCTGGCCGATGCCGGACGTTTCGGTGTGATGAGCGTCGACAAAAACTGGAAAATTACCGATTTCCAGGAAAAACCCGAGCATCCCGTGCCGATACCCAACCGGCCCGATCGAGCTTTGGTCAGCATGGGCATCTATGTTTTCAATGCGGGATTTCTCTTTGACATCCTGGCGCAGGATGCACAAAACTGCGCTTCCAGCCACGACTTCGGCAAAGACCTGATCCCCTGCTTGGTAAAGAGCGGTCGGGTATTTGCCCATCGTTTTACCGACAGTTGCGTGAACATGGTGGATAACGAGCCTTACTGGCGCGACGTAGGCACGGTGGAATCGTACTGGGACGCCAACATGGACCTGATCCAGGTGGTGCCGGCGCTGAACCTGTACGACGATGACTGGCCCATTTGGAGCAATGCGCGCCATCATCTGCCGCCCGCCAAATTCGTATTCGACGACAACGGCTATCGCGGCCAAGCCTGGAATTCGCTGGTGACGGACGGCTGCATCGTCAGCGGTGCCACGGTGCGGCGTTCGCTGCTGTTTTCCAAGGCGCGCGTGGGCGGTTGCAGCTATATCGAAGACTCCATCGTCTTGCCCGAAGCCATCATCGGCAGCCACGTCACCCTGAAGCGCGTCATCGTGGAAAAGCGCTGCCGGATTCCCGACGGACTCAGCGTAGGGCTGGACCCCGTTGTAGACCGGCAGCGCTTTTACGTGACCGCCAACGGCATCACCATCGTTACCGCAGCCATGCTGGGACAATAAGGATTTGGTTCAAAATGATTTCCCTATCATTGCAACCAGGGGAGTTGTTTAGCCAAAGCCTCACTTATACCCCACCGCATCCATCAATCGCACCGCAGCGGGCTGCAACTCGCCGACTTTGTTTAAATCGGTGGTGTTGTGCTTAAAACTTCCCCAGGCAGCCACTTCAGGCGTCGGGGCCACGGCCGGATTGGCGGGAAACTCCATGTTGACGTTGGCAAACATGGCCTGGGCTTCGGGCGATGCCAGCCATTCCAGCAAAGCCTGGGCGGCAGGCGCATGTTTGGCATGGCGCGTAATGCCGAAACCGGCAATATTCACATGGGTGCCGCCGGCATTCTGGTCCGCCCAGAAAATATTCAAAGGCCAGTCGGCGTGGTGTTTCAATTCGCGTCCCAGGTAATAACTGTTGGCGATAGCCACGTCGCACTGGCCGGCTGCCAGCGCTTTGAGCGCTTGCTCGTCGCTGGCGAACGGCGCCGCCGCCAGGTTGGCGATCCAGCCTTTGACCATTTCCTGGGTGGCAGCTTCGCCGTACTGGGCGATCAGCATGGCGATCAGGGAGCGGTTATAGATTTTCTTGCCCGACAACAGGCACAAACGTCCTTTCCATTTCGGCTCGGCCAAAGCCTGATAGCTGGATAAATCGGCCGGCTGTACTTTATTACGGTTGTAGACGATGGTGCGCGCCCGCACCGACAAGCCAAACCACTGGCCGTCCACGTCGCGCAAATGCGCCGGAATGTTTTGTTCCAACACCGCGCTGTGCAACGGTTGCAACAGTTGCTCCTGTTTGGCGAACCACAGATTGCCGGCATCCACGGTAATCAACGCATCCGCCGGAGTGTTTTTACCCTCGGCCTTGAGGCGCTGCAGCAAGGCACCGGCTTCACCGGTAACGTACTTGACTTTAACGCCGGTTTTTTTCTGGTAAGCCTCGAACACCGGCTTGATCAACTGCTCGTTGCGCGCCGAATACACCACCACTTCATCGGCCCAAACCGAACCGCACAGCACCGAC
>SCQD01000183.1 GCA_004299145.1 Methylococcaceae bacterium | reverse complement strand
GCTCTTCCGATCTGCTGACCGTGGCCACTTGGTCGAGCCGCAAGCGGCGGCCATCGGCCAGCGCCAGTTCCAGCGCGCGCAGTTCATCCGCCGTCGCCACGTTGGCCAGGGCTCGCACCGATTGCTCGCCGTTGCCTATGTCGGTGCGCCCGCCGGCGCTTTCCTGCTGCATCCGCCGCAACTGGCGCGAAATGTCGGTGGCGGTGGCGCTCAGCGCTTGGAGCTTGACCGGGTCCAACGCGATGGCGATTTCCCGGCTGACGCCGCCCACCCGGTTGACCGCGCCCACGCCGCGCACCGCCAGCAGCCGCTTGGTCACGGTGTCGTCCACGAACCAGGACAGCGCTTCTTCGTCGCGGTTACTGGAAGCGACCGCAATCGCCAGAATGGGCGAGCCCGCCAAATCCAGCTTGGTGACGATGGGATCGCGCAAATCGGCCGGCAAGTCGGTGCGCACCTTTGCCACGGCGGAACGCACGTCGTCCAGGGCTTCCTGCACCGGCTTTTCCAGGCGGAACTCGACGGTCAGGCTGACGCTGCCGTCCTGCACCTTGGTCAGGACGTGCTTCAGGCCTTGCAGGGTGGCGACGGCGTTTTCCAGCTTGCGCGCCACGTCCGTTTCCAGCTGCGCGGGCGCAGCGCCGGGCAGGCTGCTCGTCACGATGACGGTGGGCAGTTCCAGATCGGGAAAGTTCTGCACCTTCATGGCGTAAAAACTCGCCAGGCCGCTGAAGGTCAGCAGCACAAACAGCATCACTGCGGGAATGGGGTTGCGGATGCACCAGGCGGATACGTTCATCGGTTGCTATTTACCACGAAAAACACAAAAGACACGAAAAATAAAAGTAAAATTCATCGTTGACACGGTGCGGCGCGTGGGAACGAGAAAAGGGCAATGCATTGGGCAGAAAAATGCGGTATCTCACGACGCGTTACTACAATGCGAGGTAAAAAACCAGCGATTATTTATGGGCATGGTGAATTCGAAAGCAGGTGTTGTCGTTCTTAATTTAACATGAATAAATCAATTTATCTTGATAGCACTATACCGAGCTATCTTTTCGATGAAAGATATAGTATAAAAACTTATATTGACGTTACGCGAAAATGGTGGGAGGAGGAGCGAAATAACTTTGATTTATATGTGTCGGAAGAAAGCATTATTGAGCTGAGTGGTGGGGACTATCCAAACAAACAAAAGTTGATAAGCTGCGTTTCCGAGATTCAAGTGCTTGAGCCTGATGCGAGTGTTTTTGAAATAGCTCAAGCATATCTTGATAACTATCTTATGCCGCAAGTGCTGGCCGGTGATGCTATTCATTTGGCCTATGCCTCGTATTATAAAATCGACTTTCTGCTTACCTGGAATTGTAACCACTTGGCCAATGCCAATAAAAAACAACACATACGAATTATTAATACCAGGCTGGGGTTGCTTACCCCTGAAATTATCACGCCACTGGAATTGTTCACGGAGACGATATGATCACCAACCCGTTGCTTGAAGCTAAATATAACATACAAAAGCAGCTTGACGAGGCAGCGCAGCACGATATTGCGGAATATGCAATAAACTCTCGCCGAATCATCGAGGAAATCGAGAAAAAATATAGAGTAAAGTTTAATTATGCTTTCGTAAAAGATAGTACGAAGGCTGGGCTGCCATGAAAGTCGCAGCAACCTTGCTCCCCCTCTCCCTGCGGGAGAGACTCCAGCGCATTACCCGCGCCGAATGGAGCCCAGGAACCTGCCGGGGGCGCGTTTTTGAGTCGGCGAAACCCAGCATGATCACTTAATTTCGTGCACGTTATTTACCCACAACCCTGACGGTATCACCATCGGTCAGAAAAGCGCCGCCGCTGGATACCAGCTTATCCTCCGGGCTCAGGCCGGTGAGGATTTCCACCTGATCATCGAAGCGCCGGCCCGCTTGCACTTTGACCTGGCTCACCTGGGCCAGGCCGCCGCGCACCTCTCCCAGCCGGAATACGTAGCTGAAGCCTTCGCGCAAGCTGAGTGCCTGCTGCGGCACGCTCAGCCCGGCGCTGGCGCCCAGATGAAACTCGCCGTGCCCGAACATGCCGGGCCGCAACCCCTGTGCGGCGGCGCCCGGCAGGTCCACGTAGACCAGGGCATTGCGGGTTTGCGCGTCCACGGTGGGCGCCACGGTCCTGACCGTGCCCTCGACGCGGGGAAAGCCGGGCACCGCCACGCTGACGGCCAAACCCGGCTTGAGCGCGGCCAGTTCGGCGGCGCTGACTTCGGCGCGCCATTCCAGCCGGTTTTGCCGGATCAGGCGGAACAACTCCTGGCCGGTCGTCGCTACCGCTCCCAGCGTGGCGCTGCGCGAAGCAATCACCCCGTCGTCGCCGGCCACGACCCGGGTATGGCGCCGGCGCAGCCATTGGGCGTCCAACTGGGCCTTAGCCGACTGCATCCTGGCCTGGGCGGTTTTTTCGCCGGTGAGGTACTGCGCCACCTGCTGGGCGCTGAGCGCGCCGGAACCGGCCACTTCCTGGGCGCGTTTGGCGTTGAGGCGGGCATCGGCCAGATTGGCCTCGGCTTCGGCCAGGGCCGCCCGGCTCTGCGCCACGTCGGCCAATACGGTTTCCTCGGCGAACAGCGCCAATACCTGGCCTTTTTTGACCGCATCGCCGACCTGCACCGCGACTTCGGCCAACCGTAGACCGTCGATCTCGGCGCCGATGACGGCTTCCTGCCAGGCCGACACGGAACCGTTGGCGGCCAGGGTCAGCGGCAGGCTGCGCAGCGTGGGGTGCACGACGTTGACGCTGAGGGCGGGGTTGGGCGCGGGCGGGGCGGTAAGTTGTTCGCTGCGGCCGGCGCTGATGCCGAAACCGTTTACCACGGCCAGCAGCGCCAGAATGCCGCCGATTTTTGCCTGATTCATGTTCTTTTCAACCTTAAATTGGGCCATCGAAACGAGGTTTATAAAAACCATTCCTAACCGTGTTCAGCGCTGACTGCATCCCCACCGTCATCCTCCCAGGCACCACCCGCCGCCCGGTACAGGGCGATCCAGGCGCTCACTCGTTCCTGCTCCAGTTCCACCACGGTCAGGTCGGCGGCCAGGGCGTTGCGCCGCGCCGTTTCGGCGTCGAGCAGGCTGCCCAACCCGGCCTGGTACAAATCCTGGGCGGCGCGCCAGCTGGTGTGATAACCGGCGGCGGCGCTGCGCGCTTGCGGCAGCCGTTCGCCGGCGCTGTGCAACCGAACCAGCGCGGTTTCCACTTCCTGTACCGCCGTGCGCGCCGTGGCGTGAAAACCGGCCACGGCGGCTTCGTATTGAGCGCGGGCCGCGTCGACGTCGGCGGCGCGCTTGCCGGCGTCGAACAGCGGCAGACTGAGCGTGGGACCGACCGACCAGGTCTGGGCCAGCAGCAGCGAGGCGGCGTTCATGTTCTGGAAGGCATAGGCGATGTTGCCGGTCAGCGACAGCCGGGGAAAGCGCTTGGCCTGTTCCACGCCGATAGCGGCGCTGGCTGCCGCCACGTCGCGCTCGGCGGCGGCCAGGTCGGGCCGTTGCAGCAGCACGCGGGCCGGCAAGGCATCAACACGGAACGGCGGCGGGGTGGGCAAGCGCGCCTGCCGTTCCGGCGTGCCGGTCAATAAACGGCGCGCTTCCGCTGGCTCCAAGCCGGTCAGGGCCACCAGACCTTGCAGCAGGCGTTCGCATTGCGCTTGCTGTTGCAGCAAGCCCTGTTTGCCTTCGGCGGCGCCGGCTGCTGCCAACGCCACGTCCGCCGGAGCGCGGAAGCCGGCCCGTCCGGCGATGGCCGCCAGCCGGGCCGATTCGGCGCGTGACTCCGCGTCGGCGCTCGCCAGTTGCCGGCGCGCTTCGGCATAGCGGTAAGCCAGATAGGCGTTGGCCGTTTCCACCGCCACCGCCACGCGCGCGTCGTGCCAGGAAGCATTGCGGGAATCCAGCCGGCTCTGCGCCGCTTCGCGCTGGCGCGCCATGCCGCCGAACAGATCGATTTCCCAATTGGATTGCAAATTCCATTGATACTGGGTGCGCGTGAAAACCGGGCCGCCGAAGCTGAATACGGAACGGCCGGCGTTCAGGTCGGTGTCCAGGCTGGGAATAGCGGCGACTTCGGCGCCGGTCAGGCCGGCCCTGGCTTCTTCGATGCGCGCCTTGGCCTGGGCCACGGAGGCGCTGACGCTCTGCGCCGCCGCCAGCAGACGGCTGAGCACGGGATCGTCGAAGCGTTGCCACCAGCGGGCCAGGCCGGCGGGATCGCCATGATGGGGGAGGGTAGGGGCGTCGGGCTGGGGGGCTTGCCAGTGTTCAGCCACCGGCAGCGGCGTGGGTTGATAATCCGGGCCTACGGTGGTCAGCCAGCCGCCGTCCATGGCGCAGGCTGAAAGCAGCAGGGGCAGGACGGTCAGCGCTATGGAGCGCGGCGGCAAGCATAGCGCGCCGCCGCTGTGGCTTTTAAGCCGCGTTGCGTGATGATTCGTCACTACCGGCACCATGGTGCGAGCTTGCGGCCGCAGTGCCGCGAAAGCCATAGCGCCGTTGCGCTGCGCTTGCCGGCGCACTCCACAAATGCCGTCACTCATCCTTGCCTCCGCCGCCGTGCTTCGCCCTCGACCATCGCCAGCGCATAGCCGGTCAGGCGCTGCGCTAATACATCGACGGCTTGGGGACTACTCAACAGATTGGCGGCAATGGCGGCAACCACCTCCTGCCCCACGTAAAAATGCACCGCCATGCCGATGATGGCGAACACCAGCCGGTGCAGATCGTCATCGGCGCCAGTCAGCCCCAGATGCCGCTGCAACAAATCGACGAGCGCCTGGTGCTGCGGCTTGATTTCGGCGTCGATTTTCTGCTGCCACGCGCCGGTGGGTTCGACCATTTCCCGGAAGTGCAGCTTCATGACCAAGCGCAGCGCTTCGCCTTGTTTCAAAGGATCGAGGAAATCCCGGAAAAACAGCCCCAACGCCTCGGCCAGGGGCAGGCCGGCATAGGCTTCGATATTGGTGCGGCACGGCATATCCTCCATCGGCTCGGTGAACGCCGCGCGATACAGGCCGGCCTTGTCGCCGAAGTAATAGCGGATGGCGGAAATATTGGTGCCGGCCGCTTCGCAGATATCGCGGGTCGTCGCCCCCTCATAGCCTTTTTCCGCAAACAGCCGTAGCGCCGCCAACACCAGTCTGCCGCGCGCGCCCTGCATGCCCGCTTCGCTCTCTACCTCTTTGACCATGCCGCCTCACCGGGTTGCCCCAAAATAAATCAAACGATTGAATGGCATTGTCTAAATCAATCGTTTGATTGTCAAGCGTGGCGCATGCATCAAAAATAGCGGCTGAGATCCATGCCGGTATAAAGCCCGGCCACTTGTTCGGCGTAACCGTTGAAAGGCAGGGTAGGGCGCTTGAAATATTCGCCGATGCGGCGCTCTTTGGCCTGGCTCCAGCGGGGATGGTCGACCGCCGGATTGACGTTGGCGTAAAAACCGTATTCGCGCGGCCCGGCCTGCATCCAACTGGTGATGGGTTGCTGTTCGACCAGGCGGATGCGCACGATGGACTTGGCGCTCTTGAAACCGTATTTCCACGGTACCACCAGCCGCAGCGGCGCGCCGTTTTGATTGGGCAAGATTTCGCCGTACAGCCCGAAAGCCAATAACGTCAACGGATGCATGGCTTCGTCCAGGCGCAGGCTTTCCCGGTAGGGCCACTGCAACACGGCGCTGTTTTGTTCCGGCATCTGGCTGGGATCGTGCAGGGTGACGAATTCCACGAATTTGGCGTTGCCGGTGGGTTGCACCTGCTTGAGCAATTCCGCCAGCGCATAGCCGTCCCAGGGGATGACCATGGACCAGCCTTCGACGCAGCGAAACCGGTAGATGCGCTCTTGCAGCGGCGCCAGCTTCAGCAGGGCGTCGATGTCGAAAACGCCGGGTTTGTGTACTTCGCCTTCGACGGTGACGGTCCAGGGACGGGTGCGCAGGCGTTGGGCGTTTTGCGCCGGTGCGGCTTTGTCGGTGCCGAATTCATAAAAATTGTTGTAACTGCTCACCGCTGTCAGTGGGGTTGGTTTTTCCAGCAGACCATCGCGGCCGGCTGTGACGCCGGCCAACTTGGTTCCAGCGCTCCCCATCTCGGGCAGCAACAGCGCCGTGCCGATGCCGCCGG
>SCQD01000182.1 GCA_004299145.1 Methylococcaceae bacterium | reverse complement strand
GCGTAGTTAAGGAAGAACTGAAAAAATACGAGGATGCCGGCAAGAGTTTTTCTTATAAAATCGGCAAAGACGGCGTGGACATGAAAGTGCTGCCGGTGAACGATTATTCGGCCAAAATCACCGTCACCGCCGAAGGCAGCGGCGCCAAAGTGGAATGGAGCGGCGCTTTTTACCGCGGCTATATGAACAACTGCCCGTGCCCGCCGGATCAGACCGATGAGGCCGCCATCGCTGCCGTGACCCATCTTTACAAGGAAAGCCTGGCAAACCTCAAAACCCTGGTCGAGAAAAAATAGGCCGGTGTTTTCTTTTAGCCATTCCTATACGGCGGCGGCCTTGCTGGCCGCCGTTTGCTTGAGTGCTCCCGCCGGCGCGGAGCCTCTGGCTTACATCACCAACCAGGGGAGCGACAGCGTGTCGCTGATCGATACCCTGTCCAACCACGTGGTCGGGACGCTGGCGTTGCCGCCCGGCTCGCGCCCGGCCGGCGTGGCGGTTTCCCAGGACGGTGCGTTGGCGGTGGTGACCAACCCGGAAAGCAAAACCCTGGCCTTCATCGACGGGCGCCGCCGTGCCGTTGCACAAATCCTGCCCTTGGGCAACGGCCCGGTGGGCGTCGCCATGCAGCCGGATGGCGCGCGCATTTACGCGACCGATTGGTATGGCAATGCGGTGTTTGTCTGCGATGGCGCGGCCAGAAAAGTGTTGGGGCGAATTCCGGTCGGTCGTTCACCCTCTGGAATTGCGGTGAGCGCCGATGGCGGCAAAGTCTACGTGGCCAACCGGGACGACAATAACGTCAGCCTGATTTCCCCCGCCAATCTTGCCGTTACCCACACGCTCGCCGTGGGCCAGCATCCGTTCGGCATCACCCTCAGCAAAGATGGCAAGCGCCTGTACGTCGCCAACGTGCAAAGCAACGACGTGACGGTGATCGACACTACCGCCATGCGCGTGCTCAAAACGGTCAAGGTGGGGGAGCGGCCATACGCCATCGCCCTGGCCCAGGGTGACCAGCGGGTGCTGGTGACCAATCAATACGACAACAGCGTGTCGGTGATCGACGCCGACAGCCTGGCGGTCATCGGCAGTGTGGCGGTCGGCGAATACCCGGAAGGCATCGCCACGCATCCCGATGATCGCCACGTCTATGTCGCCGCCTGGATGGACGGCGCGGTGTCGGTGATCGATGCCGATACCCTGGCCGTGGTCAAGACCATCAAAACCGGCGAAGGCAGCCGTGCTTTCGGCCGTTTCATTCCCGCTCCGTAGAAGCCATATGTCCAGGAACTGCCTAACCTCGTAGGGTACGCTGCGCGTACCGTTCGATGCCCTCGAAGGTACGCACAGCGTACCCTACATCAATGGGCGCGGTTGGGAAGTTATTTTTGGCCAAATCCTAAGCGCCGCCGCGCAGCGGAATGACGGAGCTCCAGACGCAGATCAATCCAGGGGCGGCGGCGACAGGCGCACCTGTTTGACGGCGTTGCCTTCCATCAGCGTGATTTCTATCCGTAAACCGAATAACTTAAGGCTGACGCCCTGCGCCGGAATGGTTTCCAGGTATTCGATAATCAAGCCGTTCAGGGTTTTCGGTCCTTCGGTGGGCAGGCTGAAACCGGCGATGCGGTTCAATTCGCGCACCGTCACCCCGGCATCCACCAGGTAACTGCCGTCCGGCTGCTTTTGAATGTCGAGCGGATCGACGGTAAATTCGCCGATGATTTCTTCCAGCAGGTCTTCCAGCGTCACCAAACCGCGCACGTCGCCGTATTCGTCCACCACCAGGCCGATGCGGCGCTGGTCGCGGCGGAAATTGATCAGCAAGCGGTGTAAAGGCGTGTTCTCCGGTACAAACGCCATGGGCTCGACCAGTTTTTTCAACTGGGCCTTGTCCATTTCGGCGGCGCTCATATTGATCAGGGCTTTGCGCAAGTGCAACACGCCGATGACCTTGTCGATGTGCTTCTGGTAGACCGGCAGGCGCGTGTGGCGGCTGCCGGTGATGGCCGCCAGTATCGTTTCCAGGGGATCGTCCAGGTCGATGCCGACGATTTCGTTGCGCGGCACCATGATGTCTTCGACCGTGGCGGTTTCCAGGTCCAGAATGCCGAGCAGCATGTTTTGATAACGCTCGGGAATCAATGCTCCGGCTTCCGCGACGACGGTGCGCAGTTCTTCCTTGCTCAGCGTAGTGATGCCGCCCATTTCCGGCCGGTAACCCAGCATGCGCAACAACAGATTGGCGATGGCGTTGACCACCCACACCAGCGGGTAGAACAGCTTGAGCAATGGCAGTATCAGGCAGGAAGCCGGAAACGCCAGCTTTTCCGGGTGCAGGGCAGCCAGGGTTTTGGGGGCGACTTCGGAAAATATCAGGACGAGCAGGGTGAGCACGCCGGCCGCCAGGGCGATGCTGCTTTCACCGAACCAGCGCAGCGCGGCCACGGTGGTCAACGACGAAGCCATGATGTTGGCCAGCGTATTGCCCATCAAGATAAAGCCGATCAGCCGGTCCGGGCGCTGCAATAGTTTGTGGGCTCTGATTGCACCGGCGTGGTTTTCCTTGGCCAGGTGCTGGAGGCGATAACGGTTCAGCGTCATCAGGGCGGTTTCCGCCCCGGAGAAAAAGGCCGACGTCAACAGCATCAGGATGATGGCGGCGAGCAAAATACTGGATGGAACTTCGTTCAAAGAGGCAATATTCCCGTGGTGCGAATTTGGATGGGTGTTCTACTGGGGGAGGCGGTATTTGTCAAGTTCATGACTTCATTTTTTGGATAAATTGATACAGATATTCGCCTGCTGGACAAATTCGGCAAATACGTTAAGCGACTGCCTTTCCAGAGGAATTCTTCGGATCGCCCGATCACAGTAAAACAGGCCGATAAATTTGTTGTGGATGGCGATCGGCATGACAAAGCATTCGTTCTGGCCCAGATGCTTTCTAACCAGCGGCGTGAATAATCTCAGCATGGCCGGATCGTCACGGGGAATGATCCAGCTCGCGCCGCTTTGGCTCAGCGCGTAGGTGAAAATGTTTTTTTCGGCGCTGATGTCGAATTCCAGCACGTGATTGCGTAATTCCGCGTTTAAGCCATTGGAAATTTTTTCGCGCAATACCGTGCGGTTGGGCGAAATGAGGGCAAACAGCACGCGGTCCATGGCAATGGCTTTCTGTATGCCTTCGACGACTTTTTCGAACACGGTGTTGATATTGGCCTGACCATCCAGCATGCCGGATATGTCCTGCAAAATCTTGATGCGCTCGGCTTGGTCGACGCCGGATTTGCCGGGGGGCATGGGCGTCTGGAACGCGCCCAACGCCGATAATCTGGCCGACGAAACTTTGACTGTGGCGTCGGGCGGCGCTACTTCGGCCGGCGGCAGCATCATGGCGGGCTTGACGATGTAGGGGGCGACGGCACTGGCGCCGAACTGGCTGGCGACGTGCACCGCCTGTTCGGCGTTGTCCATGACGATGCTCAGCAGGGCGTTGGCCTTTTTGTGCGTCAATTCGGCCACTTGTTTCAGGCATTCCTGGGCGCCGGGAGAGTCCAGGCCGTTGGCCAGCTCGCGCACCAGTTCCTGGCTGATGTTCACCAGTTTTACCCGCTTGCTGAGGGTATCGTCGAGCGGATCGTCGGCGGCTTCTATGCACTCCTGGATCAGGCCGCCCAATTGCCAAGCCTTGCACAAGGCTACGTTCAGTTCATCCAGGGTAAACCCCAGCACTTTGCGTTCGGCGGCTTCCGCTTCCATGCCCGCGTCCATCAGCCGGCGAATCTGGATGCAGGCGTCTTTGCCGTAACACCAGAAGGCCACGCGCCCGAAGTTATTCATCAAGGAGGCGACAAACACTTCTTCGGGAAATGGGTCGTCGACCAGGGTGGCGAACGATTTGGACTGTACGGCGGCGTGCAGGGAATGGGCGATCTGCCGGTTGACCTGTTCGACGCTGTTGCCGGTAATCACCGACTCCACGTAAGAACACGCCAAAGCCAGGTTATGGATGTTTTTGATGCCAAGAATGATGATGGCGCGATTGACGTTGGGCAGCTTTTGCCGGGAAGGGTTGTAATAAACGCTGTTGCCCAGCTTCAGCAGTTTGGCGGTCAACGTCGGGTCCTGCTGGATGATGCGCCCCAGCTCGATGGCGTTGGTGGCGGGGTTGCTCATGGCCTGGTTGATGCGCCGGGCGGTATGCGAAAAAATCGGCATTTCCTGCTGGGTCAGGTATTCGACCCAGTCTTCCAGCGTGTCGGGGAAGTTCTGCTGTTTTGGCAGCAGCGTATGTTCAAGCAGCAAGGGTTCCGTAACGGCATGCGTCGGCAGGGCGTGGCTGTCCGGCGTTACCGGCCGAGGGGGGGCGCTAGCGTTTACCCGATCCAGCAGCGTTTTCAGCACCGCCTTGAATTCATCGGCGCTCTGGTAGCGCTCTCCGGCATCCTTGCACAGCGCTTTGGCGATGATGGCATCGCATTCGGGCGGCAATTGGTGGTTGCGTTGGCTAGGCACCGGCGGATCGGCGGTCAGCACGCTGTGCATCACCGCCGTAATATTGCTGCCGGTAAACGGTTTTTCGCCGGTCAACAATTCGAACAGCACCACGCCGGCGGAAAACAAATCGGCGCGGCCATCCACGTGTTTACCCAGCAGTTGTTCCGGGGACATATAGGTGGGGGTGCCCATGACTTCACCGGCCTGGGTCAGCTCGGAAGTGTCGATGCGGGCAATGCCGAAATCGGCGATTTTTACTTGGCCCGTGCCGTCTATCAAAATGATATTGGCGGGCTTAATGTCGCGATGGACGATATTGTTCTGGTGGGAATAGGCCAAGCCGTCCAGCAGTTGCAGCATAATCTCCAGCGCCGTTTTGATTTCAAAACGGTGCTTCTGGGCGAAATAGTCTTTGAGCTCTTTGCCGTGCACCAATTCCATGGCGATATAGACGGTATCGCCTTCTTCGGCATAATCGTACACAGTGACGATACAGGGGTGGTGCAGGCGGGCGGCGGCCTGGGCTTCGCGGCGAAAGCGCTGGAGGATGTTGTCGTTTTCGTAGACGGTGCCCGCATCCAGCAGGTCTTTACGGATGGTTTTCAGCGCAACGTAGCGTTCCAGCAGCGGGTCGAATCCTTCGTAGACCACGCCCATGGCGCCACGGCCAAGCTCCCGGATGATTTTATATTTCCCGAGCGTTCTGGTATCGCTGGAGGATGGATGGCTGCTCATGCCTGAAAGGCTAAGGAAAATGGGAGGGGTGAATATCTTACGCTACTTGGCTTTTGCATGAGAGCGTTAGCGGCGGACAAATGGGGAAATAAACCATAAGAAGCAAGTGGCATTGATTATTTGATAGGGCTTTTTCCGCCCGGGACAAAGCCGTCGGCAGCGGATTTGGATTTACCCGGAGGGCAGCAGGCGGGAATGCCTGCTGTCGGATGGCGGGGTGAAGATAGCGATTATGTACGCTGAGGTTTAATATCAAGCAGTGCGCGCGCCATGATCGTTGAGCAGTTCGATCTTGTAGCCGTCGGGATCTTCGGCAAAAGCGATCACCACATTGCCGTGCAGCATGGGACCGGCTTCGCGGACAATTTTGCCACCGGCGGCGCGTATGGTTTCCACCGCCTGGTAGACGTCGTCGACCGCGATGGCGATATGGCCAAAACCACCGCCGATTTCGTATTTGTCGACGCCATAGTTATAGGTCAGTTCCAATACCGAATGGCTGCTTTCATCGCCGTAGCCGACAAAAGCGAGGGTAAACTTGCCTTCGGGAAAATCCATTTTCCGCAATAAAGTCATTCCCAGCGTTTCGGTATAAAATTTCAGTGATTTTTCCAGATCGCCGACGCGAATCATGGTGTGCAGCAATCGCATGATCGAAACCTTTAATTGGCAGGCTTGGCGGGTGGTTGAGGAGCGGCAGGTGCAGGGCGCTCTTCCTCTGCCGGCTGCCTTTGATCCACGAGGCGTTCCATGCAATACATAATGTGGTCGGTAATGCTGAGGGCGGCCACGCGCGCGTCTTTGACCGAGCCGAACAATGGAACGGCATCCTGAATGGCTTTGGTGGGATCGGTGGCGGTGACGAACTTGGCATAGGCTTCAAAATACAAGCCACGCTGGTTGTCCATCGGCATTACCGGCAAGGATTTGGATATTTCTTCTATCACGCAACCCGTCATGTCCTTGGGATCGATTTTGTAATCTTTCAAATCGGAATCGGCTTGCAGTTTTTCCAGCAGCGCCTGCTCCAAAGTCAGCTTTTCCTGGCGGCCGCAAGCGCTCAGTGCCGAGGCAACCAGCATGGCAATCAACAGTTTTTTCATGGGGTAGTGTTCCGGTCTACGATAGAGGGGGTGGCGTTGAAGCGCTCGCAGCGTCCAACGTGGACCATCTATTATAGGGGATCGACGGATACCTGGGCATCCTGCCTTAAAGCTTTTGCAGGCGCCGCTTGAAGAACTCCGGCATGGCAAAGGCCGCTTGATGGATGTCGGCGTTGTAATATTCGGTGGCAAAGGGTTTCAGCAGGGCGGCGGTGCGGCGAAACTGCGTCAGATCGCCTTTGCCGGCCAGGGTGGCGCTCCACCAGCCGCTGGGATAAATGAACTGGGGGAAAAACAGGCTGCGCGTCTGGGCAAAGCCGGCGCTGCGCATGTGACCATGCATGGCGGCCTGCAGTTCCAGATGGAACAGCGGCGATTCGCTTTGCTGCACCAATATGCCGTTATCCCCCAAAGCGCGCAGGCAATCGCGGTAGAACGCTGCGTTGAACAAGCCTTCCGCCGGTCCCACCGGGTCGGTGCTGTCGACGATGATGATGTCCACGCTGCCGGGCGCGGCTTCCTTCACCCACTTCAGGCCATCGATAAATTTCAGCGTCGCGCGCGGGTCGTGATTGGCGCTGCACAGCTCGGGAAAGTATTGCTCGGCCAGCCGGGTAACGCGCTCGTCGATTTCGATCTGCACGGCGCTGCGCACTTCCGGGTGCTTGAGTACTTCTTTGAGGCTGCCGCAATCGCCGCCGCCGATGATGCACACGGTGCGCGGATCGGGGTGGGTATACAGCGCCGGGTGGGTCATCATCTCGTGGTAGAGAAAATTTTCCCGGTCCGTCACCATGAAACAGCCGTCCAGCACCATCAACTTGCCGAAGCTTGCCGTCTGGTAAATCTCGATGTGCTGAAACGCGCTCTGTTCCTGATGCAACAGGGTCGCGCCGGTCAGAGACAGCGCGCTGCCGTCTTTGGCATAAACTTCGGTAACCTGGTGGGTCGTGTTGGGCATGGTTTCTCCAAGTGGGTAAAGCGGGTGATCGACCGCCAAAGGCGGGGATTGTTCCACAGAACCATCCCCTTTTAAAGAAATCTCCAACGGTTCTCCCGGCAACCATTAAGGATATTGGCTTAAAAGTACGCACAGCTACAAGGTGGGCCAGTCTCTGGATCGCTTCGATTCAGGGAGGTTATTTCCGGCCAAATCCTACGTTGCTGCGTCACGGCCATAAAACGCCTCCCGTGTTTCCGCCAGCAACGCTTCCACCTCGGTTTCAGCGGGCTTTTCGGGCAAGGTGCAGCAGGCGAAAGCGGCGTGGATTTCCTCGAGTTTTTCGTCGGCACGGCGCAGCAGATCGTCATAGGCAAACTCGCCCCTGCGGATCGCCAACAGTAAATCCCGGTCGGGCCGGCGCACCTTGATGCAGCCTTCGGTGGCGATTTCCAGCGCCATGTGCAGCAGGCGGAAGGTGTGCATCATGTTTTTGGCATCGTAATGCTTGCCGTGCTCCAGGGTATTGCGGTAGCGCGCTTCGTTGCGCGCGACCGTCCAGTCCCAGTATTCCCGGTACTCGCGGCAATAGACCGAATAGCCGTCCCGGTTGAATGACAGTATGCCGATGGGGGCCAGCGTTTTGGGAATGGAGCTGAGGCTGACCTCGTTGGCCTCGGGACCGGAGACTATGCCTTTGAGCCGCTCCCCTGCCGCCAGCCCCTCGCCGTGAAACAGCGCATAGCCGTCGCGAAAATGGGGAATGGCAGCCAGGCCGCACGCTTCTTGCCGCAAGCCCCGGCGCAGCAGCCATTCGGGCAACGGCACGCTGCCCTGGCCTTCGGCGACGTAGCAGAAATCGAGCACGCTTTTGCGCTCCGCCGCGACCGGGCGCAGAATTTTTTTGTTCAGTCCACGGGCTTTTCTGATCTGGCTGTAGGCATAGCCGGCGAAAGTGGCTTCGCAAAGCTTGCTGAGAAACAGCTCCGGCTGGAATTTGTCCATGAGAGGGTGCCGGTAGCGTACGCAATCGGCCGGGATGGCGAGCAATTCCAGTAGGTTGGGGTTGTTGCGGCACAGCAGTTCGGCATAGCGTTTCAGCTCGTAATACACTTCGTCGGAGCTGGGATTGGCGAGCTGCTCGATGTAGCCGAACCCGTAAAACGCCCGCTGGGGCAGGACAAACACGCCCCTGACGTCGACGTCGGACTCGGGCAGCGCCAGCCCATAGGCATGGCTGCCGCTGACGCACTCCAGCAGCAGCCAGTCGCGGTGGTTTTGCAGGGTCTGAAAGTCCAAGAGAAAAAGCCTTGAAGAATGGGGCTGAAAACCCGTCGAGCTTAAGCCATTTTCGCGGATAGGGGATAGCGCTTGCCCGGGGAGTTTTCAAATTGTTGCTTGGATGTCCGGGTAGGCTTGCCGTTTTCGACAGCCATGCTATCCCGTAGAATGCGGTCATACCGCCGACACCATCCGTCATCGGTTCCGACGGTCCCGCCCAGCCGCTTTTTAATAGCGCATCATCACCATTCGATAAGGCCAGCGACATGACCAGCCCCTATACCTCCGCACCGACCAGCACTTTTGAACTCAGCGGCAATGCCGTTGTGGATCCGTTGCTCAACGACAGCTACCAGAAATGGGGCGGAGCGCTGGGAACCAGGGCGGATTTGACCTTTAGTTTTCCCTGGATCGACGGCAACACGGCGCTCTGGCAAACGGATTACAGCACCGGCAACGAACCAGCCGCCACGTATCACTATGGCTTTAACGCGACGCAAATGGAGGCGGCCAGAAAGGCTATCCAGGCGTGGGTCGATGTCGCCGATATCGGTTTTACCGAAATCTCAGAAACCAGCAGCGACGTGGGTGATTTCAGGTTCGCATTTTCTTCCGCCTTGCCCGAGGCCAATTGGGGGTGGTGTGTTTACCCCAGCAACTACTGGGCGAGCGCCGGAGATACCTGGGTCAATTCGACCTATGGCAGCGAAACCGACTGGTCGGCCGGGACTTACAACTACGAAGCCTTGATACATGAAATCGGCCACGGCCTGGGACTGAAACACCCCTTCGACGGCTCGCCCACTTTGCCCACCGGCCTGGATACGCGCCAGTATTCGCTGATGTCTTATACGGATGCTCCGTACAGCCAGTTTGTGGAATATTCGACCGATGCCGGTGGCGCGTACTCCCGGCTGGTGAGCCCGGTCAATCCCGACACGCCGATGCTCTACGACATCGCGGCGATCCAGTATCTGTATGGGGCCAACCTGAGTTACAAAACCGGGGACGATGTTTATACCTTCGACCCTGCCGATCCGTTTTACCGAACCATTTGGGATGCCGGTGGAAATGACGCGGTTTCCGTGGCCAATTTTAGCCAGGGCTGCATCCTCGACTTGCAACCAGGCCACTATTCGAAGGTCACGATTCTATCCAGCCCGCCCCAGGGTGTAGAGTGGAGCGAGCCGCTGCCGGCGACACTTTACGATGGCACCGATAACCTCGCCATCGCTTATGGCTGCGATATCGAAAACGCCGTCGGCGGCAGCGGCGACGATTATTTGATCGGCAACACGCTGGGCAACAGCCTGAGCGGCGGCGCAGGCGGCGACACCCTTGCCGGCAGCAGCGGCGCCGACACGCTGATTGGCGGCGGCGGGGACGATACTGCCGTTTTTTCGGGCGCTGCTACCGATTACGTAGTGGCTTATGATGCGGCGGCTGCGTTGTATACGGTAATGGATACCGTTAGCGGCAGGGATGGCACGGATAGCTTGGCGGCCGTCGAGTGGCTGAAATTTTCCGACGGCACGCTGGCACCGGCTGGTTTGGCGCAAAATGACACCTCCAGCGTCAACATCGAGACCACGGTCAGCGCGGACGATTATCCTTGGGCTACTGATAGCGGCGGAGTGGTTTCGGTCGGGGGCAGTGCGAGCAGCGGGGTCATCGATAGCAGCGGAGACCAGGATTTATTCCAGGTGTCGTTGACGGCGGGAACCACCTATGTTTTTGATTTAATCCGCACCAGCGGCGGGCTGAGCGACCCCTATCTGTCCCTGTACGATCCTTTGGTGACGCAAGTGGCGGGGGACGACGACGGCGGCGGATCGCTGAATGCGCGCATTACTTATACCGCCGTCGCCACCGGCACGCACTATTTGGGCGCTTATGACGCCGATACCGGCACCGGGGCTTATACCATCACGGCTACGGTTGCCCAAACCGGGCCGGCCAGTAGCACGAGCGGGCCGGATACACTGCAAGGCACGGCGGCGGCGGACGACATGAACGGCGACTACGGCAATGACACGCTGTGGGGTGGCGACGGCAACGACACGCTGCAAGGCGGTTACGACCATGACCAGCTTTTTGGCGAGTCGGGCCGGGATGATTTGTCCGGCAACGACGGCAACGACAGCCTGGATGGCGGGCTGGGCCTGGACACCCTGAGCGGCGGCGCCGGTAACGACGTTTATTATCCGGGTTACGATGCCGTGGACGTGATTCAGGACCTGGGATTGGCCGGCGATATGGATGCCGTGATTGTTCCGTATCAGTTGCCCAAATACACTTTGCCCGGCGGCATAGAAAACGGCGAAATCGCCGCCGCCAGCCAAGCCGGCAATCTGACGGGCAATGCCGCCAATAACGCACTGACCGGCAACGACGGCAACAATAGCTTGAGTGGCCTGGGCGGACGGGATGCCATACTCGGTGGCGGCGGATTGGATACACTGCTCGGTGGCGGCGGCACCGACACGCTGAACGGCGGCAAGGGCGCGGATGTCTTCGATTTTAACGTGCCCGGCGAAATCGGCCTCAACAAAGCGCGCGACATCATTGCCGATTTCAAAGCGGCCGACGGCGACAAAATCGATGTGGCCGGGGTGGACGCCAATGCCTCCACGGCGGGCAATCAGGCATTCGGTTTTATCGGCGCCAGTGCTTTCAGTGCCGCCGGGCAATTGCGTTTCGACGCCGTTGCGCACGTATTGCACGGCAACACCGACTTGGACAGCACACCCGAGTTTTCCATTCAGCTGAACGGCGTGGCGAGCTTGAGCGCAGCGGCAATGGTTTTGTAAGCCTCGCCGATACCATGCACCGGTAAAGCAATCCTCTCAACTATCCGGCCAAATCCTGGGTTGCGGGCTCTCCATCAACAGCACAGCAGGTGAAATATGCATTTATCGACAAAGCTGATTTGGCCGGCGGGTAACTATTTTGTGGTTTTGGCGGCCTGGCTCTGCTGGCCGCACCATGGCGCAAATGCGGCGGCGCCGGAGTTTTCTTTCGTCGCTTTCGGCGATATGTACGATAAGCCTGCCTCGGCGTACGACATCGAGAAAATTTTATATCAGGATATTGCCGTCCAGATTCGCACCAAAACCGAGATTCCATTTGCCATTGATTTAGGCGACATCGGCAGGCCGGAAAACGGCAGTTCGTGTAACGATGCCGCTTTGCTGAAAAGAAAAGCGCTGTGGTGGAACGTGATGGTTAAGCCGGTGTTTTATACGCCGGGCGACAACGATTGGACCGATTGCGACCGCGCCAAGACCATGGATGAAAACGGCAAAATCAATCCGGTATCGGAGTTATACCGGCTCGATCAGGTGCGTAAATGGCTGACGGACACGCCCCAGGGTATCGATAAAAGCTGGGGTTACGAGAGACAGGAAAACTTTCCGGAAAACGCGATCTGGCGTTACCGGGATGTCGTTTTTATCACGCTGCATATCGTCGGCACTTTCAATGGGCGAGACCTGAACCCCGCCCGGCCTGAGACCTTGATCGACGATAAGGCGACAACGGCGCGTCTGGCCGATGAGCGCGATCAGGCCAACGCGCTTTGGCTGCGCCGCGCTTTTACGCTGGCCGCCGAGGATGGCGGGGTGCGCGCTGTGGTGATGGCAATCCAGGCCGATCCGTTCGAGCCCTACACGGGGGTGAATCCCGGCGCGACGCTGTTGGAGCAGTGCGTCGCTCATCCTTTGGGCATGTATAAAGCATTTTGCAGCGATTTAGGGCAGTTGGCAGGCAAGCTGAACAAGCCGGTATTGCTGATCCACGGGGATACGTCTCCTTATTGTTTGGATCGGCCGGCCGCAGTGGCGGCGCCTTTGCTTTGGCGTTTGAACGCGCCGGGAGATTTCAATGCTTTTGATGCCGGGGCCGCGCTCGTCACCGTGGCCGCCGGCGACGCGGCGCGACCGTTTCAGGCCGTCGGTTTGTTAAACGGCCAGCCGGCGCCGGCGGAATGTAAGTTCGAGGATGCCAAATAGCCCATATTCTCCCATGACACACGCGAAGCCGGAGCTTCGCGGCGTGGATTTCCAAGCGGAGCTTGAGAACCAGCGGTACTCGCCAACTTCGGAGTTACTCGGCGTCTTTGGTCGGTTCCGACATCGAGTCCAGCAATTCGTATAATTGCTCTTCTTCTTTTTCCGAGGATAATCCGATGGATACTTCGGACATGTAGTAAATCATCCCTATCAACATCGACAATACGGAAAGGACAAATATCAGCACCGCAATGATCAAGGCTTGCGGTGCGTATAATGCCAGCCCCAGCACCAAACAGGTGACCATGGTGCCGATAGTGCCCAGCAGGATGTAGAAAAAAGCATTCTTTATTTTGCCGGCGCGATGCTGGATGGATTTGACTTGGGCCTGTAACACCAACACTTCTTGCCTTTTGCCGGCCATGGCCGCCAGGTGCTTTTCTTTATGGAAGCTTCTTAAGCGCGTGACTATTCCCATCAAGCGGGTGTTGATGGACAGCAGTAATAAACCGGCTGCGGAAATAAAAATCGCGGGGGCGACAAAAGCTTGAAAAAGTTCTAAATGTGTCATGCTTTTTGGGGTCAGGAAATACTATTAATGAATATATCCGATCAGGAACAACGTTATCTTCAGCGCGCGCGGCGCATGAAGTCGGTCGTGGATGAGGCCATCGCCCGCGCTGATCGGGACCAGGGGTTGCTGGTGGTGCTCACCGGCAACGGTAAGGGAAAATCGACCTCGGCTTTCGGTATGGCGGCGCGAGCTTTGGGCCACGGCATGCACGTCGGCGTGGCGCAATTCATCAAAGGCCGATCCGATACCGGCGAGGAGGCTTTTTTTCGCGCTCAGCCCCATGTGGTTTGGCACGTGCTGGGCGAGGGCTATACCTGGGAAACCCAAAACCCGGTGCGCGATGCCGGCACGGCGCAGCGTGGCTGGGCCGTCGTGCAGGACATGCTGCGCAATCCCGCCTTGGGTTTGCTGGTGCTGGATGAACTGACTTATCCGCTCAACGACGGCTGGCTGGATACGAAATCCGTGCTGGCCGATCTGCAAACCCGCCCGCCGCTGCAACACGTGGTGATTACCGGGCGCGCCGCCCCCCAAGCCTTGTGCGATGCCGCCGACACGGTGACCGAGCTGCGCGACGTCAAACACGCTTTTCGTGCCGGGGTGAGGGCGCAACTGGGAGTGGATTTATAGCATCCGACTACCACGCTGTGGGTATGAATGCCGTGTCATTATTCAGTGGCGGGTTTGATTCGGCTCCTGCAAGCCGTGCAACAGATCGCGCGGCACTGCCACCAGATTGAACGTGGCAAGGTAGCGGGCGATCAATTCGTCGTTGACGTTGACGTTGACCGCCACGCGCGGCTGTTCGCCGGCCGGTACCGGAGCAGGGGAGGGCAGCGCTGCCATGGCGGCATCGATGCGTTGCTCCAGGCGCTGGGCCATAGCCATTTGACTGACCAGCAAGCCGCCGGCGAAGCCGATCAGCAATACCAGCAAATACAGAATAATTTCCAAAGTATTCTCCCGATAAAATAACAGGGTCGTTTTACGATATGGGGGGTGAAGCGGGTTTTCAAGCGTTGAATTGGTCTTTGCGACGGCGCAACTCGGTGAACACCTGAGCATCGCTGGCCCGTTGCAACCCCAGGTTGGCGCGGATTTCTGCGCTGTGCGGACGCAGGAAAGGATTGGCCGCCAGTTCGTCGGCCAGGGTAAACGGTACGCTGGGCAAGCCCTGGGCACGCAGTTTTTTCACCTGTTGCAGTTTTTCCAGCAGCGCCGCATTGCCGGGTTCCACGCTCAGGGCGAAACGTCCATTGGCTTCGGTATATTCATGGGCACAATATACCTGGGTATCGCCGGGCAGGTTGGCCAATTTCAGCAGTGAAGACCACATTTGCGCGGCCGTGCCTTCGAACAGCCGGCCGCAGCCCAAGCTGAACAGGGTATCGCCGCTAAACAAGCTCTTTTCTTCGGGCAGCCAGAATGCCAGATGAGCACGGGTATGGCCGGGCACTTCCAATACGCGAATCACCATGGAACCCAATACCAGCGTGTCGCCTTCGCTCAAGGGCGTGTCCAGGCCGGGTATGCGCTGCTTGTCGGCCTGGGCGCCGGCGATGCGGCAGCCGGTGCGGACGCGCAATTCCAGGTTGCCCGCCGTGTGATCGCCATGATGATGGGTGTTAAGCACGTAATCCAGACCCCATCCCTTGGTTTTCAGCACGGCCAGAACGGGCTCTGCTTCGGCCGGGTCGATGACCGCTGTATCGCCGTCAACGGGATCGTGCAGCAGGTAGCTATAGTTGTCGCCCAGTACGGGTATGATTTCGACGTGCAGCATGGAGCGCCTTTATTGCTGTTTGGTTGCGGGTAAAGAATACCAAGCTTTGTAAAACGCGGTACTCTACTTGCCATGGAGCCGGCAAGCTTGCCGGCTCGTTCTTTATGGTATTTTGTTATTCATGAGCCCCTTGCCCCCCCATTTTTTGATCGATCGCTACGGGCGGCGCGTCACTTATTTGCGCCTGTCCATCACCGATCGCTGCGATTTCCGTTGCGTTTATTGCATGGCCGAGGATATGGCGTTTTTGCCGCGTGGGCAGATTCTCACCCTGGAGGAGTTGCACGCGGTAGCGCAGGCTTTTGTCGAGCTGGGTGTGGAACGAATCCGCGTTACCGGCGGGGAGCCGCTGGTGCGCAAGGGCGCCCTGGAATTACTGGAAAACCTCGGGCGCTTGCAGGGTTTGCAAGAGCTGACGCTGACCACCAACGGTTCACAGCTGGCGCAATCCGCAGCCCGGCTCAAAGCAGCCGGGGTGCAGCGCTTGAATATCAGCCTGGATACGCTGGACCCGGATAAATTCCGCCAAATCACCCGTAGCGGCGATTTGGCTCAAGTGCTGCGGGGGATAGAGGCGGCGCGCGCAGCGGGGTTTCGGCGCATCAAGCTCAACGCGGTCATTCTAAAAAACCGCAATCACCACGAAGTCGCCGATTTGGCGGCTTTTGCCATCGCCAACGGCCTGGACATCAGTTTCATCGAGGAAATGCCGCTGGGAGTGGTGGATGATCACGACCGCGCCGAAGCTTATTACGCCAGCGACGACATTCGCCGCGACTTGGCGGCGCGTTTTTCATTGCACGCGAGCAACGAGCACAGCGGAGGACCGTCGCGCTATTACCGGGTAGTGGGCAGCGATAGCCGCATCGGCTTTATTTCGCCCCACAGCCACAATTTTTGCGATACCTGCAACCGGGTGCGCTTGACCGTTGAAGGGCGTTTGCTGCTTTGCCTGGGCAACGAGCATTCGGTGGATTTGAAACAGGTACTGCGCAACCATCCCGGCGATACGGCCAAGCTGAAAAAAACCATCATGGCTGCCATGGAGATCAAGCCGCAGCGGCACGACTTCGATTTGGCCGAACAGCCGGTGATATTTCGTCACATGAGCGTAACGGGGGGGTAGGGCAGCATCGCCCGAATCCTGTAACAGACTCACTCAGTTGATGCGCTATTTCTGTGCGTCATCGCCCTTGTTTGGTGCGTGCGCACCACAATAGTTACCCACCGGCATCCCCATTTATGCTGCATACACAGTCCAACGGATTGTGGCCCACAAATTGCTCCACCAGACGCATGACTACTGCTGTTTCTTTGCATCAACGCATCCTTGACCATCTGGCCGACGCCGTACTGCTGTTCAGTGCGGATGCCAAGCTGCGCTACATCAATATCGCCGGCGAAATTTTATTCGCTGCCAGTGCCAGGCAATTACTGGGGTTACAAGCCGGTGACCTGCTCGGCGGTGCCGCCGTGGAGCAAGACTTGAAACGCTCCATGCAAAGCGGCGCCTCGATAACCCTGCACAACGTGGAACTGGGCCGTCCACCCCATTCGGCAACGGTGAATCTGAGCATCGTGCCGTTTTTCGACAACGATCAGGCCGATGGGGTATTGGTTTATTTGCAACAGGTGGACCGGCAATTGCGCATTTCCATGGAAGAACAGCTGTTGGCGCAGCAAAACGCAGCACGCATGGTGTTGCGCGGTTTGGCGCACGAAGTGAAAAACCCGCTGGGCGGTTTGCGCGGCGCCGCTCAATTGCTGGAGAGGGAACTTACTGACCCTGAACTGAAAGAATATACCGGTATTATTATGGAAGAATCAGATCGTTTACAGTCGCTGGTGGACCGCATGCTGGGGCCGAATACGCCTTCGCAGCGCACTCCGTTGAATATCCACAAAGTATTGGAGCGCGTACGCCAGTTGGTGCAGGTGGAAGCGCCATCCGGCGTGGTGATTCAGCGCGATTACGACCCCAGTATTCCCGAGGTATCGGGCGATTCGGACCAATTGATTCAGGCGATTCTCAATATTGTGCGCAATGCGGCCCAAGCGGTGGGTGACCATGGCAATATCACTCTGCGTACCCGCGTTTATCGCCAGTTGACCATCGGTACGCAGCGCAGCCGTTTGGCGGTAAAAATCGATATTATCGACGACGGCCCCGGCATTCCGGCGGAATTATTGAGTCAGATTTTTTATCCCATGGTGACCGGGCGCGCCGACGGCACCGGCCTGGGGCTTTCGATAGCCCAATCCTTGATCAATCGCCACGGCGGCTTGGTGGAATGCGTCAGCGAACCGGGGCGCACGGTGTTTTCAGTATATTTGCCTTTAGAGGATGGCTATGAATAACGCCGGTCGCGTGTGGATCATCGACGACGACAAATCGATCCGCTGGGTATTGGACAAAGCCTTGCAAAAAGCGGGCTACGAAGTGCGCTCGTATCCGAATGCCGGCGGATTATTGCAGGAAATCGGCCATGGCAATCCACCGGACGTGATTGTTACCGATATCCGCATGCCCGGCATGGACGGCATCGAGTTGTTGCGGCGCTTACAGGCGCAAAATCCCAAACTGCCGGTCATCGTAATGACCGCGCATTCCGATTTGGAAAGCGCGGTGTCGGCGTTTCATGGCGGCGCATTCGAATATCTGCCCAAACCTTTTGACATCGACGAAGCCGTTTTGTTGGTGGACCGCGCCTGTGCGCACAATCAACGCCAGAATTTGGAGCAGGAAAACCAGCGGATAACGGCGGAGAAAACGCCGGAAATTATCGGCGAAGCGCCGGCAATGCAGGAAGTATTCCGTGCCATCGGCCGACTGGCGCGTTCCAACATTACCGTGCTCATCAATGGCGAATCCGGCACCGGCAAAGAGCTGGTGGCTCAAGCACTGCACCGCCACAGCCCGCGCGCAGGAAAACCCTATATTGCCTTGAACATGGCGGCCATTCCGCGCGATTTGCTGGAATCGGAGTTGTTCGGCCACGAACGCGGCGCTTTTACCGGCGCGCAGGGCAGGCGGGTAGGGCGTTTCGAACAGGCGGACGGCGGCACTTTATTTTTGGACGAAATCGGCGATATGCCGGCGGAATTGCAAACCCGCTTACTGCGCGTTTTGGCGGAGGGCGAGTTTTACCCGGTGGGGGCACACGCACCGGTCAAAGTTGACGTTCGCATCATCGCCGCCACTCACCAGAATTTGGAGGAACTGGTGACGCAGGGGCGTTTTCGGGAAGATTTATTTCACCGCCTGAATGTTATTCGCATACACATACCGGCTTTGCGCGAGCGGCGTCAGGACATTCCGTTGCTGCTCAAACATTTCCTCAAGGAAGCGGGGCATGAACTGCATGTAGAGCCGAAAAGCCTGCGTCCCGAAGTGCTGGAGTTTCTCAGCAAGCTGGACTGGCCGGGCAATGTGCGCCAAATGGAAAACATCTGCCGCTGGCTGACGGTAATGACCACCGGCCAGGAAGTGCACCTGGATGATTTGCCGCCTGAATTGCTGCACCCCAAAACGCCTGGATCACCCGTCGAGGCTGGCGGTGGTAATTGGTCCGCCCAGTTGCGGGCCTGGGCCGAGATGCGTTTGCGTACCGGCCAGGTCAACATCGCCAAAGATGCCATCGACTCTGCCGAAAGCATCCTCATCGAAACCGCCCTGGAATATACCCAAGGCCGCCGTCAGGACGCGGCCAAGCTGTTGGGATATGGGCGCAACACGCTGACCCGCAAGATCAAAGAGCTGAATTTACCCGACTAAGAAACCCGCAAAACCCAAAAAGGGGGCACAACCCAATGACAACGATAGCCTATGAATTTGATGTCATCGCCTGGGCGCAAGAACAAGCCGCGTTATTGCGTTCGGGCCAATTTAACCTGTTGGATATTGAACATATTGCTGATGAAATTGAAGACGTGGGCAAAAGCGAACAACGTGAACTTGAAAACCGTATGGCTGTTTTGTTGGCTCACTTACTGAAGTGGCAATATCAATCGGAACGGCGTGGTAATAGTTGGCGGCGTACCATTATCGATCAACGTCAAGGGATTGCCCGGCGTTTATTGAGGACACCCAGTTTAAAAGCGTCTTTGCGGGATTTGGGGTGGTGGGCTGATGCGTGGCAGGACGCTCGGCAACTGGCATCCAGTGAAACGCGCATTGATTACGACTGTTTTCCTGAAACTTGTTCGTGGACGTTCGACCAGATTATGGATTCTGATTTCTGGCCTTCACACGAATAGGCGCATTGTTAACCAAATTCTGCATAAAAAATCCCGTTTTACGGTTTTCTCGCCAGCGTCGACGGGCCGATCGACGCCAGCGCCGCCCTGGTCAGCGAGAAAAATGCCCTTTATTGTTTACTTTGGTAATGAGCATGGTACGAAAACGGATTTTTTATGGCGCACTTTCATTTTTGTGCCTCGCGTTCATCATATCATCGTTGATATTCTGGGCAATCTGCTGCATGTCCAAGTGCATGCGGCCAACATCCACGATACGGTCAGCGGTTGCGAGCCGATGTTGAGGTTCGAGCAGTCCATGACGATTCCTTGGCGTTATAGTCCTACAATCTAATCCGCTATAATTTATGCATAAGCCACCAAATTTCATTTTAGCTTACTTTTAAGGGGGTTGTCATGAAAGGTGTAAGGTTATCAA
>SCQD01000181.1 GCA_004299145.1 Methylococcaceae bacterium | reverse complement strand
GCATCCACATCCGCCAATGCCTCTCGCGTCAGGTGGCTACCTTCCTCTTCCCGGTCGATCCAGGCCGACAGGGCTTGCTTGATAATCCAGCCGCGTGAACGTTCAAGGCGGACTGCCATTTGATCGACCTTATTGGCCAGTGGCAGTGGAATATGCGCGGTAAGTACTTTGGTTTCCGTCTGTGTCATGGCAAATATATTATCGATTACATAGTGTTTTTGAACGGTTTTCAGATGCTGTTTCCGTCAATTTGGTTTTTGTGTTTTGGCTGCGCCGTATTGCCTGACGAAATTGGCTGATAATGCCGGTGCCACTGTGGTTACGACCATCGCCTCTACCCATCTTACATTCTTCTCTGGGGCGACATTATCCTGTTTCCCGTCACAGCCGCCGCTGTCTCCGGGTGAGTGCCGGGTACGCGGCGGCATTCCATGCGGAGTCAGCCTACGTTGCCGCCGCCATGGCTTGGGCCAATAAATCGATCAACCGGGACAGTGGCATGGCAACGCGCGTTTTATCATCATCAACCTGCGGAAAAGTATTGCACGGGAAGTTGGAGCTTCCAAGGCCGGGTTCCCAACCTGGAGGTTGGGAACCAGCGGATCAGCGGAATCCGGCGTGAACGATGCGCTGCGCCGACTCAGCACATCCTGTGTGCTACGTCCCAACCACCACCTCATCCCGCCGCAACACTTCCTGCAAATACTTCCCCGTATGCGACGCCGGGTTGTCGGCGATCTGCTGCGGCGTGCCCTCCGCGATGATCAGCCCGCCGCCGTCGCCGCCTTCCGGTCCCAGGTCGACGATCCAGTCGGCGGTTTTGATCACGTCCAGATTGTGTTCGATGACGATGAGGGTGTTGCCCCTGTCGCGCAACTGGTGAAGCACCAGCAGCAGTTGCTGGATGTCGTGAAAGTGCAGGCCGGTCGTGGGTTCGTCCAGGATGTACAGCGTGGCGCCGGTGTCGCGCTTGGACAGCTCCTTGGCCAGCTTGACGCGCTGCGCTTCACCGCCCGATAAAGTGACGGCGTTCTGGCCCAGGGTGATGTAGCCCAGGCCCACTTCCATCAGCGTTTGCAGCTTGCGCGCCACCGTCGGTACGGCGGAAAAAAACGCCAGCGCGTCTTCCACCGTCATGGACAGCACTTCGTGGATGTTTTTGCCCTTGAAACGGATGTCCAGCGTTTCGCGGTTGTAGCGCTGGCCTTTGCACACGTCGCAATGCACGTAGATGTCCGGCAAAAAGTGCATTTCCACTTTGATGACGCCGTCGCCCTTGCAGGCTTCGCAGCGCCCGCCTTTGACGTTGAAGCTGAAGCGGCCCGGGCCGTAGCCGCGCGAACGCGCTTCCGGCACGGCGCAAAACAAATCGCGCACCAGGGTGAACACGCCGGTGTAAGTGCCAGGATTGGAACGCGGCGTGCGCCCGATCGGGCTCTGGTCGATGTCCACCACTTTATCGAACTGGCCCAGTCCTTCGATGCGCTCGCAGGGCGCCGGGTGGGTGCCGGCGGCGTTGAGTACGCGCGCGGCGGTTTGGTAGAGCGTGTCGTTGATCAGCGTCGATTTGCCGGAACCGGATACGCCGGTGACGCAGGTGAGCAGGCCCACCGGAAATGCGGCGTCGACGTGTTTCAGGTTGTTGCCGTGCGCGTCGATGAGGCGAATTTGCCGCTCCGGGTCGGGCAAGCGCGTTTGCCGGTCGGGGATGTGGATGCACAGCCGCCGCGACAGGTACTGGCCGGTGAGCGATTGTTCGTTGGCCATGATGGCGGCGGGCGTGCCCTGGGCGACGATGTGGCCGCCGTGCACGCCCGCGCCGGGGCCGATGTCCAGCACGTGGTCGGCGCTGAGGATGGCGTCTTCGTCGTGTTCCACCACGATGACGGTGTTGCCGATGTCGCGCAGGTGGCGCAGGGTGTTCAGCAATCTGGCGTTGTCGCGCTGGTGCAGGCCGATGGAGGGCTCGTCCAGCACGTACATGACGCCGACCAGACCGGCGCCCACCTGGCTGGCCAGGCGGATGCGCTGCGCTTCGCCGCCGGACAGGGTGTCGGCGCTACGGTCCAGCGTCAGATAGTCCAGGCCGACGTTGACCAGAAACTGCAAGCGCTCGCGGATTTCTTTGACGATTTTGGCGGCCACCGCGCCGCGCTGGCCGGGCAGGTTCAGCGCTTCGAAAAAATCCACGGCGCGGCGGATGGGCAGGCCGGTGAGCTGCGGCAGGGTGCGCTTGGCCACGAATACGTGGCGCGCTGCAAGGTTGAGGCGGGCACCCTGGCACTCCGGACAGGGCTGGGTGGATAAATAGTGTGCCAGTTCTTCGCGGATGGCGTTGGAGTCGGTTTCCCGATAGCGGCGTTCCATGATGGGGATGACGCCTTCGAAGGCCCAGCGCTTGCGTTGCAGCGCACCGCCGTGGCTGGGAATTTTGAATTCGATGATTTCCTTGCCGCTGCCGTACAGAATGATGTCGCGGATGCGCTCGGGGATTTGGCCGAACGGCTCGTCCGGGTCGAAGCCGTAGTGCTCGGCCAGCGATTCGATCAGGTAGTAGTAATAGGCGTTGCGCTTGTCCCAGCCGCGCACCGCGCCGCCGGCCAGGCTTAAGTCGCTGCCGGCCACGACCCGGTCCGGGTCGAAATATTGCTTGACGCCCAGGCCGTCGCAGGTGGGGCAGGCGCCTTTGGGGTTGTTGAACGAAAATATGCGCGGTTCCAGTTCGCTCAAGCTGTAGCCGCAGTGCGGACAGGCGTATTTGTCGGAATAGATGAGTTCCAGCGGTTCGTCTTCCATGGATACCGCCATCACCAGGCCGTCGGCCAGCTTCAGCGCGGTTTCGAACGATTCCGCCAGGCGCGTGGCGACGTCCGGGCGGATTTTAAAGCGGTCGATCACCGCTTCTATAGTGTGCTTTTTTTTCAGGTCCAGCGCCGGGGCTTCTTCCAGTTCGTACACTTTGCCGTCGATGCGGGCGCGGATAAAGCCCTGGCCGCGCAAATCCTCCAGCACTTGCAGGTGTTCGCCCTTGCGCTCGTTCACCACCGGGGCCAGCAGCATCCAGCGCGACTCTTCCGGCTGGCTGAGCAGGTGGTCGACCATCTGGCTGACGGTTTGCGCTTCCAGCGACACGCCGTGTTCCGGGCAGCGCGGCGTGCCGGTGCGGGCGAACAGCAGGCGCAGGTAGTCGTAAATTTCGGTGATGGTGCCGACGGTGGAGCGCGGGTTGTGCGAGGTGGATTTTTGCTCGATGGAAATGGCCGGCGACAGGCCTTCGATGTGGTCGACATCCGGTTTTTCCATGACCGATAAAAACTGGCGGGCGTAAGCCGACAGCGATTCCACGTAGCGGCGCTGGCCTTCGGCATAGATGGTGTCGAAGGCCAAGGATGACTTGCCGGAACCGGACAAACCGGTGATTACGATCAATTTGTCCCTGGGCAGATCCAGGTCGATGTTTTTCAGATTGTGGGTGCGCGCACCGCGCAGGCTGATGGTGTCCATGGGCCTCGTGAGGGAGTGAAAAGCAACCGTCAACTATCCCGTATGACGGTTCTTTGATCAAGTGTGGCTTGATTCCAAAGCGCCGCGTCAACCTCGGCAAACGCAGCCGTGTTACGTTCAAAAGCTTGCGCTTCTTCTTCGCTCCACGTGCCCGCCAAAGCATCGAGATCATCGAACTTTTTCAATGCGCTGGATGGTATTGCAGCACTTTTTTGGCCTTGCAACAGATGCAACACCAAACTGTTGAGGCTGCTGCCTTCTTGCTCGGCTTGAATCTTAAGGCGGACCAATACCTGGTCATCCAGGCCACGAATGCTCATATTTGCCATGATTGCACCTGTGAATTCAATTTGAATGCACGCATGTTAGCATGCAGGAGCGATGACTCCGGATGGTTCATCGTGAAAACCGCAGCATGCGCGCAGAGCATTTACAATACTGCTCCTCCCCCTGTTTTCATAACGCTGATCCATGAGCCTGCGCTTTCGCCTCAATCTGATGATAGGTTTGACCTTGCTGGTCATCGTCGGGCTCGGCGGCTGGCTGGCGCTGAACAATGCGCGCCGCTCGGTCGAAGCCGAAGTCGGTTCTTCGGTGCGGTTGGCGTTGCAGTTGGTGGAGGCGGAATTGCAGGAGCAGGACGCCGCCGTCGACAGCGCCCGCTGGCTGGCCCGCCTGGCGCGGCTGGATTCGGTGCGGCATTTGCGGATTCAGGTGGAGCAAGCCGGGCGCAGTCTGCGTTTGCCGCCCCCGGCGCAGCCCGTGAGCGATGCCGCGCCGGCCTGGTTTGTGCGCGCGGTGGCGCCGCCTTCGCTCAGCGTGGAGCGTAGCGTGGCGCAGCCGAACGGCACGGCGGCGCGCATTCTGATCGAAGCCGACCCGCGCGCGGAAATCGGCGAAGCCTGGCACGAGGCGCGCGATTTTTTTCTGCTGATGACGGTGCTGGCGGCGGCGGTGCTGGCGCTGGTTTACGTGACCCTGGGCCGCGCTTTTGCCGCCGTCAACACTATCCTGGGTGGGCTGCACCACATGGAAAGCGGCGATTACAGTCAACGCCTGCCGGCTTTTCCGGTGCATGAGTTTGCCCGCATCGCCGAGGCTTTCAATCACGCGGTGGAGTCGCTGGAACGCGCGCGCGCCGATTCGCAGCGCAGCGCGGCGGAAAACCGCGCCCTGACGCGCCGTTTATTGAACGTCCAGGAGGAAGAGCGCCACGCGCTGGCGCGTGAACTGCACGATGAGCTGGGGCAGTCGCTCAGCGCCATGAAGGCGCTGGCCGTGTCCATGCGGCAATTGAGCAGCGACGCCGGGCAGCGCGAGATCGCCGTGTCCATGGCGTCGCTGTGCGACCATTTGTTTCCCGTCGTGCGCGGCATGATGCGGCGCATGCGTCCGCTGATGCTGGAAGACCTGGGGCTTAGCGCCGCGCTGGAAGATTTGCTGGATGGCTGGCGCGGCCTGTGTCCGCAAACCCGCTGGAGCCTGGCTTGCGACAGGGCGGTGGACGAATTGGCCGAACCCGTGCAGATCACCCTGTTCCGCATCGTCCAGGAAGCCTTGAGCAATGCCGTGAAGCACGCCGCGCCCGCTGCCGTGCAGGTGGGCTTGGCTGTTGCCCAGGGCCGGGTTGAGCTGACGGTGTGCGATGACGGCCGTGGTTTTGACGCCACGGCCATGCCGTTCGGCATGGGCCTGGCCGGCATGCGTGAACGGGTGTTCGGCCTGGACGGCGAGTTTGGCATCACCAGCGCACCGGGGCAGGGGACGCGCATCGCAGTGCGGATTCCATAGCATGCCACCCACCATTCGCATCATGCTGGTAGACGATCACGCCGTGGTGCGCGCCGGTTACCGCGTGCTGCTGTCGCAGGCGGACAACCTGGTCGTGGTGGCGGAGGCGGAGAGCGGCGAGCAGGCTTGCCAATACTATGTCGACCACCAGCCGGACGTGGTGGTGATGGACCTGTCCCTGCCCGGCATCGGCGGTCTGGCCGCCATCCACCGCATTTGTGCGCGGGATGAAACCGCCCGCATTCTGGTGTTCAGCATGCACGACGAGGCGGCCTACGTCGAACGCGCTTTGGCGGCCGGCGCCCAGGGCTACATCACCAAGGCCAGCGCCCCGGACATTTTGCTGGAAGCGGTGCGCAGCATCGCCGGCGGCGGCGTTTATGTCGAATCCAGGCTGGCCGAGTGTCTGGCGGCGCGCAGCCGATGCGGCGCCGAGGAAAACCCCGGCATGGCGCAATTGTCGGCGCGCGAGTTCGACGTTTTTTGCCTGCTGGCGCAAGGCTGCACGACGCGGCAGGTGGCTGAAATGCTGTGCATGGGCTACAAAACCGCCGCCAACCACGCCACCGCCATCCGCGCCAAACTGGGCGTCAACACCACGGCGGAAATGGCGCGGCTGGCTTATCAGCAGGGGTTGATCAAGCATTGAAGCGGAGCTTGGGATATGACCGAAAACTTCCCAACCGTGCCTATCGATGTAGGGTACGCTGTGCGTACCTTCAATGGCATCGAACGGTACGCACAGCGTACCCTACACGGTGGGCTCGACCATGGAAAGCCGCCGCGAAGCGGAATGACTAAGGCTTAATGAAAGCCGCCGCGAAGCGGAATGACTAAGGCTTAATGAAAGCCGCCGCGCAGCGGAATGACGGCGGAATGGCGGGCCGGACCGGCTCTCGCGGGCAGGGGTGTTCAGACCAGGCCCAGCCGCTTTCTGGTTTCGCTTATAGTGACTTCACGCCCGGTTTCCAAATCCGCCAAACCCGCCAGCAGGGCGTATGTGTACAGCCGTTCTTCCTGGATTCTCTCGTCATCATCCAGCGATGGTGCCATTGCCTCATGAGGGTATGAGAGGGGTGGATAAGCCTCGGGAGCGTGCGTGGCGACCAGGCCGGGAGTCATCGGCCCATACGGCGCGGGAATCACGTTTTCGGAAAATCGGGTTGTCATGGCGCACCTGAAAAGCAGAGGAAACAGGCCGCATTCTCCACCCGATATTGGTGCGGGTAAAGCACTTCGGGAACTTTTCCCATGGCTCTACGGCCGCTCGTTCTCTATCATGGCGCCCCTTTGGTTGCTCGGGGTGTGGTATGTCGTTTAGCCGTAACATCATGATGATTGTGCTGTCTGTGCAGGGATTGCCGGCCTGGGCCGATGCGCCGGAGCAGGAACAGCTGGATACCGTGGAGGTGGTGGCCGATTCACCGGTGAGCCAGGACGGCGTGCCCATCAACAATATTCCCGCCCACGTGCAAACGATCAGCGCCACGCAATTGGATCAGGCGCAGAGCACCTCCCTGGCCGAATACATGAACCGCTATCTGGGCGGCGTGGTGGTGAACGACGCGCAGAATAATCCGTTGCAGCCCGACGTGCAGTTTCGCGGCTTTACCGCTTCGCCCTTGCTGGGCTTGCCGCAAGGTTTGGCGGTGTACGTGAACGGCGTGCGCTTCAACGAAATGTTCGGCGATACGGTGAACTGGGATCTGGTGCCCGAGGGCGCCGTCGAGCAGATGGCCTTGCACAGCGGCTCCAACGCGGTTTACGGCCTCAATGCCATCGGCGGCGCCATCAGCATGCGCACCAAAACCGGCTTCACTGCGCCGAAGCATGAACTGGAAGTGAGCGGCGGTGCCTGGGGCCGGCATACCGAAGAGCTGCGCAGCGGCTGGAACAACGGCAATTTTGCTTATTTCGTGGACATCAAGCACTTCCAGGAAGACGGCTGGCGCGCTTTTTCGCCCAGCGACGCCAAGCAGGGTTTCGGCACTCTGAGCTGGCGTGGCGAGCAGTCCGCCCTGAACTTGAACCTGGCCGCCACCGACAACGCTTTGTTGGGCAACGGCGCGCTGCCCATCCAGTTGGCCAAGCAGGACTACAAAGCTATCTATACCCACTCCGACCAGACCGTCAACCGCCTGTTTCTGGCCTCGCTGGACGGCAATACCTGGCTGACGGACCGGATCGAGCTGTCGGGCAACATTTATTACCGGCAGAATCGCACGCATACCTTCAATGGCGACGATTCCGGCTATCAGGTTTGTGACCCGGGTGGCGCCGATGCCGGCATGCTTTGCGAAGAGACGGCGGGCGCTGAAACCGTGGTGACGGATGTGAACGGCAATCCCGTGGTCGGTGATGATGCTTCGGCCAGCGCTACCGCCAACACCAATTACAGCTATCAGCGCGCTTTCGGCGGCACGCTCCAGGCGGCTTTCAACCAGGATGTGTTCAATCTGGCCAACCGTTTCGTGCTGGGCGCCGGCTATGACCGTGGCCGTACCCATTTCGGTTCGGATACGGAGTTGGGGGCGCTGACGGCTGATCGCGGCGTGGCGCGCAGCGGCATTCTGGTGGACGAATCGCGGGTGCGTTTGCATACCCGCACCACCCACTACGGCCTCTATCTGACCGACACGCTGCACCTCACTGAACAATTGGCGGTCAGCGCGGGTGGCCGCTACAACTGGTCGTTCATGAAGCTGGGCGATCGCTACGGTCAGGAACTGGACGGCAATCACCGGTTTGAGCGGTTCAATCCCACGGCGGGCTTGACCTATGAATTTGCCCCGGAAGTGACGGCCTACGGCGGCTACAGCGAAGCCACCCGCGCCCCGACCGCCATGGAGTTGAGCTGCGCCGATCCTCTGGCGCCGTGCAAATTGCCCAACGCTTTCGTTTCCGATCCGCCGCTCAAACAAGTGGTGGCCAATAGTTGGGAAGCAGGACTACGCGGCGACTTGGACCGCCGCCTGGGCGGCGGCAACCGGCTGCACTGGAACGCCGGATTTTTCCGTACCCTCAACCAGAACGACATTATCTTCATCAGCAGCGGCAATCTGACCAACCAGGGTTATTTCTCCAACGTCGGCAACACGCTGCGTCAGGGTTACGAACTGGGCTTGAATGGGCAGTTGTGGGAGCGTTGGCGCTTCAGTGCCAATTACACGTTTTTGGACGCCACTTTCCAGAGCGGTTTTTTAGCCAGCAGTCCCAACAATCCTAGAGCCGCCGCCGACGGCAGCATTCAAGTGAGCAAGGGAGACAGGATTCCCGCGTTGCCGCGCCACAGCCTCAAACTCGGCAGCGACGTGGATTTGTGGCACGACGTCACGGTCGGCGCCGACATGCAGCTGAGCACCAGCCGGGTGTTTCGCGGCGACGAAGCCAACCTCAACGGCAAACTGGGTGGGTTCGCGGTGTTCAATCTGCACGGCGAATACCGGGTGCACAAGAATATTACCCTGTTCGGGCGCATAGATAATCTATTCGACCGGCAGTACAAGAATTTCGGCTTGTACGGCGATGCAAGCGACGTGTTGGGGGCGAGCTATAACGACCAGCGCTTCGTCGGCGTGGGTGCGCCGCGTGCGGGGTGGGTGGGGATACGGTTGTCGCTGTAGGTACGCACTGCGGGGTTTGCTGGTTCCCAACCTCCTGGTTGGGAACCAGCCCTGGAAGCTCCGGCTTCCCGTACGAAGACGGAAGATCGGGCGGGACGGGGTTTGAACCCCGTCCCCAACGTTTGTATACCCAGGAGATTCGTTGTTACTCAATGAATGGGAGATAGCAAACGTTGCGGAATGGGTGATAAACCCGTTCCAGCTTCGGGAAGCCGGAGCTTCCCGGACAGCGTTCCCAAGCTGGAGCTTGGGAACGAGCGGAACGAACGAGCGCTACGAATATCAGGAGCGACCGCGCTCAGGGCTTATATGTTTGATAAGAAACACTGATGCATGCGGGCGTTTTCGTAAGCTATACTGAATCCAAGTTGCAAATTCTCCTTCTTTGTACTCGGAAACGGTAGTTAGTCAGGTGTTTTTCTCCTCTTTTGGCGGCCCTTGAGCCGCCTTTTTTTTGTTTAGAACAAATCCACGCTGCCTTCTTGATCGGTCACGGCCAGTTTGCCGGCTTCCACTAATTGCTCGTAGTGGAGGATCTGGTTGCGGCCATGGTTTTTGGCGTAATACAAAGCCTGGTCGGCGTGGTCCAGCAAGGTGGTTTGCAAACCCTTGCCGGTAATGGCGACGCAGCCGCCGCTGACGGTGACGCGGCCGACCTGGGGAAAAGCGAAGTTTTCGACGTTCTGGCGGAAACGCTCCAGGATTTTCAGGCAGCTGCCGGTGTCCGTGGCTTTGAGCAACACCACAAACTCTTCACCACCGAAGCGGTATAGCAGGTCTTCCCCCCGAAAGGTTTGCCGCATCAGCCGGGCAAACAGCAACAGCACTTCATCGCCGTACAGGTGTCCGTAGGTGTCGTTGATCTTTTTGAAAAAATCGATATCGAAGATGGTCAGAAAATAACAGCTGCCGGTTTCCCCGGCTTCCAGTGCGGCGCGCTGTTCGGCCAGTATCTGGTTGATCTGGTCTTCGAAGGTTCGGCGATTGAGCAGTCCGGTCAAGCGGTCGCGCTGGTTTTCGCTGAGCAGGTTTTGATAGTTTTGGTAAATGCGTAAAAAAGCGCTGATCAGGCGGTGATTGCTGGGGGATAACGCCAGGTAATCCACCGCCAGCAAGCCGGTCAGATGCTCTTCCGCGCCCAGCACCGGGTAAAGGATGCGCACGCCGCCAAAGTCCGGCTGCGGCACGTCCACCACTTCCTGATTTTCCAGGCACTTGCGAAAGGCTTCTGCCGCATCTCTTAAAACGATTTCCGGCGGAATGCCCGCTTGCGATTCAAAATAACGCGGTTGCCCGGCTGCGTGGGAGAATTGGGACAACACCAGCACCCGATTGTTGGCATCGCTGGATAATCCATACAACGCGACCCGCACCGCGCCGGTTAAATCGCGCATGGTTTCGATCAGGCAGTTTTCCAGCGATTGCTGCGTGCGCTGCTCGGTCAAGCCGATGATCGATTCGAGCAGATTTTCCGAGTTAGGCTGGCGGCTGGTTGCCATCATTCAGCCCGCCGCTATATGGAGACACTCAGGCATGGCTGCCATCAGTCCCGAAAGTTGTTGAATTGCAGCGGCAATTCCCACGATCCTTGGCGCAACATGGCGATGGCTTCCTGCAGATCGTCGCGTTTTTTACCGGTAATGCGCAGCTTGTCGCCCTGGATGGCCGCTTGTACCTTGAGCTTGCTGTCCTTGATCGACCGGGTGATTTTCTTGGCCAGATCGGCTTCTATGCCCTGGCGTAGCGTGACGGTCTGGCGCGCCTGTTTCAGCGCCGTCTGCACTTCGCCGGCGTCCAGGCAGCCGATGTCTATGCCGCGCTTGGCCAGCTTGGTCTGCAGGATGTCCAGCATCTGCTGTAGTTGAAACTCGGTTTCGGCGAGCAGCTTGATCTCCGCTTCATTTTGTTCGTAGTGGGCACCGCTGCCCTTGAAGTCGAAACGGGTCGACACTTCGCGATTGGCTTGGTCCACCGCATTGGCGGCTTCGTGCAGATTGATTTCGGAAACGACGTCGAAGGATGGCATGGCTAAACTGTGAAATACATCAAAGAATATCGAGCATTATGCCGAATTCGCGCGGGTAGCGCCACGTTGCAGCCGGGGTGATTTATGGCACGGATTGGGCTACTGTTTGTTTGCCTTTCAACCTTCCAACCAGGTAACCGTTCAGTCCCCCCACCTTAAATTCCCTCTCCCTCCGGGAGAGGGCTAGGGTGAGGGCATCAAAATAGGCGGGGACTGAACGGTTACCCAACCAGAGGACACTCCCATGCCTTTATCAACCCGTGGACTTATACCGTTTCTGGCCGCCGCCTGCCTAGCTTCCGGCGCGGCCCATGCAGACCCAGCTTTGCCGCAGGTGCAGCTTGGCGCCACTCCGGCCATGCTGACCGAAGGCGATTTGCTGACTTTTGAATTCAAATTGAGCAAGCCGGCGCCGGCCGAAGGTCTGGACGTGCGCATGACGTTGTTGCGGGATACCGATCCGCTGCCGGGTGACGCGGATTATTTCGTGGACGGCAGCGTCAATATTGCCGGTTTCCGCTTTGTGCGCAACGACGACGGCACGGTCAGCGACGCCGTGGTAAGCATCACGCCGGGCGCCCGTTCCGCCAAATTGGTGGCGAAGACCTTGGCCGACGAGGTTGCCGAAGTCGAGGAACACGCCGTTTACGCCCTGGCCAACAACAATGCCTACGACATCGACGAGCGCCGCAATGCTGCCGATTTCACCATTTCCGACCGTCCGGTGGTCGGCGTGGACCTGGTCACCCAAATGCCGGTACGCGAAGGCCGGCAGATGGCCTTTCATTTCAAGCTCAGCCGGCCGGCGCCGACGGGCGGTTTACCGGTGCGTCTGGCGCTGGTGCGCGACAGCGATCCGCAGCCGGGCGATATCCAGTATTTCGTAGCCGGCAGCAGGAATATCGCCGATAACCAGGTCGTGATCGAGAACGGCACGATTTATCACCTGCTGGTGACGATAGCGGAAGGCGCCACCACGGCGACGCTGCTGTCGGACGTCATTGCCGACGGCGTAGCCGAAGGCCCTGAATACGCGCTGTTCAAAATCGCCGCCGGCCAGGCGTACAGCATCGACCCGGAACACGACGGCGTGCGCTTGAAGCTGGTGGATCGCTAAAAGGAAGGACCATAGGACCATGGGATGTACCGGCGACTGGGGAGCGCAAAGATGCGCTTCCCTTCGTGCAGCGCATCTATGGTCCTTAATGATCAGTCATCCCCGGAATTTATAGGCTGTCTTTCGTACCGTGGCATAGTCGGTGCAGCGCCCGTTCCCACAAACCGGTCAATGCTTGCAGGTATTCGGGGTGCTGGTGCGGTTGCTGCGGTTGACCGTGGATGACGGCCATCATGTCGAGTATGGCGGCCAGGTTGGCGCTATCCCGTTGCTGTTGCAGGAGCGCGACGTCCACTTGGCCCAGGTCGACCGGCAGGTAATTGCGCCAGTGTTGTGTCGGCATGGATACCGGCGAGGGGAACCACAACACCGGGCCGTTGCTTTCAGCCAGCAGTAAATTGCCGTGGGCAAAGGTTGCGCTGCAGCGGTGGTTGAGCAAAGTAGCGCTGCCGTCGTCGGCGGCGGAGGCGAAGTTCTGGCACAGCAGCGAAACGTGCGCCTTGGGGCCGGCCAGCCGCAGGTTGGCAAACAGCTCCGGGGTGTCGCCGGACCACGGGGTGGCAATGATCTCCATATCGCGCAGTGAAGCTAGCGCGCGTCCCACCAGGTCCAGGCCGGAATACAGGGTTCTCAGGTTGACCGCCAGCTCGAAATGCAAGGCCGGCCCCGGCTGCGCGGCTACCGCCAGGCTGCGGTAAAAGGACTGGGGTGCAGGCAGGTCGGCGAAATGCGCATTGATCTGGAACAAGCGCCGGTGCATTTGTGCGACGGCGAGCGCCTTGGCCGCTGGCTCCGCGCCCATGGGGTGCTCGCACAAGACGTGGATGCCCTTGACCAGCAAGGCCATGGCCAGCCGGGAGCCGGCTGCGCCGGGCACCGCCACGCAGGCGATGTCGATACCGCCGTCGGCGATTTCGTGCACGCCGGTGTAGTGGGGAACTTGCGCTTGCCGGGCATAGGCGAGAGAGCGCTCGCTGCCGGTGGACAGTATGCCCGCCAGCCGGGCGCCGCCATGCCCGCCGGCCAGGGCGCGAATATAGGTGGAGCCGTAATTGGTGCCGCAGACCAGTATTTTCATGGGGTTTCCTGTTTGGATCGTGTCAGGCAATGGGATGCGGGTTCATGTTGACCGCCCGGCCTTTGAGCAGCCTGCGCATTCTGGGGTTGTCCACGCGCTTGTATTGTTCCCCGAAATGAATGGGCTGCATGTTGACGCCCACCGCGCGCGCCACCCGGAACGGGCTCAGTGCGATATCGGGCGCCGTCACGTCGACGATGGCGACGTCCACGTTCGCCGCCAGTAACCGTTGCCGCAGGTCGCCGGCGTTCTGGATGGGAGGGTAAGGCCACAGCCCAGGGTCCATCGCCATTTCGGCGGGTTGGCGCATGAAGTCGAACGCCGCGAGTTTGTCTCCGGCGAAATAATAGGCCGCGTGATCTTCCAGGGATTGCACTTCGTTGATTTGCCGGGGAATCTTGTGGCCGCTGATCATCAAGTGGCACAGGTAGGGCATCACGTGGCCTTGTTCCAGCAAGGCCTTGCGCATCGCCACGTGGATGTCGCCGTGGGTGGCCAGCGACACGGAGGCGGCGGGTGTGTTGATACCGTTGCCCAGGCCCAGGCAGACCACGGTGGGTACGTGAATGCCGACGTCCAGCAAATACAGTTCGAGCTGAATGCCCCGCGCGGTGATGTCGTCGATCAATAGGCGCATCTTGCCCTGGTATTGGCTGTCGAGGCTCAAGCGCTGGCCGGGCAGCTGGGCATACCAGGCGAGCATCATGGCGTCGCGCTCGATCAATTCGTAAGTGGCGCGGATGGCGGCGTCCTCGTCGCTTTGCCCCGCCGCCAATCCATTGGAGGACACCTGGCTGAACTGCTCTTTATAGGGGGCGCTGAAGTTGAAATAGCTGACCAGCGCGGGTACCCATACCGGGGTCGACAGGCCTAGCCACTGTCCGCGCGTCCAGTGGATTTTCTGGTCGGCGCGCCAGGGAGCAAAGGGGAAGCCGGGGGTGTGGTATTGCCTTTTCGAATACAGCACCAGTTTGTCGGGATCGACGTAGTCGCCGCTCAGCTGGCCGATGCCGGCATATTTCAGGTCGGACAGGCGGAAGCGGGCCGCCGAATAGCGTTCGATGGCTTCGCCGATGGCGCTGATGTGGGCGGAAACTTCGTCCAGCCCCTTGCCGGAGCCGACCTGGCCCATGCCGCGAGGATCGAATTGACCGGCGGAAAAGGTCGACATGCCTGCGGAAGCGGTGACGGGGAAATCGGGCAGATGGGGCGGATGGCCGCTGAGTTGCCGG
>SCQD01000017.1 GCA_004299145.1 Methylococcaceae bacterium | reverse complement strand
CGCGATGTCGGCGCTGAGGTTGACCGGCAAGACCAGTTCATAGTTGCCGGCGTCGCCGCCACTCAGCGTGAAACCGCTGACGCTCACGGTCTTGCCGATGCCGGCGTTTTTATCGGCAAAACTGCCGCTGCCGTTGTTGAGAGTCACCACGTCGCCGGCGAGCACGCCGTTCAGGCTGCCGCTGTTCAGTTTGGCCTCGGTCGTGGCGTCGTAGACTTTGTTCAAAGCCGTCAGCCCGTCGACGCGTAGCGAGGCCTGCGCGATGTCGGCGCTGAGGTTGACCGGCAAGATCAGTTCATAGTTGCCGGCGTCGCCGCCACTCAGCGTGAAACCGCTGACGCTCACGGTCTTGCCGATGCCGGCGTTTTTATCGGCAAAGCTGCCACTGCCGTTGTTGAGATTCACCACGTCGCCGGCGAGCACGCCGCTCAGGCTGCCGCCGCTCAGCGTGGCGCGGGTGGTGGCGTCGTAGACCTTGCCCACTGCGCTCAGGCCGGTGATGTTCAGCATGGCCGGCGTGATGGCGGCGCTCAAGGCAGCAGGTTGGGCCAGCGTGTAGTTGCCGGCGTCGCCGCCGCTCAGGCTGAAGCCGCTCACCGTCACCGCCTTACCGGCACCGACATTCTTGTCGGCGAAGCTGGCGTTGCCGCCGACCAGGGTCACAGTGTCGCCGGCGAATACGCCGCTCAGGCTGCCGCCGCTCAAAGTGGCGCGGGTGGTGGCGTCGTAGACTTTGTTCAAAGCGGTCAGCCCGTTGATGCTGAGCGAGGCCGGGGTAATGACGCCTACCGCGCCCGTCAACAGGGTCGGCAGGCTGTAGTTGGAAAGATTGGTGCCGCCCAGCGCGCTAAAGTCGGCGCTGCTCAAGGTCACGCTGACCGTTTTGCCGCTGCCGACGTCGGCGTCGCTGTAGCTGCCGGTGGTTTTGGTCACGGTGGCGGCATCGCCGCCGAGAAATCCGCTCAGCAAAAAGTTGGACGGCGACAAACTCGCCGTGGCCGTACCGTCGTAAACCTTGCTCACCGTGCCGGTCAGGCTGCCGGATAGGGTCGTGATCACCACCGGCGCCGGGTCGATGGTGAGCGTGCCGTTGACGTAGCTGATGGTGTAGTTGCCGGAACTCAGCCCCGCAGGCGTGATGGCATAGCTGCCGGCGTCGACGGCGCCTTGAGAGTTGCCGCCGTAATGCAGCGTGCCGCTCAATACGCTGCTGGTTTCGTTGTTGACGAAACCGCTGTAGGTCACGCCGTTGCCGCCGCTGTAGGCCTGGCCGTCATAGGTTTTGCCGGTGCTGTTGGCGATGATGCTCAGGCTGGCCGGGGTGATGTCGGCGCTCAGCGACAACGGCAGCGTGTAATTGCCGGCGTCGGCGCCGCTGAGGCTGATGCCGCTGACGGTTACGGTTTTGCCTGTACCCGCGCTTGAGTCGGCAAAGCTGGCGCCGAGTGCGCCGGAAACCGCGACGCCGATGTCGTCGTTGCCCACGGCGCCGCTGAAGCCGGGGCTGCCGGTCACCGCCGCACTGGCAGTGCCGTTGTAAACGCGGCTTGCCGCGCTCAAGCCGGTCAGTGTCAGAGCGAGCGGCGTGATTGCGCCGATGTTGGCGGATGCCGTCGTCGATGCCAGCGTATATCCATACACCGTGGCCGTACCGTTGCCGGCGCTTTCCAGGCTGATGCCGTTGACCGTCACCGGTTTATTGTTGCCGACGTTTTTATCGTCATAGCTGCCCGTCGCCGGCTTGCCCAGCGTAATCGTATCCCCGTCCACGGCGCCGCTGTAGCCATAGTTGGATGCCGCCAACGTGGCGGTGTTGCCGCCGTCGTAAACCCGGCTGACGGAACCGGTCAGTGTGGGCGTAATGCTGGGAGCCAGCGTATACAAAAAGCCGTTGCCGCTGCCGAGCACCGTACTGCTGCCGTAACTCGCGTTGTATTGCTTGAAGTCGTAGGTCAAACCGCCGCGCGTGTCGTTGGCTGGATTGCCGGACCACACCAGCCAGCGGTCTTTGCTAGCGGCCAGCGCGGTGCTGCCGGCGTTGTTGGTGAAGGAAGCGCCGTGCAGCACGATGGCGTTAGCACTGGCGTTGCTGCTGATGGCGTTGTTCAACGTCAGTCCGGCTGTATTGTCGATGAGCACGCTGCCGCCGGCGGTAATGCCCGTCGTCGCGCCGACGCTGCCGATGCTCAAAGCCGCACTGTTGGCCAGATTCAGGCTGGCGACATTGGCAGCCAGCGCGCCGATGCTGTTGCCGCTATGGGTCAGGCTGTAGGCCGCGTTGCTGCCCAGCAACTCCAGGCTACCGGCCGTCAAGGCGGCGCTTTGCGTCACCGGGCCGGCGGTATTGAGTGTCAGCGTATTGGCGCCGACGCTGAGCGCATCGTCGATGGCAATGCCGCCGCTGCCCGTTCCCGGATTGCGCAGGGTGAGACTGTTTGAAAACGTAAAGCCGCTGCCGGTGCTGCCGAAAGTGATGGCGCCGCTGCCTGAGCTTTTGCCGATGGTGATGCTGGAAAAGCCCTGAAGATACCCCAGCTCCGTGGTGGAAAGATTGAACGCGCCCGTCCCGCTGGCCAGGCCGATGCTGGTGGCATTGTTCAGCGGCTCCAGCGTCAGACTGCCGCTGCCGCTGCCGCGCACCACCGGCGCCGTGGCGCCGGCCAGTTGAATGCTGTCGCTGCCGCTGGCCGTATCGGCAATCAGGCTGATGGCGCCGCTCTGTCCGCTGGCCGCGCCGATGACGGTGCCGCTGCCGAAATTCAGCCCTCGGCCGGCGACCGCGCCACGGCCATCCAGCGTCAGGCTGCCCGCGCCGCTGACCAGCGTGGCGCCGCTGGTCAAGATGCCGTGATTGTCGGTGCCGCTGCCGTGGCCGACGCCCAACATGCTCAGTGCGCCACCGCCGCTGTTAAGGCTGGCGCCGCTGTCCAGATAGACGCCCTTGCTCAAATTGACCGCATTGCCGCCGTGGCCGGTGACGGTCAATGCTCCGCCGCCGCTGCTCAGTTGACTGCCGTACAGGTAGACGCCCGTGTTGTAATCCGTTCCACCGCCGCCGGTGCCGGACAGGGTCAGGTTGCCCGTGCCGCTGTTGAGCGTACTCGAACCCAAAGAAATACCGTCGTTGTCGGTCCCCGTGGCGGAAACGCCGCCCTGGCCGGTTAGGCTCATGGCGCCGGCAGTCGTTAATTGCACGCCGCCCAGCGTGGCATTTTCGGCCCACAGATCGATACCCCGGTTGTAATTCGTGCCGCGCCCGCCGGTGCCGATCAGCGTCATGCTGCCCGCGCTGAGCCGGGCGGAACCCAGGTCTATGCCCGAGTTGTCGGTGGCGGAAGTATTTCCAGGGCTGCTGCCGGTGATATTGAGTGCGCCGCTGGTGGTTACCATCGACGCGATCAGCGGTGTGCCGGAATCGACGTCGATATCGACGCCGTCATTGCCGGAAGTGCCGCTGCCCGCCGTGCCGTTGAGGGTCAGCGTGCCGGCGCCGCTGTTGAGCATGCTGGAGCGCAACAGGATGCCGTCGTTGTCGCTGCCCGTCGCCGCCGTGCCGCCCTGACCGGTCAGGGTCATGGCGCCGGTCGTGGTCAACCGGGTGCCGCCCAGCGTGGCGTTATAGGGGGTTGCATAGATGCCTATGTTCCAGCCCGCGCCCAGGCCGCCGGTGCCCGACAGCGTCATGGTAGCCGCGTCAAGCTGCGCCGAATCCAGGCGGATACCGCGATTATCGCTACCCGCGGCAAGGCCGACGCCGGTGCCGGTAATGCTGAGCAAGCTGCCGCTGGTCAGCGAGGAGACGGTCAGATCAGCGGAATCGACGCCGATCACAACGCCCTGGTTGTAAGTGGTTCCCCCGCCGCCGGTGCCGGTGAGGGTCAGGTTGCCGGCGCTGTTCAGGGTGGTGGAAGACAGTCGGATGCCTTCGTTTTGCGTACCCGTGGCCGAAACGCCGCCCTGTCCGATCAAGGTCATGGCGCCGCTGGTGGTAGTCAAGCTGCTGCCGCCCAGCGTGTCGTTGTAGGCGTCGGCAAAAATGCCCCGGTTGTAGTTCGTGCCATTGCCGCCGGTGCCGTCCAGCGTCATGCTGCCGGCGCTGAGCGTTGCGGATTTGAAGCGGATGCCGCGGTTGTCGAAGCCGGTGCCGCCGCCGACGCCGGTCATGTTCAGCGCCCCGCTGGTCGTCAGCGTGGACCGGGTCAGCGCGGTAACGTCGACGCTGAGATAAACGCCCTGGTTTTCATCGCTGCCGCTGCCGCCGGTGCCGTTCAGCGTCATGGCTCCGGCACCGCTGTTGAGCGAACTGGAAAACAGCGCGATGCCGTAGTTCTGCACATCGATTGCCCCGCCGGCGCCGCCTCTACCGGTCAGGGTCATAACGCCCCCGCCGCTCTGCAAGCCGGCATTGTCGATTTCGATGCCGCTGGCATTGGAAGTTCCGGCAAGCCCCAGGCCTTTCATCCAGATGGCGCCCCCGCCTGAATTCAGGCTGACCGAATTTCCGGCACCGGAAGTACCCGCCAGATATATCCCGATTTTTTCGGCGAGGCTTGCGGTACCGATGCCCATCGCCGCACCGGTGCTGTTGCTGTTCAAGGCGGAACAACTGCTGATGCTGCAACTACCCCCGCCCATGACGATGCTGCCGCCGTTGCTGGCGATGCTGGAACCGGCTCCCAACTGGATATTGCCGGCGCCGCTGCCGTCCGCATCGGCGTTGAACACCACGTTGAGTTTGCCGCTCGACGAGGTCAGGCTTTTGCCGGCCGCCAGCGACAGACTGTCAGCCGCCTTGAGTGTCAGCGTGGCGTCGCTGCTGCCGGTCTTGGTCAAGCTGCCGGCCAGCACGATGGAACCACCCGAGGTCAACGTCACGTCAGCCGCCATCGCCAGTGGGCCGTTCCAGGTTTGGCCGGCGCTCTGTGTGGTGAGGTTGCCGTCGAACGTGAAATTGGTATCGGGCGCTGTTTGCCAAGCCGTGCCGCTGGTCAGGGTCAGATTGCTACCCGCGGCGCTGTAAGGAATGTCGGCACTGCTCAAACTGCCTTTGGCGGTTGCCAGCTGGCTGTTGGATATCGCCGTGCTGTTGCTGCTGCTGACATTCAGCGCTCCACCATTCAGCGTCAGGCCGGTCATGCTATTGCCGTCGGACAGGCGCACGGCGGCGGCGGGAAGGCTGCCGGCGCCCACTTGATAGGCCAGCAGCGTGTGACCGCTGGGAATGCTGCCGGCATCCAGCGCCTGGTAATAAAACCCGTTGCTGCCGGTGGATGCCGTTGCCAACGCCGTCCCATCCTGTGCCAGCTGGATGGTTTGGCCGCGGAAAAGTTCGTTGCTCAGCGTGCCGGAAACGATCTGCGGCGCGATGGGAAAGCGCCATTGCAGATAGGGGTAAGCGTTGGCGGTGATGCCCCAGATGTTGCTGAAGTTCCAATTGGGATTGACGCTACCGTTGGCGGTTGTCGCCGTGGTGAAATTGGTGCCCGTCATCATACCGATGGTATCCATTCCCGTGGCGCCGGTGCTGGTATCTCCGCCGCCGATGCCGGTTCCGGTACCGCTGGTATCGGTATTCCAAAAACTGTTTCGCACGGAAATAGTGCCGGTATTCTGGCCGATCAGCCCGCCGGGCACATCATTGCCGCCACCGCTGGTTATCAGACCGGCGGCGTAACTGTTGTCGATAGTTCCACCGTTGCTGCCCACCAGCCCGCCAACATCGATGGAACCCGTGACATGGCCCAGGGCATAACTGTTGTCGATGGCGCCGGTATTGTCTCCCACCAAGCCGCCGACGTAGGAAACGCCCGTTACCGTACCCGATGCGGAGGCATGGCTGACCGTATACGCCCCGACATTGCTGCCCACCAGGCCGCCGACGTAATTATTGCCCGTTACGCCGGCCGAAGCGTCGACATATTCGACGCTGCCGATGTTTTCCCCCACCACCGCACCGACATAATTCTGGCCGGCAATGTTGCCCCCCGCCAAGCGTAAATGGGTCACGCTGCTGCCCAGCGCTACGGAACCAAACAGCCCCGCGTAATCGGTGGCAGGGCGGTTGATGGTCAGGCCGGTAATGCTGTGGTCCTGCCCGTCGAAATTCCCGGTAAAGCGCGGTTGCAAAGACTGAAGATCACCATCACCCACCGGCACAAAGCCTTTGCTTGTATCCCACAGACCGGAAGTCTGTGTCAGTTCCACCATGTCGATATCACGGCCCAGCGAGTAATTGGCCGCCGGATTCATGGACATCAACTGCAACTGGTGGGCGTTGTTGATGGTGTTTGACCACTCGCTGCGCAGGAATGGGCGGGTATTGCCCTCGGACATCCACCAGTCTGTAGTGAAATTCCAGCCTGCATCGGTGTAGGTGCTTTGCGTCATCGGCGCCGTACCACTTAACGCAGCAGAACCGATGATAACGCCCGTAGAACCCCCGGAACCATTCTGTCCGACCAATGCGCCGACATTGCTGGTACCGGTCGCCGTGCCGGATGCAAAACTGTAATTGATGCTGGCTGCACTGTTGTAATTGACGCCCACCAATCCGCCGGCCGCATCCGGTGCGCTGACGTTGCCCGTGGCATAGCTGTAGTTGACCTGTCCCTGGCTATTGTTTGCTCCCAGCAGGCCGCCCGCATCCATGGCGCCGCTCCCCGCCGCCGTTACATCACCGGTGGCGTAGCTGTAACTGGTGCTGCCTTCCTGGTAACCGAGCAAACCACCGACCTTGATGCGACCGGTGACATCGCCCGAGGCGTAGCTGTAACTGATGCTGCCCACATGCAGCGTAGGCTGATAAGCACTATCGCCAACCAACCCACCGATGTGTATACCACCGGAACTGCCCGCGCCGGCCACATCACCCGTGGCATAGGTATAACTGACATCGCCGTTGTTGCTCCCCACCAATGCGCCCACATAGTTGTGTCCCGTGGTGCCGCCGCCCAGCAAACCCACGCGAGTGATGGCGCTGCCGGCGCCGGTGACGCCGAACAGGCCGACGTAATCGGTGGCGGGACGATTGATGGTCAGGTCGGTGATGACGTTATTCAGTCCGTCAAATTTGCCCGTGAAAGAGGTAGAAGCGTTCCCCACGGGCAAAAAACCAGCGCCGCCATCCCAAGTACTGGTGGCGCCGGCGTCGATGTTCTTGCCCAATGCGTAGTTACCCGCCGGATTGGCGTTCATGGCTTGCAGGCCGCGCGTTCCCCCTGACTCGGTGCCGACGTCATTCACCAGCATCCAGGCCGTATTGCTGCCGGTCACGCTGTAATTCGTCGGGTTGGCGTAGCTGACCGGGTTGTAATAAATATCGGTGCGGCCGGTTCCTGAACTGGCGGCGCTGCCGCCGCCCCCGAACACGACGGTAGCGCAGCTTGACGAGTTGTAAAGGCAGGAACCACCGGCATCGGCGCGCAGGGTAATCGTTCCGCCCTGGCCGACGGTTGCCGTACCGTTTCGGTAGAAATTCCCCAAATAATATCCGCCATGATAGGCCTGGGCATCCACGGCGCCATTCACTGTCACACTGCCGTTGTTTGCGGTTAGAGAGACATTGCCGCCGTTACCGATGGTCGTGGTTCCAGCGTTAAATAATGCGCCGTAGGACCGGGTATCAATACCGGTGACGGTAATGGCGCCGCTGGCCGTCGCGCTGACATTACCGCCATTCCCGACAGTCCCCCCGCTATCGTTTTGATAAGCATGGGCGGTAAGGTTTCCGACAGAGATATCACCACCATTCGCGGTCAGCGTAATATTGCCGGCCCGGCTGCCGGTGCCGCCGTACTGGTATTTTTCCAGCCACGCCGAAATGTTGCTGGAAGCGCCGGAAATCCCGCCGGCAGCCGTTAAGCTGACATCCCCGACATTGCCGGTCGTGGTGCCATTACCGTCTGTCCAGATTGAAGTATCGATCGCCGTGCCTGTGATGCCCAGCTGAATGTTGCCCCCCGCCGTGAGCGAAATACTGCCTGAATTTCCCGTGCTAACCCCCACGCTATGCAAGCCCGTTTTAAGCAGTGCGTTAACGTTGATGCCGGCGGTTGAATTCAGCGTAATACTGCCGAGAGCGGTAAGCCCCGCCGTGCCGCCGACAGTGCCCACGGTCAGGCTCGTGCTGTCACTCAGATTGATTGCGCCGCTGGTATTGCCTGCAACGGTGGTAATGCGGTTTTCAGCGTTGGCGAGGGTATAGCTGCCCGAACCGAGTAATTCCAAACCATCGGTAGTCATCGCTTGAGACTGCGTCACCGCAGCGCCGGCGGTCAGGGTAGTGCTCCCTGCCGTGCCGACGGTCAAGCCATTGGTGGTAGTGCTCGTGCCACTGCCCAGTTTGTCCGACATCAGCGCGCCGATGTCGAATGCGCCGCTGTCGGTGTAGTTCACAACGGAGCCGGCATCCGGCAGATCGACCGCCAGGGTGGCGACGTCGTTGCTGGAGGAATTCAGCGTTACGGTACTGGCCGCGTCGCCCAGCACGCGCAAACCGGCCGCTTGCAGGTAACCGCCGCTCTGGGTGATGTCGCCGCCGCCTTCGGCGTTGAGGGTGATGTTTCCGGTGGTTTTGATGTCGGCGCCGGTCAACACGATGTCCGTACCGTTCTTGGCGTCCAGCAGAATGTCGCCGGACGTGTTGTTGCCTATGCTTCTGGAAGCGGCGGACGCGGAACTATCGACCAGTATCGCCTTGCCGACCCCCGCCACCGCCGTCCCCTGGACGTTGATGGCTCCCGTGGTGGAATCCACCGTCGCGCCGCCGTTCCAGGCGCGGATATTGACGCCGGCGGCTTCGTTGCTCGTGGAGATGGCTGTGCTGACGCCGTCGAGCGTCAGCGTGCCGCTGTTGGTTCTGACCACGCCGCCGGCCGAGACCACGATACCCCGGCTGGCATTCGCGTTCGCCGCGCCGCCCGCCGTTCCGCTGAGCGTGACATTACCGCCCCCCGTGGCCTGCACGATGGCGGCGCTGTTATGAACGCCCACCCCCATGGAATTATTGCTATCGCCGGAGGTTCCATTAATTTGGATATCGCCGTTCTGACTGCTGATCCCGCCGTTGGCGGTCACCCCTATCGCGGAAGCGCCGCTCGCCGGCTGGTTCAGTGACTGTCCGGTCAGGGTGATGCTGCCGAAGCCTGTGGTGCTGATAAGGCCACTGCCCGCGAGAAAAATGCCGTGCTTATCCGCCCCACTGTTCGAAACCGCATCGGCGTTGCCGTTGACGAGAATATTCCCTCCGTTCGCGCTCAAACTGCCCGCCAGATACACGCCGTCATAGTATCCGCTGTGGCCTTGGGCAAAACCGCTGATGGGGTCCGCGCCGCCGCCCAGGGTGATGCCGCCGCCGTTGCTGCTGATGCTGGAACCGCTGTTCAGTACGATGGCGCCGGCCCCGGAAGCATCCGCATCGGCGTTGAGGGTAACGGCCTGCGCTTGTGTCGTGAGGCTGTTGCCAAGGGTGATGTCGTTGTTAGCGTGCAGGGTCAAACTGCCCAGCAAGGCGCCGCTGCCGGTGGCCAGGGCATCGTCGACGACGATGTCGCCTCCCCGCAATATCAGCGGATCTTGAAAGGTATAGCCCGAGCCGGCTCCGGCGCCGTCACCGAAGGTCAAAGTGCCGGTGCCGTTATGCTGGCCGATTTTGATGCTGGAAAAACCATCCTGGATGCGGCCTAGTTCCGTGACGTCCAGATTGAACGTGCCTGCACCGCCCGCCACGCCGATGCTGGAGGTTCCCGCAGCTGGTTGCAACGACAAGGCGCCGGCGCCTTGCAGCACGACAGCCGCGTCCCAACCGATGCTGTCCGCAGTCAGCGACAACGCGCCGCTGTTGGTTTGCAGCGTGGTGGCGGACAAGCTGATCCCGCCGTTCCCCCCGGTGCCCGTGATCGACACATGACCCGAGCCGGTAGCGCGGATCGTCGGCGTCGCGCTCCAGCTCAGCACGCCGTAGCTGCCGGTCCCGGTGGAAAACGTTTCGCCGGTGATGGTAAGGTCGCCGTTTGCGGTTTGAATCAGCGTGTTATTGTCGGCGATCGCCACCCCCGGGGCGTGATCGCTGCCGCGCCCACCGCCGGTGATGGTGATGGACCCGCCACCGCTGTTGGTGATCCCACTGCCCGCAGTGATCAGCACGCCGTCTTTGAAAGAGCCCGTCGCCCCTTGGGAATCGCCTTTCAAGTCAATGGAACCGCCACTGCCGGTGATTTGGGCGTTGTTGAGGATGTACAAACCGCGGCTGTTGTTTTGGGAAGGCCCACCCCAGCCCCACAGGTTGATATAGCCGCTGCCGCTGATCGAGCCACCCTCCACGTGCACGCCGTCGCTACCACTCAGTGCGCCGTAGCCATAGCCCCGCAAGCGGATATTGCCGCCGCCTGCGTTGAGCGTGGCGCCGGTAAGAGAAATGCCGTGCGGGTTGGCCGCCGTGCCATAGGCGTCGTAAGCCGACGGGTCCGCGCCGCCGCCCAGCGTGATGTTGCCGCCGTTGCTGGCGATGCTGGAGCCGGCGTTCAGCTGAATGGCGCCTGCCAGGCTATGGTCGCTGTCGCTGTTGAACGTAACGTCCAGCGCGCCGACACTGGAAGAAATGCCGACGCCGCCCGCCAGGATGATGCTGTTGTGCGCTTTGAACAGCAAGCTCGCCGGGCCGCCGGCGGTTTTGGCGATATTGGCGTTGATCGCGATGTCGCCGTTGCCCCAGCCGTCACCCGCCGTGCCGCTGGTTTGCAGGGTGACGCTGGTGCCGCTGTTCAGCTGGGTTTCGATATCGGCGCTGGAAACGTTGGAACCCGCCGCCAACGCGCTGAACGTGTATGGCGAGCCCGGCGTGCCCTGGGTATTGCTGGTCGCGGCATTGCTGACCGTCAAATCGAAAGGATCCAGCAGCCACTCACCGCCCCGGCCATGCGGGGCGGCGGCGTCGATTTTTATGCCCGCCGTGTCCAGCCAATGGCCGGAAGTTTCGATCAAACCACCGTCACCGCCCTGGCGGCCGCCCCTGGCGCTGAGATGGCCATGGGCGCGGGTGGCCTTATCCGACCAGACGATGACCTTGCCGCCGTCGCCGTGCGCGCCGGCATCGGCTTTGAGCGTCGCCGTGGGCGCCACATAACTGGCTTGAGCATTTTGCACGGCCGGATTGGCGCCTTGATAATCCCCACCCACCAATACCGTACCGCCGTCCGTCGCGCCACTGGCGTCGACTTGGGCGCCATCCAGCAGGCCCACTTGTCGGCCCAGCAATTGGATGTTGCCGCCGGCGCCCCCGGAACCCTCACCCCGGCCCTCTCCAGAAGCCTTAGTGATACCGCTTTGCGGCGGCTTTCCCAGAGGGAGAGGGAGTGTTACAGTGCCTTTGGCGTCGATGCTGCCGCTGACCAGCGTTTGCCCACCGAGACTTTCAACGCGCACGTTGCCGCCGCTGACGCCATTGGCGTGCACCTCGCTTTGCGCCGTCAACGTGACGCTGTCTTTGGCTTCCAGCACGATATTGCCTTCGGCGTCCATGCGCATGCTGTCGGCGCTGATTTCGCCGCTGTTGGTCAGCGTGCTCGCAAACACGCGCACAGCGCCGCCGCCGTCGGCCAGCATCCGTCCCAGGTTGAGCACTTTGTCGCCGGGCGCCTGGATTTTGAAGCTCACTTCCGGCGCGTCCAGGCTGGAGATGGTCAGCTCCCGGCCCGCCGCCAGCGTGATTTTTCCGCCTTCGCTGTGCAGCACGCCGTCGTTTTTGATGTCCGGCGCGATCAACACGATGTTGCCGTCCTTGCCGGTATGGATCAGGCCGTGGTTTTCGATACCCTGGGCATCGCGGCTGGTGAATACGTAGTTGCCCTTGAGGAAGTCGTTGTCGCTGATGTCCAGCGTGGAGGCCAGAAAGCCGGCGGTATCGACCACCGCGTGCTGACCGAAAATGATGCCGTTGGGATTGATGAGATAAACACGGCCGTTGGACAGCAGTTGGCCCATGATGGCGCTGGGGTCAGATCCCACCACGCGGTTGAGCACGGCGCTGTCGGCGCTTTGCTGGATAAAGCGGGTGACTTCGTTGCGACCGACGGAAAAATCGCGCCAGTTGATGATGGCGTTGGGGCTGTTGGTGACGTTGAGCCGGCCCGGCGCGCCGGCGTCGATGTCTACCCTGCCGTGGGCGATGACGGGACCGGCGGGATTGGCGCGTACTGGAGCGCCGTACAGGCACAGCAGTACGGACGCGGCCAACAGGCTTAATGGGCGTTTGACACCCGGTGGCTGATAAGCTTGATTGTTCATTGGCCTACCTCAATTTTTCGCATGCTATCCGAACCGCCTGTGATACACACCAAAGTTTATATTTTTAATTCACACTGCACAGCTCGGGAATTTTAGCAAGATACACCCGATTAAAACGAGGAATGCATCACACTTAATTTTTTAGGGGGGGCTGAACGATGACGGTACGGGCGGGTGGAACGAATGTTAGGGGGAAAGGACAGCCCGACGCTGCCGTCAAGCCGATTCGAAATGCACCAGCGTCGCCGCGGCCGCATCCAGGGTGGAATTGCCCAGGCCAAAGCAACCTTTGCCGTGCAGCACCATTTCTTCGCGCCGCAGCAGGATTTCGTCGCGGTTTTCGAAACGGACGTAAGTGCCGTTGCTGCTCTCGTCCACCAGCACAAACTTGTCGCGGCGCAATTCGATTTTGGCGTGCCGGCGCGAGACTCGCTGGTCGTCGACCACGATGTCGCTGTCTTGCGCCCGGCCGAAATGCGCCGTCGGGCGCGCCGGACTCAAAGTGAAACTGCCTTGCCGATGCTTCAGCGTCAAATGGGCTCCCGCCGTCAGGCTGGCCAATAATGCCGCCACCGTTTCCCGCCCCGATAAAATGGTGGCGTTTTCCGGCTCGCTCCACAGCAATTCGTAAACGGCAAACTCTTCGTGCTTGCCCTTCAGGGAAAAGCGCTCCAAATTGCGCGCCATCTGTTTGAAATGCGGCGACAAATGCGCCACCGCCGCGCTGCTGGTCATGATCTGGCCCGGCTTGGCCAGTCTTACCAGACGCGCGGCGGTGTTCACCGTGTCGCCGAACACGTCGCCTTCGGCTTCCAGCACCGGCCCATGGTGAAACCCGATGCGCAATTGCAGCGGCAAATCGACGCCGGGCAAGCCCTGCTCAATCCCGCGCATCATGGCGGTTGCCGCCTGCGCCGCCTCCGTGGGCGTGGCGAAAGTCGCCATCACTTCATCACCGATGGTCTTTACCACCCTCCCCTGCTGGGCCGATACCGTGGATTCCATTTTCGCCACCACGACCGACACCACACGCAAGGCTTCACTATCGCCCAGAATTTCATACAAACGCGTACTGCCGACCAAATCGGCAAACAACAGGCTTTGTTCGCGGGGAGGAGCAATCGTCAAATCATTCATACAGCCGTCAAGTGGTGCGGTGATCCGGTAAATCGGACCCAAACGCAACACTATAAACCAAGGCGGGAAAAGGCTGAAGGCGCGCTCAAAGAAAACGTGTGGCAGCTCGTAGGATGGGTGGAGGCATGGCTGCCGTAATCCATCAGATGGCGCTGCGAAATATCATGGTAGGGTACGCCGTGCGTACCGTTCGATGCCCTCGAAGGTACGCACAGCGTACCCTACGGCCGATAAGCGGGGTCGAGAGCAGTCCTAAGCCACCGGCTTGTTCAAATGGTGATAGGCGGCCAGGGAGGAAACGCGTTGATCCTCCATGGGACGGCCCACGCTGAAATGGTAGAGCGCCTGCAGTTTTCGATCGGCTATGCCCAGCAGGCGATGCACGCCGTCATCCAGAAAAGCGCCTATCGCCGTGCCGCACAGTCCCAGCGCTTGCGCCTCCATGTACATGGCCTGGCCCAGCAGCCCAGCCTCCCAGTGCAGGCTCCGGTATTCACCGGGACCATAATCGTCCAGGCGCTGTTCAAACTCGGCCAGCATGCACACGGCAAACGCGCCGCTGGAAGCAATGGCCTGGTTGCAACTGAGCACCCGCGCCTGGGTTTGGGCATCGCCCTTGCTCAATTCAAACAAAGGCAGCCTGGAAGTCATGCCTTCCGGTTTATGCCAGTCCGGCATGGCCCGTAGCGAAGTCCGCAGCAAAGCCATGCCGTCTTTGGAACGCGGCAGGATATAAAAACCCGGCGACAAGCCGTCGACGCGATGGACAAAAAACAGCAAATGCAATGCCGGGGGTTGGCCTAAAACGTTCAAGGGCAAGCGGTCCGGGGCCAGCCGGCAACAGAAATGCTGAAAATCGTGCCATGGCATGGCCGTCTGTCCATCCATTTTCAACGCGCTGCGCCGCTGACGCAGCAAGCCCCTGGCCCCCACGCCGGCATGCGGTGCATGGGCTTCTTCCGTTGCTTTGACGCCGACCGGCCGGGCCAGCGGTTGTTGTATCCGGCATGCCTCGGCGATTTCATCCAGCAGCGGCCATTCACGGTAAGACGTACTGACCGGGCTGGGGGGTTCCCTGCGCAAATGCTCCTGCCAATCTTCCAGGCAATCGCCATCAAACGGCTGCACCGCGGATTCATACTCCCGGCGGGGATACAGCGCAATCAGGCAGCCCGGCAATTCGGCATCAGGGCCGGCTTGGCCGGCAATGCCCAGCAACATCGCCAGATCCGCATCGGCGATGGGCACCGACTGCGCACACCAGCCCAATACCGCCGCCGCATAGCTGACCGCGCCCATCGCATGCCCCAGTTCGAGCTGGCAGTAGCGATAAGCACGTTCGCCGTATTTCCAGGCGGTACGCCATTGGATGCTGGTCAAGCCGACAAGCAGCGTTTCCTCGGCCGGTAACTCTCCACACAGCCGCTGCCAGAGCGCAAAGTCGAATTCGGCGCGCAATTCCAGGCTGTGCCCGAAAGCGCTGTAATGGTAAAGCGCAGGCTGGGTAGTCAGGCGTTCCACCGCACCGCACAGCAAATAAGCTTCGGTAGGATGCAAGCCACCGGCGGACGGCACGCAGCGTAAAGGCCGGCTGGCATTGCTTTCCACCTTCCAGGCCGACAACGCCATGCTGTCGTACAACAATTGGCCTATGGCGGCAGCCGACAAAGACGCCGGGGCGATTTGACCACTCTGGTGCAATTGCGCAAAACCAGGTTCATCCGTGGGTTCTGGCCTGGACAGGGAAACGGTGGGCGCCTTCCAATAACGGCGGAACGGATCGGGCTGGCTGGCCCAGTCCAGATAGTTGGGTGCGCGGGCATAGCGGTTGGGGAGATTTTTGCTCTGTTCGTGGTAGGCGAATACTTTTGCGTTGGCGTCGTTCATGACCATCACCGATGGGTTGGATATTCACCCAGAATTTTAATGGGAATTCGGTCACAAAAACGGGCGTCAATCACATTGCTGAACATCGCCTTATTCCCAGCTGCCGCGCCGATAAATTTCCAACAAGCGCTTGCACAGCTGGCTGGCGGCGTAAGCCATGACGGCAAACATCACCCACTCGATCAGGGATACCCCGGTGGGGTCGTCGTCGGCAATCACCATGATGGCGACCGCCACGATAAAAACGGCGAAATAACTGATCAGGCTGAACATGGCGCAATGCTCCGCAACAGCTGGCCGAACACCCCGCGCGCCGAAGGAAAAGCCAATGTAGCGGGGTCCATGGCGTGTGGGTCGGCCAGGCGGTAACCGGCCACGTCGTCTTGCGCGTGAATGCGGCTGATATCGTCGACCCGGCAGACATAGAACATATCCGTGGTTTTATACAGCACGCCGGCATAGAGATAGCTGTTGGGCGCCGAAGCCAGGTAGCTCACATCGGTCACAGCAAGGCCCAGCTCTTCCATGACCTCCCTGCGCAGCGCATCATCGGCGGACTCGTCGAACTCCACAAAACCGCCGGGCAAGTCCAGATAGCCTTTTTGCGGGTCTTCGGCGCGCACCGTCAGAATCAGCTGATCGCCGTAAAACACAAAGCCGCTGACGGCGGCGGCGCAGTTGATGAAATAGCAAAAGCCGCAGGCCGGGCAATAGATAGAGCGCGTCTGGCGGATTTCCAGGCCTTTATTGCCGCACTGAGCGCAATAGCGAAATGCCTGCAAGGGATGGGGAAGGGATTCGGGTTGGTTCATGGGGCTGGTCGTGGTTGGAGAGAAAGCAAACAGGCATCACAGTAATGCACAACCGCCTCTGCGCCAAGCCCCTGCCAAATCCGATTACCTGCTGTTCTGTTTACCCGCTGTTCTGTCCCGGTTGAAAAAAGCTTGCTACACTGCTGGCGAAAGACGCGCAGGGCACCTTATTCAACATGGAAATGCAGATGCGCCAGCGCGACCCCTGGAGCGCACGTAGCATCTATTACTTGGCTAAAACGCTGGTCAACCAGCTCAAACAGGGCGAAAACTACGAAAGCCTGAACCCCGTCGTCGGCATACACCTGCTCGGCTTCGACTTATTTACCGATCCCAGCCAGGCCCTGTGGTGTTTTGAACTGCGTGATCGTCGGCAACATCAGGTCAGGCTGGGACAAGAATTGCAACTACACATCGTTGAGCTATTCAAAGCAGATCGACTAAACCCAGCATCGGCAAGCCTTTCGGCTTGGATAACTTTTTTCCAACACAGTCAAGAGGAAACCCGCATGAATCAGGTGTCCAACCCGTCCGTGCAACAAGCCTTCGAAAGGCTGAAAGCCTTAAGTGCCGACGAAGAAACCCAGCGCCTTGCCTTTGTACGCGAACGCGCTTTGCGTTTGGAAGAGATTTTTGCAGAACACTAGGAGGCAGTCCGACACCCCATTTTCTTTCGCCCCGTCCTCGAACCGCACCGCCATGATTCCTTATCGCGACAACATTCCCTGCCGGTATACGCCCTGGATGACCTGGTCGTTGATAGCCGTCAACACGATGCTGTTCCTGGGAATACAGTACGGCCTGGAAGCAGCGCCGCGTAATGCGTTGTTCCAGCTCTACGGCCTGGTGCCGGCCCGTTTCACCCATCCTGACTGGGCCGTCTTGATAGGTTTTCCGCCCGGCGATTACAGCGCTTTCGTCAGCAGCCTGTTTCTGCACAGCGGCTGGCTGCATTTGGTACTGAATTTGTGGCTGCTGTGGATTTTCGGCGACAACGTGGAAGACCGCATGGGAGCCGTGCGATTTTTGTTGTTTTATCTGGCTTGTGGCTTGCTGGCCGGCGCCCTGCACATTTTTTTCAACGTCAATTCCGCCATACCCACGGTGGGCGCCTCCGGCGCGATTGCCGGCATCATGGGCGCGTTTTATTTTCTGTATCCCCAGGCGCGCGTCGTATTGTGGATCCCGGTATTTTTGCTGCCTTTGTTTGTGGAGGTACCCGCCATCGCCTTCGTCGGCTTGTGGGTCATCATCCAGATGTACAAAGCCACCACCTTCGATCCCACCATTCACCCTTATGCCGACGTGGCGTGGTGGGGCCATATCGGCGGATTTATCGCCGGCATGCTGCTGCATCCCTTGTTTTTGGCTTCGGAACGCGACCCGCTGTTATTGGAATAAGTAATGCCCCGCATTCCCGTCAGCATTTTTACCGGCTTCCTCGGCGCCGGCAAAACCACCCTGCTCAATCACCTGATCCGCGGACGCGGCAGCAAGCGCTATGCCGTGCTGGTCAACGAATTCGGCGCTGCCTCGATAGACGGGGGCTTGGCGCGTACAGCCGGCCAGTCCGGCGAGACCATCGAATTTTATGATTTTGCCCACGGTCTCATCGCTTACGCGGGCGACGAGCGGTTTTTGCCCACCATGAACGCCATCGCCGCGCGCCGGGGCCGGATCGACCAAGTACTCATCGAAACCTCGGGGCTGGCCTTGCCCACGGCGGTGATGCAAGCGCTGCACACGGAAACGCTGAAGGCGGACTTTGTGCTGGACTCGGTGCTGGCGGTGGTGGACACGCCGTGGCTGCTGGCGCAAGACCTGACGGCACGCAACGACGCCGTGCTGGCGGTGTTCGACCAGCAATTGGCTGCCGGCGACGTGGTGGTGTTAAACAAAATCGACGCGCTGTCCGATGACGACTTGCTGGCGGCGGAAGCCAGGCTGCGCCGGCGCGCACCGTCGCTACGTTTTATCGAACCGGCCTATGGCGCCAAACTGGACAGCCGCGTGGCGCTGGGTCTGCGCTTGCACGAAGCGCGCAGCGCCGGCCATGGACCGGTATTTTTGCCTGTGGCCGGCTTGGGCCTGTCGGTACTGGCCGATCAAAATGCGTTGAACGGCCACAGCCATTCCGGGCTGAGCGCGCACGTCCACGGTTTGACCAGCCATGAACACTTTCACCAACAAGACCCCGGCTGGCTGTCCTTCATACTGCGCAGCGACGCCCCGCAGCAGCCGTCCGTGCTGGCCGATGCCCTGGCGCGCCTGGCGCACTCCGAACAGCTGTTGCGCGTCAAAGGCTACGTACTGGCGACGGATGCATCTCCTTGGCTGCTGCAAGGCGTGCGCGAGCGGGTTCAGGCCGAACCGGCGCCGCACGCAGCGGCGGTCACCTGTTCGGAACTGGTCTGCATCGGTTATCACCTGAACCGCGCCCGTCTGGCGCAAGCACTGAGCGCAGCCACGGCCACGCCATGGAACTAGACAACGACGAGCACCGGCGCCGCGCCCAGCGCCACCAGCAAGGCTTCGAGCGCAAGCGCGCCGCCGCCCGGCAGGAAAAAGGCTTGCTGATGGTCTACACCGGCCCCGGCAAAGGCAAAACCACGGCGGCGTTCGGCATGGGCCTGCGCGTGCTGGGCCACGGCGGCAGGCTGGGCGTGGTGCAGTTCATCAAAGGCGCGCTGGACAGCGCCGAGCGGGGTATTTTTTTGCAACAGCCGGGTTGCGATTTTCAAGTGGTGGGCGAAGGCTATACCTGGAACACCCAGGACAAAGCGCGGGACATGGCGACCGCCGCCAAAGGCTGGCGGGAAGCGCAGCGCATGCTGGACGATCCTGCCTTTGCCATGGTGATTCTGGATGAGCTGAACGTGGTATTGCACTACGGCTATCTGGATTTAGAAGAGGTACTGGCGGTGTTTGCGGCTCGCCGGCCCATGCTGCACGTGGTATGCACCGGCCGCAACGCCCCACCGGCCTTGATCGAGTTGGCCGATCTGGTCAGCGAAGTGCGCGCCGTCAAACACCCGTTTCGCGAGCAAGGCGTCAAAGCCCAAGCCGGGGTGGAGTTTTGAAACTGCTATAGACTTTATCGAATGGTGTCAGTTATGAGTGCAGTGATCAAACAGCATTTCGTCAGCATGGAGGATTATCTGGCGCAAGAATTGATCTCGGAAACCAAGCATGAATATAGCGATGGTTGTATTTATGCCATGGCGGGAGCTAGCAAAAATCACGAAAGCATTGCTGCCAATGTTTTGGCGGAAATACGTCAGCATTTAAAGGGTACGCCCTGCCGACCTTTTGGTTCAGACGTTAAAATTAAAGCCGGCAACAACTTTTTTTATCCTGACGTAATGGTGGTCTGTGAGGATAAAACGGACCATGCGTATTACACCGAATCGCCGATTCTGGTTGTCGAAGTACTTTCCAGGGAAACGCGGCGCAAGGATAAAACGGTTAAGCGCTTGGCTTATCAAGCGTTGCCCAGCCTGATGGAATATGTATTGATTGAGCAGAATTTTGTAGACGTGGAAGTATGCAGGCGTGCTTCCTGTTGGGTGTCAAACCATTATTTTTTAAGCGATGAGGTTTGGTTTGAATCGTTGGATTTTAAGTTGGCGGTGGCGGAGATTTATCGCTGGGTTGACAATGAGGA
>SCQD01000180.1 GCA_004299145.1 Methylococcaceae bacterium | reverse complement strand
GACCGAGGTGGCGCCTTGCGTGGTCAGCGTGCCCGAGCCGGTCAGCGTGGTGCCGGAACCGGTAATGTTGAACGGGCCGGTCACGGTCAGGGCGCCCGTACCGCCTAGGGTGCCGCCGGAAAAATTCAGGTTGCCCACGGTGAAGGCCGAATTGACCGTCGCCGTACCGCTCGAAAGATTCACCGATTCGGCGGAGGCATCTATGGTTCCGCCGTTGGCACCCAGGGTGATGCTTGCGCCGTTAGCCAAGTTGACGGCGCCCGCTCCGCTGTTGTCGGAATCCGCGTTGAATACCAAGTTCAGCGCGCTGGCGCTGGAGGTAATGCCGGCGTTGAGATTGATGTTGTTGTGGGCGGACAGGGTGAGGGTGGCGTCGACGCCGGCGGTCTTGGCGATAGCCGAAGCGACGGTGATATCGCCTGCCTGGGCGTTGGGCGAGGCCGTGCCGGTGGTGATGGTCACGCTGGTACCGGCATCGAGCGCGGCCTGAAGGGTGCCGGTGGTGATGACGGCGCTGTCGCCGCTGGTGGCGAAGTCGGGATTGCCGGTCACGTTGGCATCCGATCCCGTGGCCTGGATGGTGATGTTGTTGGGATCGAGCAGCCAGGTGCCGCCTCGGCCTTCGGGGGCGGAGGCATCCACCGTGCCTTGGGCGTCTAGGAATTTTCCGGAGGTTTCCACGAAACCGCCATCGCCGCCCTTCGCGCCGCCTTTGACGCTGATATGGCCGAAAAAACGGGCCGCTTTGTCGGCCCAGACGATGACTTTACCGCCGTCACCCTGATCTGCGGCATCGGCCTTGATGGCGGCGCCCTTATCTATATAGGTGCTTTTGGCGTTGTGGACCACAAGGGTCTTGCCCTGATAGTCGCCGCCGACCAGAACCGTGCCGCCGCCTTTTTTACCCGAGGCATCCACCTTGGCGCCATTGAGCAGGCCCACCTGTTCGCCGAGGATTTGGAGTTGGCCGCCCTGGCCTTCTTTCCGGAACGCCGTATGACTCCCTCTCTCTGCCAGGGGGAAGGTTGTGGGGGGTAAACCTTGGAATGGGGAACCAGACTCCGAGCTGGACGAGGGTTCGGGGCGCTCTACCCCCATCCCATTCTTCCCCATGCCGGGGGGAATGGGCGAAGAAAAATCCAATCCCCTGGCCTCGACCGTTCCCGCCACCAGGGCAGCGCCGGTTCGGCTTTCGATGTGGATGTTGCCGCCGCTCACGCCGTCGGCATGAATCCGGCTTTGGGCCTCCAGCGTAACGTCGTGCGTGGCCTCCAGCACGATATTGCCTTCGGCGTCCATGCGCATGCTGTCAGCGCTGATTTCGCCGCTGTTGCTCAGCGTGCCGGCAAACACGCGCACCGCGCCGCCGCCGTCGGCCAGCATTTGTCCCAGGTTGAGCGCTTTGTCGCCGGGTGCCTGGATTTTGAAGCTCACTTCCGGCGCATCCAGACTGGAAATGGTCAGCTCCCGGCCCGCCGCCAGCGTGATTTTTCCGCCTTCGCTGTGCAACACGCCGTCGTTTTTGATGTCCGGCGCGATCAGCATAATGTTGCCGTCCTTGCCGGTATGGATCAGGCCGTGGTTTTCGATACCCTGGGCATCGTGGCTGGTGAAGACGTAGTTACCCTTGAGGAAGTCGTTGTCGCTGATGTCCAGCGTGGAGGCCAGAAAGCCGGCTGTGTCCACCACCGCATGCCGGCCGAAAATGATGCCGTTGGAATTAATCAGGTAAATCCGGCCGTTGGACAGCAGTTGACCCAGAATGGCGCTGGGGTCGTTCCCCACCACGCGGTTGAGTACGGCGCTGCCGGCGCTTTGCTGGATAAAGCGCGTGACTTCGTTGCGGCCGACGGAAAAGTCGCGCCAGTTGATGATGGCGTTGGGGCTGTTGCTGATGTTCAGCCTGCCGGGTGCGCCGGCGTCAAAGCCGACCCGGCCGTGGGCGATGACCGGACCCGCGGGGTTGGCATGCGCCTGCACGCCGTACAGGCACAATAATATAGAGGTGGCCAACAGGCTTGATGGGCGCTTGCCGCCCGGCGGTTGGTAAGCTTGATCGATCATATGCCCGCCTCAATTTGTCGCGTGTTACCCGAATCGCCGGTTACGCCACACACCAAGGTTTATATTGTTTCTTGACTTGGCATGAATTTCTGGTTTTGGCAAGTCGCTTCTTGGTAAAGTGAGGGATTCATCACATTCAATGATGCGCCGAGGAAATACCAACCTTCACCGCGCTAAAAACCACAGCGCCGCCGCGCTACGCTTGAGCGGCGCACTCCATAATCGCGCGGTCTTCGGTTGCCTGGCT
>SCQD01000179.1 GCA_004299145.1 Methylococcaceae bacterium | reverse complement strand
CCCGAAGGCCAGTCGCTGATCCCCATCGAACCCTGGGGCACGTACAACCACTACGGCAACCGCACCGACGGCACTTACGGCCCCATCCTCGGCACGCCTTATGAAATGTCGCATTTCATCAAGTTTCGCCAGGTGGCGCTGGATACGGCCGACTTTCCCGCCACCTACCCCATCGTGTCCAATGCCCGGCTGGAAGATTTCCACAATCCCAGGGCCATCCACCTGGCCGAGCTGTTCGACGGCGCCTACAGCATCATGCTCGATGCGCTGCAACAGAGCTTCTGCCAGCCGTGCAACAGCGCTGCGCCCGACCCTTTCTTTGCCCTGGCATTGCCGCTGATGCACCAAACCATGCCCAATCTGGCGCGCAGCCTGATGAACACGCCGACGCGCAAGGACGGCGACAAATCGGTCGGCCCCAACGCGGCGCCCCTGTTCCGCTACCTGCCCAAGTCCAGTCTCGCCAAACTCGGCCAGGGCATCGATGACCACATCCAGCAACTGGACCGCAGCCGCGACGAAAACACCCTGAACTGGCTGACCCATGCCTTGGCGTGTGTGTCCGCGCTGGTCGAAATCCATCCGCATTGTGCAAACTGATATTCCAGGGGGAACCATGATCGAATACAAAATTTTTCCTGCCATCGGCGTTGCCCGCGTCGGCAACGCACCCGAACAGTTTTACATCGGGCCGGAAACCTACCGGGGACTGCCCATCAATCCCGACGGCGCGCCGTTTACCGAGCAGAATTTTCGCGACGATGAACACCGCATGTGCCGGCAGGCGGCGCGCTTTCGCGTTTACCGTGTCGAAGACGGCGTGGTAAAAGAGGAAGTGACGCTGGCCACGCCCGGCATCAAATCCATCGCCTGGAGCGCCCACCTGGCCAATAAAAAACCCAGCTGGTACACCTTTGAAACCTCCCTGGGCGAAACCGGCTACGCCCCCAACCACCCCTTGCGCAATGCCCACGTCACTGGGGCGGATCGCCAAAAACTGATCATCGACGCTGGTCCGCGCCACATCGAAGGCAGCAACCAGTCGGGCGTTTGTTTTGATCCGGCAAGCAAACCGCCGCATTACCACGGCGCCCATTTTCCCCAAGGCAAGCTCAAGCCGGTGGACGAGGCGATTACCACGCTGGGCGAACTGCGCACCGACGCGGAAGGCAGATTGCTGGTGCTGGGCGGCTACGGCATTTCCGGCACCACCGACAAAAAGGTGAAAATCGGCAACTACGCCAACAACGACAACTGGTGGGACGACACCTCCGACGGCCCGGTGGGCGCGCGCATCACGCTGGCGGACGGTACCTCCGTCGACGCCTCCCCGGCCTGGGTATTGGTGGGACCGCCGAGTTACGCGCCGGAAATCCCCAACCTGGTCACGCTGTACGACACCATCTACGACGCCATGGTGCAGGCCGGCCACTACCCGGATATTTTCGCCCACGGCTACTGGAACACCGGCCCGCAAGGCTATCTTCCCAATTTCAGCAGCGACATCCAGCCCTTGCTGGAACGCGGCGACCTCTACACCTGGGTGGCCGCCATTCCCTCCAAACCGCACACCTTCGATTTCAACCGGCTGGGCGCCATCGGCCCGGACGGACGGGGCGCGCAGGAATTACAAGGGTTGCGGCAATACATCCTCAGCTTCCTGCGCCCGCCCGATCAGGAAAACCGCATCATCGGCAAGAACGGCGCGACCATGATGCCCTACCTGGCCGGCGACAACTGCCTGAAGCTGCTGCACGAGCCCAGCAAGTATTTGCGCCTGACCGACACCCAGTTTTTTTTCCTGCAACAGTGGGCGGAAGGCTGGTTCGTCGACCACGAGTCCGCAGCCGAACCCGGCCAGGACCTGACCCGCGCCGTCCTGGAAAACTGCGTCGGCGGCGCATTTTCGCCGGGCATAGAAATGACCTGGATTTCCCGCAATCCCGCCATCTATGCCGAACCTTTCCGCATTCGCGCCCATTTCGTGGCGGATGGACCGCTGAGCCTGGATTTCAATCCTGAGCGAGGCATGGAGCCGGGCGACGTCACCCGCTACATGGCGGTGCCCTGGCAGGCCGACTTCAACGAATGTTCCTCGCAACCGCTGGACGGCCGCACCCTGTGGTGGTGGCCGGCGCAACGGCCCGAGTTCGTCTATCTGGAACCCAAGCGCGACCAGGGCAAAAAAGCGCCCGGCGCCGGCGTTCCGCCGTCGCCGAATGCACAAACCGGCACGCAGGTGGCTTGGCTGGGCACGGACTTCGACCAGATGGGCAGCGATTTCATCATGTTCGCCGACGACGTCGACATGGTGAAGTACTGGTCGAAGCTGGGCTTCGTCATGGAAAAAGAGATCGAAGTGGAAAACAAGCGGGAAGAGCGGGTCGAGAAAAAACGCCTCTTCGTCGAAGTGGAACGCGAGCTGCAGCGCCCCTTTATACCGGGTGACAGTGAATCCTGAACCGGCCTGCGACGTCCTGATCCTGGGCGCCGGCCCCGCCGGCTGCGCCACGGCCTTAGGGTTGGCGGCAGCCGGCGTGGAACGGGTGCTGCTGCTGGACAAACCGGTGGCGCAACCGTTTCGCATCGGCGAATCGGCCACGCCCAACGTGGCGGGCCTGCTGGAGCAACTCGGGTTGGAACACCGACTCGAACGCCTGGGCCACCTTCCCTACCACGGCAACCTGTCGTGCTGGGGCGGTGAACGGGAGGAACTCAACCACTTTTTATTTCGCGGCCAGGGACACGGCTGGCACCTGGACCGGGCGGCTTTCGACGCCTGGCTGCGGCAAGCAGCGACGCGCAAAGCCCGCCTGCTCGGCGGCAGCATCGCAGCCGTGCTACCGGCAGCAGATGGCTGGCGCGTGCAAGTCAAAGGACGGGGCGAAATTTTCGCCCGCGTTCTGGTGGACGCCGCAGGCCGCCGCTCGCCGTTAGCCACCCGCTTGTGCGCAAAACGGCGGCGGCTCGACGGCTTGATGGCGCTGGCGGTACATACGGCGCCGGCGCACAACCTGAGTGGCCTGTCGCTGGTGGAATCGTTCGCCGACGGCTGGTGGTACGCAGCCGGCCTGCCGGACGGACGCACCCTGGTGACGCTGATGAGCGATCACGACATCGTCAAAACCTGGCGCTACAACGAACAGGGCATATTCCTGCAAACCTGGCGCAACACACGATTACTGGCAAAACGGGTACCGCCGCCGTCTGCGCTGTCCTCCATCGGTGCTTTTGCCGCCCACAGCGGCTGCATCGACAGGGCGGCGGGCAGGCGCTGGATCGCCGTGGGCGATGCGTTGATGGGATTCGACCCGCTGACCTCATCCGGCATTGCCGGAGCACTGGACGACGCCCAGGCCGCCGTTCCCGCCATCCTGAGCCAGCTGGACGGCAACCCCGACGCGGCCCGCCGCTACGCCCAGCGCGCCAACGCCGGTTTCCGACGCTATCTGGAAGAACGCCGCCGGCATTACCGGGCGGAACGGCGCTGGGTGGATAGGCCGTTTTGGGCAAGGCGGGTTGGGTAATGTGTGGTCGAGCCAACGGTCCAGAATCTGAGCGGCATTACCGCAGTGATGCTCCAACAGACAGAATCTGTGAACAAAGAAGTAATCAATTTGCTGGAAAAGCTGAAAGGTAAACCGGATGCCGCCATGCCACTAAACAAAGAGTCCAAGGCCCCGCTGTAGGCGCAACTCTGGGCAACGGAAAAAACCACGCCAGCCTGCCCTACAGTCTCGACAACGGCGCAAACAATGCTTCGATATCGCCCTGGCCGAATTTGCTCAACGCATCGCCGTTTTCCGACAATACGCCTTCGGCCAGCTCCGCTTTTTTATCCTGCAACGCCAGGATTTTTTCTTCGATGCTGCCGGCCACCACCAGCTTGTAAACGAATACGCTTTTTTCCTGGCCGATGCGGTGGGCGCGGTCGGTGGCTTGGTTCTCCGCCGCGGGATTCCACCACGGATCGTAGTGAATGACGGTATCGGCGGCGGTCAGATTCAAGCCGACGCCGCCCGCCTTCAGACTGATGAGAAACACCGGTACCGTGCCGCTCTGAAACTGGCTCACGATGCCTTCCCGGTCTTTGGTGTCGCCGGTCAGCGAGACATACCCCAGTTTGCACCGGTCCAGTGCTTTGGCGATGAGCGCCAGCATGGCGGTGAACTGGGAAAACACCAGGATGCGGCGGCCTTCGTCCACCAGTTCCGGCAGCATGCTCATCAGCAACTCCAACTTGGCGCTTTCCTTGACGTTTTGCGCGCCTTCGCTTTTGAGCAGGCGAGGGTCGCAACAGACTTGGCGCAGCTTGAGCAAAGCGTCGAGGATGATAATCTGGCTGCGCGCAAACCCCTGCTCGGCAATGGTTTCCTGCACCCTGTGGTCCATGGCGCTGCGCACGGTTTCGTAGAGGTCGCGCTGGGCGTTGTCCAGCTCCACGCTACGCACGATGATGGTCTTGGGCGGCAGCTCCCTGGCCACGTCTTCTTTGCGGCGGCGCAGAATAAACGGCTGCAGGCGGCGGGACAGGATGGCACGGCGCAACTGGTCGCCGTGTTTTTCGATGGGCACGCGCCAGTTGTGCAAAAAACTTTTACCGTCACCCAGGAAGCCGGGCAGCAAAAAATCGAACTGCGCCCATAACTCGCCCAGGTGGTTTTCCAGCGGCGTGCCGGTCAGGCACAAACGGTGGCGGGCGTCGAGCTTGCGCACCGTGCGCGCCGCCAGGCTGGCGGCGTTTTTTACGGTTTGCGCTTCGTCCAGAATCAGCAGGTGGTAAGGGTGCGCCGCCAGTTCGTTTTCGTCGCGCCATAGCAGCGGATAAGTGGTAAGGATGACGTCGTAGTGCGGAATATCGGCAAAGTATTGTTTGCGGTCCTGACCGTGCAGCGACAGCAAGCGCAAACCCGGCGCAAAACGCTCGGCCTCGCGCTTCCAGTTGAACAACAACGAGGTGGGCAACACCACCAGCGCCGGGCGATCCAGCCGACCGGCCTCTTTTTCCAGCAGCAGATGGGCCAGGGTCTGCGCCGTCTTGCCCAAGCCCATGTCGTCGGCCAGGATGCCGGCCAGTTCCTGTTCCCGCAAAAATTGCAGCCAGGCCAGTCCTTCCAGCTGATAAGGCCTCAACTGCAAAGTAAAACCCCGCGGCGGCGCAACGGCGCTGACGCCCGGCGCAAAACGCAGCCGCTCGGCGAGGCGCTGCACTTTTTTCATGCCGGTAAACTGCCAGGCTTCCAACCGGTTCAACTCGGCCAGGCGCGGCGCGTCCAGGGAGGAAATGCGCCACGGTTGGCCGGGTTGGCCGGTGAACAGGTCGATGAGGGTGCGCGCCAGCGGCTTCAGGCGCTCCGCCGGTACGCGCAGCGCATTGCCGTTGGCCGTATGCAGCTCGATCTGCTCCTGATCGGCGATGGCGTCGAGCCGGCTGGCGTCCAGCCAGCGCGGATCGCGGCGCAACAGTTCGTGCAGCATGGGCGCCAGCGGCATGCGCCGGCCGTCCACCACCACGCCCATGTCCAGGTCGAACCAGCCTTTTTTGGTTTCGCGAATCTCCGCATCGTAGGACTCTACCCGCAGCAGCCGATGGCGAAAGTCTTTCGGCACGTCGACTTTCCAGCCGGCATCCAGCAATTGCGGCACGCCGTGTTCCAAAAAATCCGGCCAGCACAGTTTGCTTTCCAAGCCGTAAATGGTCGCGGGGGGCGTGCCCGACATGTGCAGATGGTACGGCAACACCCGCGCGAATCCATGCGCTTCCAGGCTGGCGAGCAAACGCGCTTCCTCGTCGAGCCGGCGCTTGACGCGCGCCGTCCTGTTTTCGGTGTAGAGGATGGCGTCCGGCCCCTGCCCTGCGTCCATCAGCACCTTGCCGTAGCGGAAAAACAGCTGCGCATAGTCGAATGCGCGCTCCAGGTAGGGATAGCTGCGGTAGCGGTTGACGCCGAAGGTGGCCAGCGTGCCCAGCTTCAATAGCGGCATAAGCGGGGTTTCGATGACGTGCATGGAGACGGTAGGCGCGGGTAAATCGGGAGCGAGTTGATCCAGGGCAGGACCGATCAGGGGCAGATCGGCTTCGCTCAGTGGCGGAATGGCCAGCAAGTGGGCAATATACTGGGGCGGATAGGGCTGGTCGGCCAGGCCGATACAGCCGGTCCTGCCATCCACGTACCAGCAGCGGTTCAACACCAGCACGGCGTCGGACGGCGGCTTGGTTTCCACGGTGGGAACGATCAGGCCGGTGGTATTGTGCTTCCAGCGAAAACAGCCGGGGCGCGCCTCGCCGCTGTTCAGCGCAATGGATTTGTAGCCGGCCAGATAGAAGCGCCGGCTGGCCAACAAGCGCTGCAGCACGGTTTCGCCGTGCTGGCCCGCCAGTGGGTATAGCGTGCCGCTACGCTGAGCCACGAGCAGGCGTAGCGTGACCAGGTCTTCATCCGTCACGAAGGCGGGCGGACGCTGCAACGCCCGCTCCACGCCGGTCCACTTTTTAGCGGTGGTGGTCAGGCAGTCGTCGCTCAGCTTCTCGGCTCTGGCAAAAGTGACGTGCCACTGCCCGGTGGTGGCATCCGGCGCGTGCAACAGATAAAACAGCGCTTCGTCCTTGCTGGGTGGCTTGGCATCCGCGCTGCCGGCGGGCGTGACGACCTTGCCGAAACTGTCCAGCCAGGCCAGCACCGCCGGGTTGGGCTGGTCTTCGGCGGCCGGCTGCGGGTCACGGGGACGAAACAGGCGATCCAGGTCTTTACGGGTATACATGCTAATAGACCGGCAACTCTATATCCTGAAACAGGGCCTCCAACTCGCGCTTGTCGCGCAGCGCGACGGCCTGGTCCACTTGTTGCCGATGCAGGTGCGGCGCGAACAGTTCGATGAAATCGTACAAATAACCGCGAATGAACATATCACGGCGCAGGCCGATGTTGGTCACGCTGGCGCCGAACAAATCCCTGGCGTCGATGGCGACCAGATCGTGATCCGCCACCGGGTCGTAAGCCATTTTGGCGACAATGCCCACGCCCAGTCCCAGCCTGACGTAAGTTTTGATCACGTCCGCATCCACCGCAGTCAACACGATCTGGGGATGCAGATTGGCCCGCTCGAACGCATGGTCCAGTTGCGAACGTCCGGTAAAACCAAACACGTAAGTGATCAAAGGATAGCGCGCCACATCCTCCAGGCTGACCGACGACTGCTGCGCCAAGGGATGATCCTGGCGCACCAGCATGCAGCGATGCCAACGGTAGCAAGGCAGCATCACCAGGTTGTCGAACAGTTCCAGGGCTTCGGTGGCGATGGCCAGATCGGCGACGCTGCGCGACGCCATTTCGGCAATCTGCAGCGGCGTACCCTGATGCAAGTTGAGGGTAATGCCGGGATAGCGCTG
>SCQD01000178.1 GCA_004299145.1 Methylococcaceae bacterium | reverse complement strand
CGGTCTTGCGCGCCTTGTCTTGACGGATCAGGTTGAGCGTGATGCGGCGCAGGATCGAGAAGTTCTCCGCCGCGTTGCCCTCGCGCATGCGCGCCTGATCCTCGCCGTAGGCCACGTCTTCAGGTTGTGCCGACGTATCCCATTGAAAGTCGTTCCCCGCCTGCCCGAAATCCGCCACGCATCCCACAGCGGCGGCCCACGCGCAGGGGCGATTCTCGGCGGCAGGGCTGATTCGCCGATGTGGTCCAAAATCTTCTTCACGGTGCCTGCATCGTTAATAAAGGCGATGATCCGCATCTGGGCGTGACGGATCGGGCAGGCCAGCGGGAAAGCTTCATAGATGCGCGCCGGCAACATAGCCCACAGATAGTGCGATGCGGCGCGGTGGCGCGACTCCTCTGTCTCGGCGGTATCCGACGGCGGTGGAGACGGCGCGATCAACGGCTCCGGCGCCAAAGCCGTGACCGCCGCCCGCAAGGGCGCGTTGGGCGCCAGAACGCCGTATCAGCATCGGCGTCGACAGGCGAAATCGTGCTTGCACTCATCACGCTCCGGCTGCGTCTGGCTGGCGCGTTCGCTGAGGAAATCAGCGCTCACCGTAGCCGCGTCGAGAAAAAAGCTATCCCACGCCGACTCTGCCGGGGCGATGATCCGCTCCCGTCCCACGACGCGGACATCCACCTTTTTGACCGACTCGGGAAATCGTGTGTCGAACGGCAAGCGCACGGCCTGCGTGCGGTTATTGATAAAAACCGTGCTGATGCTCATCGGACTCTCCTATGCAATGCTATATACGCGCGGTGTATAGCGCCTGATCAACATCGGCAAGACCGGAGCGGAAGCCCTGGAAGCGAGAACGTTGCCCCGCCGATGTTGTTGCATCAAGCGCCGCCGCCACGCTGCAAACGCAGTGAATTCAGTACCACGGAGACCGAACTCAACGCCATGGCGCCGGAGGCGATCATCGGGTTCAGCTTGCCGAGCACGGCGACGGGAATGGCGACGGTGTTGTAGCCGAACGCCCAAAACAGGTTCTGCTTGATGATGCGCAGCGTATCCCCGCTCAGCTCCATCGCTTCCACCACTTTAATGATGTCGCCGTGCACCAGGGTCATGTCGGCGGTTTCTATGGCCACGTCGGTGCCGGTGCCGATGGCGAAACTCACGTCGGCAGCGGCCAGGGCCGGCGCGTCGTTGACGCCGTCGCCTATCATGCCGACCGTCGCGCCCTGCGCTTGCAATTCGTGGATGATTTCCAGCTTGCGCTCGGGACGCGCGTGGGCGACGACTTGATCGATGCCGACCTGCCCGGCGATGTAGTGCGCCGTCGCCGCCGTATCGCCGGTGACCATCAGCGTTTTCACGCCCAAGCGGTGCAGGCGCTCAATGGCGCGCCGCGCATTCGCTCTGGGCCGGTCGGCGATGCCCAGCAATGCGGCGGCCTTGCCGTCCACCGCCACGAACACCGGCGTTTTGCCGGCGGCGGCCAGTGCGGCCGCCGGTTCCAGCAATGCATCCAACGGGATGCCCTGCTCGCTCAGCCAGCTCTGGTTGCCCACCAGCAGTTCATGGCTGCCGATGCCTGCGTGAATGCCGCGCCCGGGGATGCTGGCAAAGGTTTTGGCGGCCTTGATGGCAATGCCGTCCTCGCGCGCTTTGGCGACGATGGCCTTGCCGAGAAAGTGTTCGGAGTTCAACTCGGCGGCGGCGACCAGGGCCAGCATTTGCTGGTCGGTGCGCCGGGAAATATTGATCAGGTCGGTGACTTCCGGCTTGCCTTCGGTGATGGTGCCGGTTTTGTCGAAGACGACGACGTTCAGTTTGGACGCCATTTCCAGGCTTTCGCCGTTGCGGATGAAAATGCCGCGCTTGGCTGATTGGCCGGTGCCCACCATGATCGCCGCCGGCGTCGCCAAACCCAGCGCGCAAGGGCAGGCGATCAGCAATACCGTAATGGCGTTGCCGAATGCGCGGGTAACGCCGGCGCCCGCCGCCAGCCAACCGGCCAGCGTCAAGCCGGAAATCGCCATCACCGCCGGCACGAACACTGCGGAAACCTGGTCCACCGTTTTCTGGATCGGCAGTTTGGCCGCCTGGGCGTGGTCCACCATGTGGATGATGCCCGCCAACACCGTATCGGCGCCGACGGCGGTGACGCGCATGCGCAAAGCGCCGCTGCCGTTGACGCAACCGCCGATCAGCTTATGCCCCGTTTCTTTGACGACCGGCAGGCTTTCGCCGGTGACCAGAGATTCGTCCACCGTGGACAGGCCGTCGATCACTGTACCGTCGGTGGGCACTTTCTCACCGGGACGGATCAGCAACACGTCGCCGACCACCACGTCGTCGATGTTGACGGTGATTTCTTGGCCGTCGCGCAGCAGGGTGGCGGTCTGCGGCTGCATGTCGATCAAACGGCGGATGGCTTCGTGCGCTTTGCCGCGCGCGCTTTCTTCCAGATAACGCCCCAGCAGCACAAACGCGACGATGCCGGCCGCCGCTTCGAAATACAGCTCCCGCTTGCGCGCCAGCAAAGCGCCCACGCTGTAGGTATAGGCCGCGCCGACGCCCAATGCCACCAGCGTGTCCATGTTCGCCGAGCGGTGTTGCGCCAGCGACCAGGCTTTTTCGAAAAAAGGCCGGCCGGCCCAGAACACCACGGGCAGGGTCAGGCCGAATTCCAGCCAGTGCAGCCAGCGCGCGTGCGGCATGGCCATGGCGATGGCGATGGCGGGCAGGCTGAGCAGATTGGCCCATACCGCCCGGCGCCGCGCCAGCGCCAGTTTTTGCCGTTCTTTGCCGATCAGCAGTTTGCGCTGGCTGAGCGTGTCCAGCGCCTGAGCCCGGTAGCCCATGCGCTGGACACAGGCGAACAGCTGGTCTTTGCCGAGGCGGCCGCGCACCGTTGCGGTTTCGGTGGCGTAATTGACGCTGGCGGAACTTATGCGCGGATCGCGCTGCAGCAACATTTCGATCAACAAGGCGCAGGACGCGCAAGTCATGCCCTCGATCGCCAGGTTGACTTCCTGTTCAGGCTGGCCGGGATCGACCACGATGTCCGCAGCCGTTGCACCGGCAGCCGGCCGTTTTTGCCCGAGATTGCCGATGATGGCGTCCAGAAAGGTCAAAAGGTTCGCTTGCGGCAGCGTTTTGGGGTCGAAACTGACCGCCACCGAAGCGATGTCGGCTACCGTGCGCACCTGCCGGATGCCGGGGTGTTTGTGCAGCAAAATTTCCAGAATGTAAGCCCGCTCATGGTCCTTGTGCAGCGTCGGGGCGATCACGCGCACCCGGTTGTTCAGGCTATGGACGATGTGGCAGTGTTGCAGCTGTTCGGCAAGAGGTAAGTTTTGCGATTTCACGGGGACTGATCCGGTGTATAGGGCATGTTACCGCGTAGGGTACGCTGTGCGTACCGTTCGATGCCATCGAAGGTACGCACAGCGTACCCTACATCGATAGGCGGCTTTTATTAAACCTTAGTTATTCCGCTTCGCGGCGACTTTCCGCCAACAGATCTTCGATGCGTTCTCTTTGGTGCAAAACGAACTCTTTGCCGCGCTCGCCGGCATTGTTCACCGTGGCAAGAATGGCTTTGCGATGCTTATGCACGAAATAGCCGGTGACCAGACCGATGCCGAACATGAAAGCGGGGTGCTTGCTGAGCTTGCGCATCAGGTTTTGGCCGGTCGCGGTAATGGCGGATGCCGCCAAGCCGGAAGCCACGCCGGCCACCACCATGTTGATTTGCGGCATATGGCGCATCAGGCCCGCATTGGCGGCCGGCGCCATGGCGTTTGCTGCAATAGTGGATTCAGCGGGCATGGGCTGGGTCGTATTTTCCATCAGGGGATTACCTTGGGTTATGTTTTGCGGTGAACCGACAACGCCGCCGCGTAGCGGAATGACTAATTCTACTTTGTCAGATTCACTCCCGCGCCACCTGGGAGCGTCTGACGTGGGATTCCTTATAATCGGCCATGCCGCATTCACTTTTCGCTTCGCGAAAACTGTGTTCGATGAAGAACCGTTGCGACTGTACCCGCGCGAGTTCCTCTAGCGGGGTATCGGGTGGCGCGTTGGAAAGGCAGTCGTGGGAGATGTCCACGGCCCCGGCTTCCCGGCGTACCAGGAGATGCCAGCCACGGGCCTTTTCTTCCCGGCCATCCCACACCCAAACGCGTTCGTGCAGGTAATCGGCAGCCAGCAGGCCTTTTTCGCCCTCTCGCAAAACGAGCCGCTGCCACGCGGTGGGCGGTTGCTCCGCCGTCCAGTGATCGACGCGCCATGACACGCTTTGGGCCTTGCAGTGCAGCGGGCGTTTGCCGCGCCCGGTCCACTCAGGCACCCGAGGATCAGGGGTTTGCAGATAGATCGTCTGATCGCAATGCACGTCCGCTACAAAACGACGGCCCAACCCGTTTCACTCACCGTTTCGTTCATTCGCTGATCGGTTCTTCGGGAACGGAGTCGAGATATACCGTATCAGGACAAAAGTCGACGCCATTCGGCCAGCGGACTGTGCCGTGATGGTGATGTGCCAGCGTGAAATAGCCTGGGTTATTCAATGACTTAAATGCTGGGTAATTTAAATAGGGTGTTACGTCGAATACCCGCAGCTCACCATTGGTAAAAGTTACTCGCAACTGAAAGCCCTGGAGCGGCACAACGTTAATGACCCGGGGATTCATAGTTTTTCTCAACGCAATGGATCGATGCGGAAAATCTCGCCGCCGTGCATGGCAACTTTCCAATCAGCCATCAACTCATCGGCATGGATTTCGATCCAGGCTTGTACAAGTTTCATCTGGCGTGGAGGCAATTTTCCCGCCAACAGCGCACCCGATGGTATCTCCAGCGCCGCTTCGAACTCTGCGTATTCGACGTGAATATGCGGGCAATGATGTTGCCGGTCGTCCATCGCATACATATATATGATAACGCCATAGAACATGCTTATAATCGGCATGGTTTTATCCTGTAGATTTTCGGGGAAATACCGCGTAAGTTATAAGATATAATTGATAATCTGGCGAGTTATAGCACTCCAGCATAACCTTCCAATCATTTATTGGATTGTGAGAGCCGACCCCATTCCCTGTTAGCTCTATTGGACCCTACGGATTACACCTTGCCGCGACTAGTTTTGACAGGCGCCGAGACTATTGTTAAACATTCTGGTGAGATAAATTTTGCTGACACTATCGTGTGGGTTACTGGCTAAGCATTGAATAAATAACAATTGAGCCTGTTCAAAGTTTTTCTGATTATAAAAGGATATTGCCTGATTAAATAAATCCAGTGTGGCTAATTTAGCGGCTTTTAGATTTTCAGTATCAGACTCAAACACTTCATATACAGTAATAAGCTCTTCTTTGCCTTTCACTTGTATCGAATCAATCATACGAATCGCATAATTGGCAGGATTTTTTAGCGCAATAAAAGTGTGGTGCGTAATGAGTAACGGAACTTTGTAATTTTTGGTTAAATTTTCAATCCGAGATGATAAGTTAACCGAATCACTGACAACGGTGCCATCCATGCGCTTTTCACCACCGACCGTGCCTAAAATCAACGATCCGGTATTAATACCGATACCAATATGAATGGGAGGACGATTATCATCTTTGTGCATTTGGTTGTAAATTTCTAAGTTTTTTAGCATCGCAATCCCTGCATCAATAGCATCATCGGCATTACCGCTAAATAACGCCATAATCGCATCGCCTATATATTTATCAATAAATCCACGATGTTGCGAAATAATTGGCTCCATGTGGCTAAGATAAGAATTGATAAAATTAAAACTCTCACTCGGTGTCATGTCTTCGGATAATTGTGTAAAATCGCGAATATCACAAAATAGCACCGACATATCCTGTTGTTTTGCATCGCCTAAACGAATATCTATCAAATCATTACAGCCCAGCAAAGCCAAAAATTCATTTGGTACAAAACGGCTGGCAATTTCTTTTAGTTTTGATTCGGTTTCCAATATTTTTTGCAGGTGTAATTCGTTTAGGTATAGTTTTTCAATTAATTCGGCTTGTTGGGCGGTAAGTTCTTCCAATGCCGCATTTTTTTCTTCCAGCTTCAAGTCTTGTTTATAACGCTCAACCGCTTCGGTAACCGTTAATTTAAAATCTTCTTGCTGCCACGGTTTTGATATATATCGGTACAGTCGCGCATCTTTAATTGCATTCGCCACGCCTTCGATGGTGGCTTGTCCTGTGAGCATAATTTTGACGGTTTTAGGGGATTTAAGATGAATATGCTTAAGCACTTCATCCCCTTTCATTTGCGGCATTAAGTAATCAGAAATAACTAACGAGATATGGTGATTATCTTCTAATAATTCATTCACCAACTCCAAGGCATCGTCACCGCTTTCTGCGACCTCAATTAAGTAGTCTTTAGAGAAAATACCTTTCAACTCAGTTTTCAATGAGCTTAAGATGGTAGATTCATCATCAATACAAAGAATGATATTTTTAGACATGGTATTGATATGTCATTTAGAACAGTAGTGCTTATAATTGTTGCATCGCGTCGCAAATCCCTTTAATTAGCTCTTCTTCTGTCCAGGGTTTTTTTAAGAGTTTGTGTAAATTAGCTTGCTTGACCGCCCGTTCCACCGCTTCTTGATCGGCCTGTCCTGTCAGCATAATTTTAATCACGCCAGGAAAATTGCGGTGAATATGAATTAATAGCTCATCACCTTTCATGCCCGGCATCAACCAATCAGAAACAATCACCACCACGCCACGCCCTTCATCATCCAATTCCTCGATGAGTTCCAAAGCATCCTCCGCGCTTTCAGCGGTTTCATAGCTATACGCTGCGCCAAAGGCCGATTTTAGTTGGGTTTTTATGCTGTCTAAAATTACTTTTTCATCATCGACACAGATAATTGTCGGTTTCATCTTATGATCCCGCTGTTAAAGTAATGGGTAATGATACGCTAAACGCCGTGCGTCCCGGCTCGCTTTCTACATTGATATGCCCCGCATGTTTATCAACGATTTTTTTAATAATATGAAGTCCTAAGCCGCTACCCTCGCCTGTGGGTTTGGTAGTAAAAAACGCATCAAAAATTTTGGGCATATTTTCAGCGGGTATACCTTTGCCGCTATCGTGAATAGCCACTCTTATAGTGTTATCAATCCGTTCCACATCAATCGTGAGTGTGCCTTTATAGTCCATTGCCTGTAAGGCATTATGAATTAAATTGGTCCACACCTGATTAAGCTCATCAATATAACAATAAATTTCAGGCACATCCGCCGAATAATTTCTTATTAATTCAATGCCGTGTTTAATTTGGCCCTGATAAAGCGTCAGAATGGTTTCTATACCGTCCGTGATGCTAGCTAACCCCTGTTCACCCTCATTGTTTTGATGCGCGTAAGATTTGAGTGCAAACACTACTTTAGAGGCGCGCTCAGTAGCGGTATTAATTGTTTGTAATCCTTTTTGGAAACCCGATAATTTATACGCCAGCTCCAATACTTCACGACCATTAGCTTTCTTCAGTAAATCTTTTACGTGGGTGATGTCTTCGTAAATTCCCATATCCACTAGCGTATCCGCTACAGCATCACTATCGTCTATGTCATCATCTAATTCACTCATCAATGCGCGACGTTTTTGGCGTTGCTCTTTAGCCGATAATACGGCATCGCCACGCTTAAGCGAGGTATTCAACAGGGTTAAAAACTCATCACAGTCTTGAGTCGAAAAAGACTGAAACATCGGCGGCATAGTGATTAAGGTTTGTTGTAAAAATTTTTGAATATTTGTCGCTGATGAGCTAATTGCACCTAATGGCGTATTAATTTCATGCGCTACACCTGCAATTAATTGTCCCAAAGCAACCATTTTTTCTGATTGTATTAATTGCGCTTGAGCTGTTTGCAACTCCTGATGGTTTTGTTCAAGTTGGTGATACGCCAAGTCTAATGCCGTTTGAGCGCGTGTTTTTTCATCTATTTGCGCTTGTAATTCTGCTGCAGTCGGTAATTGTAACGCTTTAGGAATAACCCAAAACATCGCGCATGCCGTAGCTATGGATAATAACGCGGTAAAAACTTTCAAATAGCCGTCGAGCCAATAAAGAGGAATCCAAAGGTTAATAGCAGATAATAAATGGGTAGTCCCACACGCTAAAATAAATGCGCCAAACATAGCGATCAGCCACGGATAATACAAGCTCTTACGTTGATAAAGAAAATACAGTAGCGAGATGGGAATAGAATAATACGACAGCATAATAAGCACGTCAGAACCCATGTGCATCCAAAGCAACTGCGAGCTCCAGTTCAAACAGTATCCATGTGGGATAAAACCGCTCTTATCAAAAAAATCTATAGGTGGCTGCATAATTCATAACCTCACTTTGCTTTTCTCGTTACTTTTCAGTCCCTTTGGGGGTTTCCGATTGGGGGGATCTTCTTCTATCATATTGGCAATGTCAAGGGGGCATCTTTGGTGCTTCTTTGTCGATGCTTGTTTCTGACCGAAGAACTTCCTTTTCATCAATATTCAATAAAAGCCTAACGCTATGTTCAGGCGACCGCCGGAGGAAAGACCTGAGCAGCAAGACGAGCTTTAGATCAAACTGAATTTAAATTGCGCCCGCTTCGGCGGGTTCGCCTGGAACTAAGGGTTATATTTAATGGATATAATCTTGTGTGTAATACGGTGGTGATTATTGACCGTTCCTTCATCCGGCGCCGCTTCCAGATCGTAAATGCCTGGTTCACAGTGATGAAGCCATTGCGTGCTTGATGCGCAGGGCAAAGAGCATGAAACCACGGCTCCTATATGCAACAGGTGGGATTTTCAGCAGTAGTTATTCAGATGGATTACGGCGCTGACTGCGCCGTTACGCTGGGAACGTGCCGAGAATAGCTCCGCTTGATTCCTTGCCTTGCTGCGGTTGGCGCGCAGGGGGACTGGACTGTGCCGCCAGATAAGCCGTAAACGCTGCCGCCGGCATCGGTCTGGCGAATAAAAAGCCCTGGCAGTGGTCGCAGCCTTGCCCGCGCAGATAATCCAGCTGCTGCTGCGTTTCCACGCCTTCGGCCACCACGGTCAGGTGCAGGCTGTGCGCCATGGCGATGATGGCCGCCACCAGCGCCGTGTCGTCGGGGTCCGCGCCGATGTCGCGCACAAAGGATTGGTCGATCTTGAGGGTGTGGATGGGGAATTTTTTCAGGTAGTTCAGGCTGGAATAGCCGGTGCCGAAATCGTCCTCGGAAATGCGCACGCCCACTTTCCACAGCGCCTGTATGGTGGAGGCGGCGTGGTCGATGTCGTACATCAGCATGCCTTCGGTGATTTCCAGCTCCAGGTCTTCCGGCGGCAGCCCCGTTTCATTCAGTGCCGTATGCACGACCTCCGGCAGGTTGCCTTCATGAAACTGCCGCGCCGATACGTTGACGGTAATGCGCAGCGGCGGCAGGCCTTGCTCGCGCCAGGCCATGGTTTGCAGGCAGGCGGTGTGCATGACCCAGGCGCCGATGCTGACGATCAGCCCGGTTTCTTCGGCAAAGCCGATGAAGTCGATGGGATTGACCAGGCCGCGCGTCGGATGCTGCCAGCGTATCAGCGCTTCGGCTTTGACCACGGCGCCGCTCGCCAGCTCGATGATGGGTTGGTAGTAGACGAGAAACTGATCATCGCTCAGGGCGAGGCGCAAGTCGGTGGTCAACTGCATGCGGTTCTGCGCCGCTTCCTGCATGGACGGGGCGAAATAGCGGTGGCAGTTGCGGTGGCCGGGGTCTTTGGCGGCGTACATGGCTTGATCGGCGTTTTTCAGCAGTTCGTCGATCTGGCTGGCGTCCTTGGGGTAAAACGCAATGCCGATGCTGGCCGATATATAAGCCAGTTCGGTGCCCAAGGTGAACGGTTTGGCCAGCGTCTGCAAAATGTCCCGCGCAACGCGCTCCACGATTTTTTCATCGTCCAGTTCACAGAGAATCACGGCGAATTCGTCGCCGCCCAGCCGCGCCACGGTGTCGGTGCTGCGCACGCAGCGGTTTAAGCGCTGGGTGGCTTCCTTGAGCAGCAGATCGCCCATGTCGTGGCCCAGGGTATCGTTGACCTGCTTGAAATGGTCCAGGTCGATGAACATCAGCGCCACCGTCAACTCGGCGCGGCCGGCTTTTTTAAAAGCCTGCTCCAGACGGTCGCGGAACATGCGGCGATTGGGCAGGTCGGTCAGCGGGTCGAAGTTGGCCTGTCGCCAGATCAGCTCTTCGGATTTTTTCCGCTTGGTAATGTCGGAAAACAGCCCGACGCGGCGGTGCACCGTGCCGTCGGGGTTGAAGCTGGTGCTGATGGACAGCCATTCCGCGTAAATTTCGCCGTCCTTGCGCCGGTTCCAGATTTCTCCCGCCCAATGGCCGGTTTCGTTCAATTGGCGCCACATGGCTTGGTAAAAAGCCGCGTCCTGCTGGCCGGAACGGAGGATTCTGGGGTTGTGGCCGAGTATTTCTTCCTGCGTGTAGCCGGTCAGTTCGCTGAACGCCGGATTGACCGCCAGGATGGTGCCGTCGGCGTCGGTGATGGTCATGCCTTCGCTGCTGTTTTCGAACACCAGCGCGGCCAGGCGCAGGGCTTCTTCGTTGCGTTTGCGCTCGCTGATGTCGGTTTGCGTGCCTATCATGCGCAATGCCTTGCCGCCTGCGTCGCGTTCGACCACTTTGCCGCGCGTCAACAGCCATTTCCAGTCGCCGTCTTTTTTGCTGCCGGCGCGGTGTTCGTTGTAATAACTGTCGGTTTTGCCGTCGAGGTGCGTCCGTAGTTCCGCAAGGGTACGCGGCAGATCGTCGGGATGCACGGTCGATTCCCAGGCCAGGTGTTCGTCCTTGTGGTAACCCAGAATTTCTTTGCAGCGCTTGGAAAAATATACGTCCCCGGTTTGTATGTTCCAATCCCAGACGCCGTCCCCGGCGCCTTCCAGTGCAAACTTCCAGCGCTCTTCCGACGCGCGCAGCTTGTTTTCCGCCCGTTTGCGTTCGGAAATATCGCGCACGATGGTCTGGAAATAAACGCCTTCGTCGGTGTCGATCATGCGTATGCTGGCTTCCACCGGAAACACGCTGCCGTCCTGGTGCTGGTGCTCCGTTTCCCGCAGCAGCGATCCCTGCTGTTTCAGAATTTCCACGTCCGCCTCGAAAGATTGCCGGGCCGACGGGCTGCGCAATTGCCGGTAATTCAATCCGATCAGCGCTTTGCCGGGGTAGCCGTAGCTCTGGTGCGCGCATTCGTTGGCCTCGACGATGCGCAACTCGGCATCCATGAGCAAAATGCTGTCGTTGGCGTATTTGCTCAGGTAGTCGAAGCGCTGTTCCAGCATTTGCTGTTTCAGTTCCAGCCGGTAGTGGTCCCTTTGCGCCTTGGCTCTTTGCTCTTTCAGCCAGAATTGCAGCACGCAGGCTCCGCCTCCCAGCAACACCACGCTCAGCCCGGCAAAAGCCAGCATGAACAGCAGTAATTGGTCATGGATATTGGCGAGGTTCTCTTTGATGATCAGGTGCCAGGGCGTGCCGGCTATGTGGCGCAATTCGGCCAGCACCGGCGTTTTGGCGTAATCGACGCCCTGATAACCGCCCTCGGTGCCGCGTATGGCGGCGGCCGCGTCCAGACCGGGGGTGTCCAGCGGCAAGGCGAAAGCAAAAGGTGCTTGCCGGATTCGGTGCAGCTGGTTGAAAAAGCGCACTTGATTCCCGTCCTGCGCCACCAGCATGACCTCGATGCCTTGCCCCAAAGTGGCGAATTCTTCCCAGAGAAAAGGCAGCAGCTGGCTGCGGGGATCGATGTGGATATAAACCGCCCATGCCTGTTCCGGGGTTTTGCCTTGGAACGGCGCCACCATGTCGATTTCCCAGCGGTTTTGCGCGTCGTCGAAGTGCAGATTGGATAACAGGGTTGCGCCGCCGGCGATGGCTTTTTGCAACAACGCCCGGTCGGCTATCCCCAGATTGTTTTCCTGCCTGGCGATCACCAGCGGCTTGCCGTCGGCGGTCACGATGGAAATGTCGAAGTAGTGGTAGGCGAGCTGGATGGCGGCGAGGCGGGTGAGTATCTGGGAGCGGACTTCGGCGCTTTGCCGCCCTTGTTGCCAATCGGCAATCTGCTGTGAGAAGACGGCATCGCCGGTCAGCGCGAGGGCATTGCCGCGGCGTTCCTGCACCCATTGGCCGATTTGCTGCACGCGGATGTCGGCGATGGTTTGTAAATAGGCTTGATGCTTTTTTTGGAGGGCATGGGTCAGGAAATCGAATACCCAGACGCCCGCCAAAGTGACGGTTATGGCATAAACCAGGAAAAGTATGCCGGCTTTTTGGCGGGTTTTTGCGATTCGTTGCATGGATAAAGTGTACCGCAAAGCCGTTAAAATAGCGGCTACCTCCGCTTTCCACGCTGAAATGTCCTCTCTCAATCCCCAGCAGCAAGCCGCCGTGCGCGCCGTCGACCAGCCTTTGCTGGTCATCGCCGGAGCCGGCAGCGGCAAAACCCGCGTCATTACCGAAAAAATCGCTTATCTGATCCGCCAGGGCCTGTCGGCGCGCCACATCGCCGCCGTCACCTTTACCAACAAAGCCGCGCGCGAAATGAAAGCGCGCGTCGGCAAACTGACTGCCGGCAACGAGACCAAAGGCCTGCGCGTGTCGACGTTTCACGCGCTGGGGCTGGATATGCTGCGGCGCGAACACAAAGCCCTGGGTTTCAAAGCGTCGATTTCCATTTTCGACGAGCACGACCGCTTGACGGTACTCAAGGAACTGCTCAAGCACAATCACGGCGACCCGGATATGGCGGCCGAACTGGCGCGTCAGATCAGCACCTGGAAAAACCAGTTCATTACCGCCGAGCGGGCACTCCAGGAAGCCACGCCGGAAACCCTGCCCGCCGCCCGGTTGTACGTGGACTTTATGCGCCAGATCAAGGCCTACAACGCGGTGGATTTCGACGATTTGATCCTGCTGCCGGTATTGCTGCTGCAAAGCCAGCCGGAAGTGTTGGAACGCTGGCGCAACCGCATCCGCTATCTGCTGGTCGACGAGTATCAGGACACCAACGAAACCCAGTATCAATTGGTCAAGCTGCTCACCGGCAATCTGGCCCGCTTTACCGTGGTGGGTGACGACGATCAGTCCATTTACGCCTGGCGCGGCGCCCAGCCGCAAAACCTGGCGCAGTTGCAGACCGATTTTCCGCGCCTGCAAGTGATCAAGCTGGAGCAGAACTACCGCTCCACCGGGCGTATCCTCAAAGCCGCCAACCGGCTCATCGCCAACAATCCGCACGTGTTCGAGAAAAAGCTGTGGAGCCAGCTCGGCCCCGGCGATCCGCTGCGCGTGCTCAAGCAAAAAGACGAACTGGCCGAAGCGCAGCAGGTGGCCGCCGACATCCTCCACCACAAATTCCGCCACGGCAGCGAGTTCCGCGATTACGCTATTCTCTACCGCGGCAACCACCAGTCACGCTTGTTCGAAAAAGCCCTGCGCGAACAAGGCGTGCCTTATTTCATCAGCGGCGGGCCATCGTTTTTCGGCTATGCCGAAGTCAAAGACATCATGGGCTATCTGCGCCTGCTGGTGAACCCGGACGACGACGCGGCTTTTTTGCGCGTGGTCAACGTGCCGCGCCGCGAAATCGGTCCCACCACGCTGGAAAAACTCGGTGCTTACGCCAACCAGCGCCACATCAGCCTGTTCGCCGCCTGCTTTGAACTGGGGCTGGAACAGCAACTGCCGGCTCAGGCGGTGCAGCGCATCCGCCGTTTTTGCGAATGGATGGCCGACGTCGCCGACCGCGCCCAGCGCGGCGACACTTTCGCCGTGGTGCGCGATTTCGTCACGCAACTGCGCTACGACGCCTGGCTGGAAGAAATCAGCACCAGCCAGTCCAGCGCCGAGCGGCGCTGGCGCAACGTGGAAGAATTGCTGGACTGGCTGGAGCGGCTGGCCAAGGAAAGCGGCGCCGAGGGCGAGGCCGACAAATCGCTGGCGGAAGTCATCGCCAAGCTCATGCTGCTGGACATTCTGGAGCGCAACGAAGAAGAAAAAGCCGGCGACCGCGTCAGCCTCATGACCTTGCACGCCGCCAAGGGCTTGGAGTTTCCCTATGTGTATCTGGTGGGCATGGAAGAAAACACCCTGCCGCACGAAACCAGCATCGAGCAAAACATGCTGGAAGAAGAGCGGCGGCTGGCCTATGTCGGCATCACCCGGGCGCAGCGCGCCATTACTTTCAGTTATTGCAGCCAGCGCAAGCGTTACGGCGAGTGGCTGGAGTGCCTGCCGAGCCGCTTTCTGGACGAACTGCCCGCCGAAGACCTGGAATGGGCCGAACGCAAAGAAACCACGCCCGAAGAAAAGCAGGAACGCGGCAAGGCCGCTTTCAGCCATATGCGCAACTTATTGGGGCCGTAGTCCGAGTGGATGCACGACACAGCCAAACCCGCTAATCTTGCGCCTATCCTCGGCTCCATCGCTGTTCTGGAATAACCCCATGCGTTTTCTCAATCCCAAAACCGACTTCGCTTTTAAAAAAATCTTTGGATCGGAAGAAAGCTGCGACATCCTGTTGAGCTTTCTCATTGCTGGATATATTGGATGATGCCGCCATCGCCGCCAAAACCGGTTTAAGCGTGGCCGAGGTGGCCGGCTTGCGCCCAGCGGAATAAAACGGTTTGCTTTACGGTCATGGCCCGGCAACGGTAGGATGGTGGCCTTGTGACCGGTTTTATCGACAAATTGAGGAGTTCTCGTGAAAGATTTTCTGTATTCCATCGTCGTCACCCTGTTGTGTTTGGGCGGGGCGTACCTCTGGGGCAGTCATTCGGGCGGCAATGGTTGGGGCGCCATGGCTTTGGCTTTGGTGCTGGGGGTGATGGAAATCAGCATTTCTTTCGACAACGCCGTGGTCAACGCCTCGGTGTTGAAGGAAATGGACCGCCGCTGGCAGCAGATATTTCTGACGGTGGGTATTTTGATTGCCGTATTCGGCATGCGCTTGTTGTTTCCGCTGGTCATCGTTGCCGTCGCTACCGGACAGGGGTTGGAAGACGTCGCCTTGATGGCGCTGCATCATCCGGAAACCTATTCCAGCCACCTGAAAGACAGCCACGTTGGTATTTCGGCGTTTGGCGGCATGTTTTTGCTGCTGGTGTTCCTTGCGTTCATGTTGAACGAGGCCAAGGAACTGCACTGGATAGCCATGATTGAAAAACGCCTGGCGGCGCTGGGCAAGCTGGATTCCATGGAAGTCATGGTCGCGCTGCTGGTGTTGTTTCTCATGCAACACTATCTGACCATCGACGCGGCGCAGCGCCTGGCTTTGCTCACGGCCGGGGTCGCCGGGGTGATTTTGCACATCGGCGTCAGCAGTCTGGACCGGCTGTTCGCCAGTGAGGACGAAGGCGAGATTGCGAGCAATATCGCCAAACGCGCAGGTATCGCCGGGTTTTTGTATCTGGAAGTCCTGGATGCCTCGTTTTCGTTCGACGGGGTTATCGGTGCATTTGCCATTACCCGCGACGTCGTCGTCATCATGCTGGGCTTGGCGATAGGCGCCATGTTCGTGCGTTCGTTGACAGTGTTTCTGGTCAACAAAGGCACGCTGGACGATTACGTTTTTCTCGAACACGGCGCGCATTGGGCCATCGGCATGCTGGCCGCCATTATGCTGGCCGGTATCGTGGTGGATATCCCCGAGGTGTTTACCGGTTTGATCGGCGTGGTATTGATTACCTTGTCGCTGGTTTCTTCGGTACGCTATAAAAGGTTGCACGCCAAAAGTTGATGCAACTTTAAGCGTATTGTTATAATCAGGTTTTAATTTTAGCTATCCATGGGGAGAAAATATGAGTTTTCAAGATATTTTGAATAATCTGAAGCAATCCGCCGGCGAACTCAAGGTCGAAGCGCTCAAATACCGGCACAAGGATTTCATGCGTGCCTGCATGAGCGGGTCGGCGTTGATCGCCCTGGCCGACGGCGCGGTTTCCGCGGAAGAAAAGCAGAAAATGCTGCGCTTTATCGAAAATTTCGACGCTTTGTCGGTATTTTCCAGTAAGGAAATGCTGGAGTGCTTCCAGAACTATGCGACGTTGCTGGAACTGGACAAGGACCTGGGTGAAGCAAAAACTTACGATGCGATTCGTAAAATGAGCGCCGACGACCAGCCGTCGCGCCTGGTTCTGCGCCTGATCATCGCCATTGCCGGGGCTGACGGCAATTTTGACGACCAGGAAAAATACGTCGCCAAAAAAATCGCCCAGGAATTGAAAATCGACCCTGCCGAGTTTGAACTCGCTTAACACCTACAGTGAACAACTATAGGCGCTTTTGTGGCTGCCTGGGATTGCTGCTATGGACGGGGGCGGCCTTGAGTGATGAGTTGGCATCGGAAGCGCTGGTTACGCTGCCGCTGGATCAATTGATGAACTTGGACAAGCGCTGACAAGCGCTACGTCAATCCGGCAGGCAGCGAAACCATCGTCGACCAGATACCCCAGGATGCGCGTAACTTTCGGGTGTGGTTCAGTTACCGGTTTTGATAGCGCTCTTCTTCAGCATAATACGCCGGAAACCCCACCGCGCTTTTCAAGTCTTCAAAATCCATCACCTCGGCCGGTTCGCCGTTTTTGATGTCCTGCAAAGCCGCGCGCATGGCCTTGATCGCCACGCTGAGCTGGGTCAACGGATAGGCGGCCAGCTGGTAACCCAGCGCTTGCAGTTCCGCCGGGGGCAGCAGCGGGGTTTTGCCGTATTCGAGCATGTTGGCCATTTTCGGGCCATCCACTTCGCGGCAGTAGCGCCGCATTTCTTCCACGCTCTCCGGGGCTTCCAGAAACGTGATGTCGGCGCCCAATTCGCGAAACTGCCGGCAGCGGGCGATGGCTTCGTCCATGCCATGGGTGCCGCGGGCGTCGGTACGCGCCATGATCAGAATGTCCGCACCGGCATCGCGCGCATCCACCGCGGCGCGGATGCGAAGAAAGGCCTCGTCGCGGTTCGCCACGGCTTTGCCCTGGGTGTGGCCGCAGCGCTTGGGCGCCACCTGGTCTTCCAGCATGATGCAGGCAAAGCCGGCGCCGGCATAGCCTTGTACGGTGCGTTTGACGTTCATGGCGTTGCCGAAGCCGGTGTCGCCGTCGCCGAACATCGGTATGTGCACCGCGCTGCAAATGCCGCGTCCTTGTTCCAGCAATTCGCTATAGGAAATCAGTCCGGTATCCGGTAGCCCCAAGCGCGCGGCTGACACGGCGAAACCGCTCATGAAACCGGCGGCAAAGCCGGCGGCTTCGATCAGCCTGGCGGAGATAGCGTCGTAACAGCCGGGGAGCAGCAGCATGCCGGGGCGGGCCAGCAGACTGCGCAGTTGGTCGGCGGGTGTCTTCATGGCGGGATGCTCCTTATTCGAAACTCACCTGTACCCGATCCAGGTAGCTGGATAACTCCTGCAAGTGTTGCTGGGTGCGCCGGCTGTCCTGCGCCTTGGCGGCCTCGCCCAGCGCCATGGCGATGGCGGAAATGGCGTGGATGTTGAAACCGCCGCCGGCGCCCTTGATGTCGTGCGCCGTCGCGCGTATGGCGGCGTAATCGCTGCCGCTTACCGCTGCGTGCATGGCTGCGATGTCTACACGCAAGCTGTCGAAAAAGTCGGGGATGAGCTCCTGGAATATCGGATCGACGCGCACGATGTGATCCGCCGTCGACGGGATGACGGCCATGGGGACGGCTACGGCGGGACCTGCCGCGTCCAGCGTGCCGTAACGGGCCAGGCACTCCAGCAACTCGCGCTTTTTGATGGGCTTGGACAGGTGGTCGTCGCAGCCCGCCTGCAGACTTTTGCTGATTTCTTCTTCGAGCGCGAAGGCCGATAAAGCGATGATGGGGGTTGGCGTCAGGCCCCGATCACGCTCGTAGCGGCGGATTTCGCGCGTGGCGGTGTAGCCGTCCATGATCGGCATCTGCATGTCCATCAGTACCAGGTCGTAGCGGCCCATTTTGAAGTGTTCCAGCGCCAACTGGCCGTTTTCGGCGATGTCGACCTGCGCCCGGGTATTCTTCAAATAGCCTTGCACGACTTTGCGGTTATAAACGTAATCTTCCACCAGCAGGATGCGCAGCGCGCCGATGTCCGGCAGGGCAGTGGCGACGGGTACGGCGTCGGCGGGTTTTTGCAGGGCGCTCAGCGCTTTCAGCAAGCCGTTCAGCAGTTCTTTGCGCTTGATGGGTTTGACCATGTAGGTTTCCACGCCCAGTTCGCGCGCGCGCACGCTGTCGTTTTTGCGGTTGTCCGAGGTGAGCATCATCACCGTCAGTCCCACCAGCGCCGGGTTGTCGCGGATCAGTTCGGCCACCTGGAAGCCGTCCATGACCGGCATCCGTCCATCCAGCAGCAGCAGCCGGTAGGGCTTGCCTTCGGTTCTGGCGCGGGCCAGCTTTGCCAAGCCTTCCGGGCCGTTGTCGGCTTCGCCGACGCGCATGCCCCAACCGGTCAGCACGCGGTTGAGAATCAGGCGGTTGGTGTCGTTGTCGTCCACGATCAGGACTTTGATGTCCTGCAGTTCGGTATGGCTGCCCAGGTGGTGATGCTCGGGCTGCGGCCGGTCGGCGACGTTGAAGCGGGCGGTGAAAAAGAAAGTGCTGCCCTTGCCGGGTTCGCTTTCCAGCCAGATGCGCCCGCCCATCAGTTCCACCAGTCCTTTGGAAATGGTCAGTCCCAGGCCGGTGCCGCCGTACAGGCGGGTGGTGGAGGAATCGGCCTGGGAAAACTTGTCGAAAATGTGTTCGCGCACGTCGGGTTCGATGCCGATGCCGGTGTCGCTCACCGAGAACAACAATTCGACCGTCTTGCCGTCATCGTGACCACTGTTATGACGGCCAATTTCGACGAGTACCTCGCCTTGTTCGGTGAACTTGATGGCGTTGCCGACCAGATTGAACAGCACCTGGCGCAACCGCGTCGGATCGCCCACCAGGTTCAGCGGCACTTCAGGGTCGATATCGCAAGCGACTTCCAGGTGCTTTTCGTGCGCACGCACCGCCAATACGTCACAGGTGTTTTCCACTATTTTCGACAGATCGAAAGGCAGGTGTTCCAGCACGATGCGTCCGGCTTCGACCTTGGACAGGTCCAGAATATCGTTGATCAGGTTGAGCAGGTTTTCGCCGGCCAGGTGGAAGATGTGGACGTATTCTTTTTGTTCGTCGGTCAGCGGCGTGTCCTGCAGCAAATCCGCCATGCCGATGATGGCATTCATCGGCGTGCGGATTTCGTGGCTCATGCTGGCCAGAAACTGCGATTTGGCGATGCTGGCGGCCTGGGCGGCTTCCATGGCTTCGCGCAGTTCTGCGGTTTGCTTTTCCACTTCCAGCTTGAGGTTGTCCCGGTGCGTGCGCAGTTCCGCGTCACGCTGGCGGATTTGCTTGAGCATGGCGTTGAATGCGTCCACCAGTTCGCCCACTTCATCCGTACCGCGCTTCTCGACCTGGATGTCGTAGTCGGAATTTTCCGACAAACGCCTGGCGGTTGCCGACAATTCGACGATGGGCTGAGTCAGGCGCGTGGCCAGGCGGCGTATCAGCAGCCAGGCGCAGAAAAACGCCACGCCCAGGATCAGCGTCGAAATGATCAGGCTGAAGCCGAAGCGATGCCACATCAGATATAAGTTGGCGTTTATTTTTAGGTTGCCCAGGGTATTGCCGTCCAGCAGGATGGGCCGGTCCAGGGTCATTTGCCGCCAATCGTCGGGCAGCCAGGCCAAGTAAGGGGAGGGGGCGCCGGTGACGCGGCGGTAGTTGGAGAACGAGGTGCCGTCGGGTTTGCTCAGCTCCGCAAACTCGATATCCGGCATGGCTTGCAGCGAAGCCAGGGTTTGTCTGGCGCTTTCGGTGTCATTGAACAGAAAAGCGCCCTGAGTGTTGCTGGCGATGACCTCGGCCAGCGAGGTCAGCTGGTTGCGGGTGGCGTCGAACGATTTATTCATTTCGTGCACGCCTTCCGCCAGCAGCGTCAGCGTCATGACGCCGCTGAGTATGTAGACCATGATGCGCCGCAACTGGTCGGCGATGGGCAAGTCCCAAAATCGCTGAATACTCATGGTCTTATTCCCTCGACACGCAGTGCCAGTTGCAGGAGTTGCGCGCGCAGTTTCAGGCCGCTGTGCTGAACGGGTTCCAGGTTGACTTCGAACCGCAATTTGTTGTCGAGAATGATCAAGCCGATCATGCCGCCGTGATCGATAAAACCGGTGCGGTCGCTGACGGTCAGCACGGCCAGGCTGGCCGCGGCTTCCAGCCAGGCCGGGATAGCGCCGACCTTGTCGCTGTCGGGAATAAACAATAAGCGGCAGCCGGGGAGATTTTTTGCCGATTCCAGTATGCGCGTTTTTACCGGCTTGCCTTGTATTTGTTGTCCTTGAAAAATATCCAGGGCGCTGTCGAAAGGATCGATGCGTGCCAGACAAAGGTCTACTGTTTCCGAGCTGCCGATATCGGGCCATTCGGTCAGTTTTAAAAAGTTGAACAGAAAGGCGACTTTGAGTTCGGCTTCGCCGGTTTGCGCGGCGGTGGCGGCGGACAAAGACAGGCCCAGCATCGCCAGCAAAGCGAACAAGCCGCAGGCGGCGTGCAGGCGGCGCGGCAGGCGTATCGGCTTAAATAAAAAATCCCACATATTCAGAAAGCGTATTCAAAGCCAAAATAAAAACTCCGCCCCTGTTTGGCGGGAATCGAATTGATGCGTCCACGATTGAATTCCGGCTGGTATATTTTTTCATCCAGCAGATTGTATGCATATAGGGTGGTTTTCAGGGGGCGGTTGCCGCCTATGTAAGCGCCCAAATCAAAATCCAGTTTGAGCGTCATCAAGTCGAACGATTTGGGGGGCGGGTTGACGTATTGCGTGGTAAACGACGCGTTGGGAAAGTGGTTTTGCACGTCGTGATAATGGGTAAAAAAGCTGTTGAACACGCCTGCCGTGAATTGGGAAGTGATTTTATAACTGAGCCCCAGTTTTGCCATGACGTTGGGGATGGTCGTGTAATTATCGACGCCGCCGTCGGTGCGATTGCTCTGGTAAGTGGCCGACGACGTGAGGAACCAGTCATCCCAAGCCAGCTTGCCTTCCAGTTCCACGCCTTGGATCGACAATTCGCCCTTGTTGGTGAAGGTGTTGGTGATGCCGTCCGGCGTGGGGATTCTGCCGATGAGTTCGCTTTGCAGGCTGTTGAAGTAAGTAAGGGCGAGTTGGTGATGGGCGCCGTGGTAAAAGGCCTGTAAATCCAGCGTTCCCACCGTTTCGGGACGGATGGAGGCGTTGCCGATCAAAACGCCGGGTACGTCGATGTTGTTCTCGAACTGGAATGGCGCGCGGAATGCCTCGCCGTACAACACTTTAACGCCGCTTTCCCGGTTGAAATGATAAATAACCCCGGCCCTGGGCACGGCGCCCCAGGCTTCCTGGCGGGTTTTGATGGCCTGGCCGCCGGCGGTGAGTTTCAAAGCGTCGGAAACTTGATAATCCACCTGGGTGTAAAGGCTGTACCAGGGCTGAATAAAATCGGCAATTTCGGTGTTGGCGATCCGGCTGCCGTAGCGGGTCAGTTCCGTTCCCGACATCACGTTGACGCTGCTGCCGAACAGCAGTTTCCACGATCCGTATTCAAAAAAATGGGTGGCTTCGAACAGTCCGTCGCGGCTCAGCTGGCTGTTGGGCAGCCATTGCGGCGGCGCGCCGTCCACCGACGTGGGTAGCAGCAGATGGTTGTTGAACGTGTTGTAAGTGCCGTTGACGTTCAAGCGCCAGTGGTCGGTAAAGCGGTGATCCCAGCCCACGTTGAAAAACAGCTTGTCCATCTGGGTGGCCTGATTGCCGACCCATACCGGCAGCGCACCCCAGTGGGTTTGCTCGGTGCTGGTCCAGAGAAAATCCACGTTCAGCTCCCGGTATTGACCATTGGCGAACAGGGCAAGATTGCCGTTGCCCCAAGGCGCGGAATTGTCCACGCCCCGCTCGTCGACGCCTTGGAAATGCCAGCCGTCCGTGTGGAAAAACTGCATGCCGCCGTTGAGCTTCAAATCGCCGCTGTTCCAGAAATGGCTGGCTTCGACGCCTTGGGAGTTGTAGGTTCCGCCTTTGGCGGCAATGCGCGTGGTCGTGCCCGCCTCCCCGCTTTTGCGGGTAATGATGTTGATGACGCCGCTGTAGGCATTGGAGCCGTACAGTACCGAGCCGGGCCCGCGTATGACCTCGATTTTATCGATCATCGCCAGCGGAAAAGCGGAATAGAGCGAATAGTTCAAGCCGCCGAACATGCCTTCACGCACCGGACGGCCATTGAGCAGGAACAGCACGTGATTGTCGATGTGCGTCGCCAGATCGCCACGCAGGGAGGCGACGTTTTGCCCGTACATGTGCGAACCGGTCATCAATAGGCTGGTCGAGCGCTCCAGGACTTCGGCCAGAGTATTGGCGCCGAAACGGCTGATTTCTTCGCGGGAAATGGTGTTGATCACCGCCGCCGCATTGCCGATGGCTTCATTTTCTTTCGACGCGGTATTCACGGTTACGTGCATGAGTTCTTCCAGGGAGAGTTCGATCAGCTTGGCGTCTTCCTGTGCAAATAGTGCTTGCGCACCTAACAACGGTATCAGCGTCACCAGATAAAGGCGGCGTTTCATCATTGCGGCCTCATTCGACTCGTTTTCTTAATCGCCAAACTGATAAATAAATCCACCGCTGACTATCCTGGGGTCTTGTGGGGAATAGACCAACGACGAATCGTAGCGGTCGCCCGTGTTGTAGTAGCGCTGATCCAACAGGTTGCTGACGTTCAAAAACAAGGACAGATTTTTCATGACCTTGGCGCTCAGGTATAAATCCAGGCGCACATAAGACGGGACGTTTTGCAGTTCGGCGGGGTCGTTCGCTTGGGTCTGCCACGAATTGGTCGCGCCTATCCAATACAGCTTCGGCGTGATGGTGTATTTGTCTTGCAGCGTATAAGTAAGCCCCAGCTTGACTTTGTGTGCGGCAACGTCCGGCAGCCCGGTGGAAAAACCGGAGTCGCTGCGGCTCAATGCGCCGTCGGCATGGCTGTAGTTGCCCCATAGCTTGAGCACGGAGCCGGAAAACTGCTTTTGGTAGTTGAAGTGCAGGTCGCCGCCGTAGGCGATGGAATTGCCGATATTGTCGTTATGCTGGGTCGTGGCGATGAATCCGCCCGGAATGTAATGGCTGACCGGCGTGGGGGTCAACGTGGGCGAAATGATGCCGTCCAGCCAGTTGGCGTAAGCGCTGACGCCCAGCGTCAGCTGGTCGGTGATCTGGTAATCCGTGTTGAATTCGACGGTGTCGATGGTCTCGGGTTTCAGCGCCGGGTTGGGGATATTGAAAAAATCGCCGCTGTATTGGCCTTGCGCGTTTTGCTGTCCGGAGAACGAGCCATAGTGTTCGCGGGAAAACATCGGTGACGGCGCCAGAAACGCCGTGCCGTACAGCAATTTGGCCACGACTTTGTCGACCGGCTTGAATACCAGCCCCAGCTTGGGATTGACCGTGTTGGGGTAGATGGAGTTGCCGTCGTAGCGTATGGCCGCCGTGGTCGACAGCATGGAAGTCCAGTTGGCGCTCCACTGCAAATAGGTGCCGATGTTTTCGTACCCGAAATACTGCATTTTTACCGGCAACGCGTCGTTGGTGCCGGCATAAAAAGCATTTTGCGCGTTGGGTTCCCGGTCCGGGTTGTAAGGATGGTCCAGATCCACCGTCTTGGGAATGGCGTAATAGTCTTCCAGACTGATGCCGGCGCTGAGGGTATGCGCCGGGTGAATCTGGTATTGCAGCTGCGCTTCCAGTTGCTTGCGTTCTCCGGAGGCATATTTATAGCCGCCGCTGCGGGTGAAGTCGTTGTAGATATTGCTGAAGCGGCTGTCCGGGGTTAATTCGTACCAGGAGTAGTTGGCGCGGATAAATCCAGAGAGTTTGTCGCTGATGTGCAGCCGGTAATTGGCATAAGCGGTGCCCAAGCCGGTATTGATATAGGCGTCGGCGCCATAATCGGCGTAATCGGGCCGCGAGCCGATATCGCTGCGCCCTTTGAACATCGAGTAATTAATACCGATATCCAAGTCTTTGTACAACGTCAGCTTGGCATAGGCGCTATGGCTGCTGCTTTCGCCGCGATAGCCGGTTCTGTCCCCGGCCGGAGTAACGGTTTGACCGCCAAACGTCACCAGATCGTGCAGGGCAAAATCGTTGGGGTAATCACCGCCCAGATCGGGGTTGTCGGATTCCTTGTAGTGGCCGCCGGCAATGATGGCAACGTTTTCGCCGAGCTGTTTGCCGGCCTTGACGTAGTGGCTGTAGCTGTTGTACTCGCCGACGACGCCTTTGGTTTCCACGCCGTTGATGTCTTCGGCCTGGTCGGTAATGATGTTGATGACCGCCGTCAGCGCATCCGCCCCATACATGACCGACGCCGGCCCATACACGACTTCGATTTGCTTGGCGTAATGGATGGGAAAGTTGTCGTTGACCGGGATGGGCTCACCGGTGGGTGAATTGATGCGGATGCCGTCCTGCAATATCAAAAAGCCGTTATTTTTGGCGATGCCGCGGATGCTGTATTGGTCGGAAGTCAATTGCGAGGCGTAGCGCTGGATATCGATATTGGGCAGGTCTTGCAACACCTGCGACAGATTGAGGTAGCCGCGTTCCTGAATTTGCTGCTTGGTGACCACGATGACCGTCGACGGGGTGTCGCTGCTTTTTTCCTGGTAGCGCGAAGCGGTGGTGATGTCTATCGTCATATCCATCAAAGTTTCCAGCGGCAAATCGATCAACCTTTCTTCAGCCCGGAGTGAATGCCAGGGTAGGGTCAGCAGGAGGAGGATATAGCGGCAGGGGGATGACATGGGCTACTTACCGCATTCCGCTGGTTCCGCTGGTTCCGCTGGTTCCCAAGCTCCGCTTGGGAACCAGGCCTGGGAAGCTCCGGCTTCCCGGGTGGGAATGGGAAACTGGAACTTGCAAGGCGGCGTGAGCCGGGGCGACGAGCCACGTTTTTTTGTAGCGGCGTGGCGAGGGCCGGGAAGCCGGAGCTTCCCGAACTGCATTCCCAAGCGGAGCTTGGGAACGAGCAGCGCGAGCGGCAAACGAGCCATCGGACCTCATTTGGCTTCCACTGCGTCGTTCCCTGCGGTGGTATCGTCGAGCGGGGTTTCCTCCATCGGCAAGTCGGCTTCGGGATGTTCCTCAATCTGTTGCACCACTTCATTGGAAGCCATCAGCAGGCCTTTGCGGTAATAATCGCTGGCGGCGGCTTTGTCGCCGCGCTGCGTCAGCGCTTCGCCCATCAGCTGGTAGGCCTCCACGCTGGGTTCGACCGCCAGGCTTTGCGTCAGATATTGTTCCGCCAGGCTGTACAGGCGGCTGCGCAGGCATAGCCGTCCCAAGACCCGGAGCAATACCGCGTCATTGGGTTTTTTCACCAGCAGTCCTTCCAGAAACCGCACTTGAGCGCTGGCGGCGTCGCCGCGCAATTCAATGCAGCCGTACAGCACCAGCAGGGTTTGCTCCCATTCCTTGACCAGCAGTTCGCGCAGATCGTTTTCGATGTCGGCTCCGGCGCCGGCTTCTATCATGGCGGCAAAGTACAGCGTTTGTACGCCGGTAACGGCGCGAATGTGCTTGGGGACGTGTTTCCAGAGCTCTTTCAGCGCGGCGGCGTTTTTGGCGCCGGCTTTTTGTTTGATGAGGGCGCTGTAGGTTTCGGTTTCCAGCAGCTTGATTTCCGCTTCCATCATCACTTTGTTGCCCGACAGCGTCGGCAGCAGGTTGCGCAGGGCTTCCCAGTCTTCCAGCTGGGCATAGGTGCGGTGCAGCAGTTTCAGTACCGCCGCGTGGGTGGGGGCGATTTTGTTGAGCTGTGACAGATTGGCCAGCGCATCGTTGAACTGTCTCTCCGACAACTGTAGTTCGGCGCGGGTCAGGCCGATGGCCAGTTCCGCCTCGGGCATGGTTTCCGCGGCGACTTTCAGGTATTCGTCGCGCAGTTCCCTGGCGCCGCGGGATTGGGCGGCGCGGGCGGCGGTGAGATAGTGGATCAGCGGCGCGCCGCTGTTGGCGGCGTGGCGGATCAGGGTTTTTTCGGCTTTTTCCCAGTTGCCCTGCGCCGATTCATACAGGCCGATCAGCAAGGCTTCCTGCGAGCGCTGGTTTTTTTTGCGGGCGCTATGCTGCTGAATGGATTTGGGCAGACTGATCATGGTGCCCAGTAAGCGCAAGGTCAGGTACGTCACGATGAACAGCGCCAGCAGAAAAATCAGCAGGGACAGCAGCGTGCTTTCCATGGCGTATTCCCCGTGGCCGATGATGACGTAGCCGGGGTCGCCGCTGGTGACCAGGGTGGTGTAGATCACGGCCAGCAGCCCGGCGAGCAGGATCAGCAGGATCAGCGTATAGACGGCGAAAGTCTTCACGGTGCCGGCGCTCCCTTTTCATCCTGCGCCGGCGCCGCTTCGGCCGCCGGTGGCGGGGCTTTACCGCGTGGCTGGTTTTGCACGGCGCCGTCGGTTTCAACGCGCAGCTTGGTGATGTCGCGCAGCATGGCCAGGGATTTGCCCAATTCGGGATAGTTGATCTGAATGGACTGTTCCATCAAAGCTTTGATGTCGCCGTCCACGGAGCGCACCGCCGCCTGACTGGTGTCGAAGTTTTCCGCCAGCCAGGTACGCGCGGACGCCAGGCTGTTTTTGTAGAGGGCTTCGTCGCCGCGTATCAGCGCCATGCGCGCGGTCTCCAGCTTGAGCAGCAGCATTTCACGCAGTACCAGGGTTTCTTCCGGGGTCAGCACGGCGTTGACCGGTTTGTTCAGGCGGCGGATGACGACGATTTTTTCCAGTTCGCCCAGCGCTTCGTCCACCAATGGTGCGGCATCGGATGGTGTCGCCGGCGTGGCGGCGTGTGTGCCCGGGCTGATGGTTTTGCCGGCGTGGGGCAAATACAACGGCAGCTCTTTGACCTTGGCCTGTAATGCCAGCAAACGCGAGGAAGCGCCGATCAGGTCCGGCGGCGTAAAGCTGTTGAGAATGCGGATTTCGTTGGCCAGTTGTTCGCGCACTTTGAATACCGCCGGATCGCCGGCTTCGCGCAAGCGCTCGTCGGCGCCTTCCAGCGCGGCGATGGCGGTTTTGATGTCGCCGACCAGGTGCAGCCTTTGCAAGGCGGCGCCCAGCAGGTACTCGGCATCGGCGACCAGCCAGTCGCTGCGGGTTTTACCCAGCAAGCGGTGCAGGCCTTGCAAATCCGCCTGCATGGCGGACTGGGTCTGTGTCAGCTTTTCTTCGAGCCGGCTGCCGTGTTCGCGCAGTCCCTGTTCCAGTTTGGTGTCCATGCCGTCCAGGCGCGTTTCCAGTGCCACCACCTGATTGTGCATGATGTCGAAACGGCTTTGCAGGCCGGCGATGGCCTGGTCTTCCTTGCTCAGCTCGCCGCCCAGACCTTCCTGCGTGCTGCGGATTTGCTGGATTAAAAAATAGCCGCCGGTGGCGATAACGGCCACGCCCAGCAGCACGGCATAACCTATCCAGGAACGCCGGGGTGGCTTGATGGGCTTGTCTTTGGCTTTTTTGCCGCCGCCGGTCGCCGGCGTGGGCGCGTCGGCAGGGCGCGGCGCTGTCTGTGCCGTTTGAGCTGCCGGGGCTGGGTTGGGCGATGCGGCGTCGGCAGCGGGGGAGGGGGGGGCGGTAACAGCGGTTGCGGGAGGCGTGGGCTCAGGAGTGGCCGCGTGGGTTGGTGCAGGGGCGGTTTGCGCGCCATGACCGGTTGATGGAGTGTCCTGGTCAGTCACAATAGGGGATTCCCGTGATGGAGTTAATTCACTCGCCGTGCCGGTCAAAAGCACCGTCACTGCGTTTACCAAGGCGGCGTCGGAGGCTCCGGCGGCGCTGCATGCCCGGCGCACGCCCATGGCCAGGGCTTGCTCGCGTACCCGTTCGCTGACCGTCACCAGGGGTGTTTTGCACAGCAGCGCCAAGCCCTCGAAGCCGATCATGGCCGCCAGGTTGCTCAAGGTTTCACCACTGCTCACCAGCACGGCGTGGATCTGCCCCTGCCGCCAGCGTTGCAGTAATGGCCCGGCGTCGGCGTTCGGTTTGACGCGGCGGTAGACTTCGGCGTATTCCACCAGCGCACCCCGTTCGCGCAAAGTATCGGCCAGCCATTCGCGCCCTCCCGCACCGCGCACGATCAGGCAGCGCCGGCCGGATACCTGCTGTAATTCATCCATGGCCGCCAATGCTTCGCTGTCGCCGGGCTCGCCCGGCACCAGTTGGGGGGTGATGCCCGCCTCGTTCAAAGCCGCCGCCGTGGCCGCGCCTATGGCGGCGATTCGCACGGTGGATATGGGCGGAATTATGCCATTGTCGGCGGCTATTTGCGCGTAACGCACGGCATTGGCGCTGATAAAAATGGCCCAGTCGTAATCGTCGATGCGCATCAGACGGGCCGCGGCTGCGGCATCGGCGCAGGCTTCGATGGCCAAAGCCGGAAAAACCACGGCTTCGCCGCCCAAGTCCGCGATGGCTTGGCACAAGCCCTGGGATTGCTCCAGCGGGCGCGTGACTAAAACGGTGTAGCGGGATAAAGGCAGTGAGGCGGCCATGATTTGTAACGATTCAGCGGATTGTTGCAGTCTGATTGCCATACACGGCTTGCAGGATTTGCCCCGCGCCCCTGGCCAGCAAATCTTCGGCCAGCGCCTGTCCCAGTTGAACGGCTGCGGTGCGCGCGGCCACGCTTTCAGCACGGATAATGGTTTGGCCGTCCAGCGATCCCACCAGCGCGCGCAAGCGCAATCGATCGCCGTCGAGTTCGGCAAAGCCGGCGATGGGCACCTGGCAGCCGCCTTGCAGTCCGGCGTTCAGCGCCCGCTCCGCCGTCACGCACACGGCGCTGTCGGCGTGGTGCAGCAGCGCCAGCAAGGCGTTGGTTTTGGCGTCGTCGCTGCGGCACTCCACGCCGATGGCGCCCTGGCCCATGGCCGGCAGGCTGAGCTCCGGCGCCAGGACTTCGCGGATGCGGTCTGCAAATCCCAAACGCTTGAGTCCGGCCACGGCCAGCAGGATGGCGTCGAATTCACCCGCGTCCAGTTTTGCCAGACGGGTATTGACGTTGCCGCGCAGCATGAGGATTTGGCAGTCGGGTCTTTGCGCGCTGATCTGGCACTGGCGGCGCAGGCTGGAGGTGCCGATGCGCGCACCTTGGGGTAAGTCCCGCCAGGAGGCGTAATGATTGGACACCAGGGCATCGTAAGGGTTTTCCCGTTCCAGAATGGCCGTCAGGTGCAGCCCTGCGGGAAACTCCACCGGCACGTCCTTCATCGAATGCACGGCGATGTCGGCCTGGCCGTCCAGCAAGCCTTGCTCCAATTCTTTGACGAACAAGCCTTTACCTCCCACTTTGGAGAGAGGAGCATCCAATAATTTATCGCCGCGGGTGGTCATGGTGACCAATTCCGTTTGCAGGCCGGGGCGGAGGTGTTGCAGGCGCTCCGCCACGTGGCGGGCTTGCCACAGGGCCAGAGGGCTTTTGCGGGTAGCGATGCGGATAAGATGGGACGGCACGGTAAACTTCCAAAAATGCGTAGCCTTGGATTTTACCAGAGCCGGGGGAAGGAGACGGGTTATGTCTTGTGGTTGGCGCAGGGCTGAGTGCAATGGCCGTTTTGCCGCTACGGGAGATGGCCCCCTTACCGCTCGTTGCTTTAAATAATGCCGACAGCCGGCGGATTTTTGCAATGCAGCGCCCTGTTGGTCCTGGTGGTAGAATTCGGCAGGCAATGGTTGCCATGCTTGATACCATATGAATTGTGGTTTGCCATTTAAAACTTACACACACACATTTTGCCTGATGGATATTCGTCGATGGAAAAGGTAATAAAAGTAGTATCCTTAAAAGATCAACCGTCCGACTACGCCTATTGGTTATCCCGTCCGGTAACCGAGAGATTGGACGCTATCGAAATATTACGCAAACAATATCTAGAGTTCAGCAAAAATGTGGAGTCAAGACTTCAAAGAGTTTGTCGGGTTATTAAACCGGCATAATGTCGAATACCTTATCATCGGCGGATATGCCTTGGGTATACACGGGTATCCGCGGTATACCGGCGATCTGGACGTTTGGATAAATCCCACACTGGAAAATGCGCGGAAAATGATCCGGGTGATGGATGAGTTTGGTTTTTCTTCGATGGGATTGACGGAAAAGGATTTTTCGGAAAGCGGCAATGTCATTCAGTTGGGATACCCTCCCTTTCGTATCGATATAGTCACCAAGCCGGATGGAGTAAGTTTTGCGCAGTGTTTTCCCAACCGTCTGTTGGTTGAATATGAAAGCGTTCAAATGTTGGTGATTGGCTTGGCGGACTTTAAAAAAAACAAGCAGGCCAGTGGAAGGCCGAAAGACATACTGGATTTGAGCAATTTTGAATAAACCCACTGCATTGCCGTTTACAACCTTTAGGCAATCCAATCGGTTTTTTCACGGTTCCAGGCTAAGCCGCTTCAGCCTCTCTTCCCGGTATGCCTGTTAGAATAGCGCCATGAAAAACCTTTACCCCCCCCTGGAGCCCTACGCCGTTCACCGCATTCCGGTGGACCACGGTCACCTTTTATATGTCGAAGAATGCGGCAATCCTTCTGGGTTGCCGGTGTTGTTTTTGCACGGCGGCCCCGGTTCCGGTTGCAAACCGCATCACCGGGCGTTTTTCGATCCGCAGCGCTACCGCGCCATTCTGCTGGACCAGCGCGGTGCCGGACGTTCCACGCCGCAAGGCGGCTTGCGCGCCAATACCACGCAGCACCTGCTGGAGGACATGGAAAAACTCCGCCTGCACCTGCAAGTCGAGCGCTGGCTGTTGTTCGGCGGCTCCTGGGGAGCTGCGCTGGCCCTGGCGTATGCGCAAAAACACCCCGACTGCGTGCACGGTCTGATCCTGCGCGGCAGTTTTCTGGCCAGAAGCCGCGATTTGGCCTGGTTCTTGGCCGACGGCGCCGGGCGCATTTATCCGGAGGCCTGGCAACGCTTGCTGGATTTTTTGCCGCCGCAGGGGCGGCGCGCCCCGCTCAAAGCCTTGTACGCCATGCTGACCAGCAAGGATCAACTGGCTCAGCGCCGCGCCGCGCGCGCCTGGCTGCAATGGTCGGAATTGGTGACATTGGGGGAAGGGCATCAGGGCGGCCCGCCTTCGGCTGAACACGTCACTTTGGAACAGCTGCACAAAACCCAAATCGAATTGCACTATGCCGTGCACCGCCACTTTCTGGCGGAGCAGCCGCTGTTGGACGGTTGCCCCGCCATCGCCCATTTACCGTGCATCATCATCCATGGCCGCGACGACCGGGTCTGTGCGCCGGAAGCGGCATTTCTGCTGCACCGGGCGCTGCCGGATTCGGAATTGCACGTGCTGCCGGGGGTAAGCCACGTCGCGGATGGCGAGGCCATGATAAACGCGCTGGTCGACGCCGCCGACCGCATGGCCGGGCGCTGGGCGCCATGACGCCGCAACGCTTGGTGATCGGCATGACCGGCGCCACCGGCGCCGTTTATGGCTTGCGTCTGCTGCAAGTGCTGCGGGAGTTGGGCGGCTGGGAAACCCACCTGGTCATTTCCGAAGCGGGTTTGTTGAACCTGAAACACGAACTGGATCTGAACCGCAAAGACCTGCAAGCCTGGGCCGACGTGACGCACGGCATCCATGACATAGGCGCCGCCATCGCCAGCGGCGGTTTCGCCACGCAAGGCATGATCATCGCGCCTTGCTCCATGAAAACCCTGGCCGCCGTGGCGCACGGTTTCGGCGACAACCTCATCAGCCGCGCCGCCGACGTCACGCTGAAAGAGCGCCGCCGGCTGATCGTGGTGCCGCGGGAAACGCCGCTGAACCTGGCGCACATCCGCAACATGGCCGCCGTTACCGAAATGGGCGGCATCATCTACCCGCCCTTGCCGGCGTTTTACGGCGGCGCCAAAACCCTGGAAAAACTCATCGACGAAACCGTGGGCCGCTTGCTGGCCTTGCTGGGCATACACGCCGATCATCTTTATCAGCCTTGGGCAGGGTTGCCGTAAGACTGGTAATTGCCGGGCCGGTGTATCGGGTTTTGAAAGCGCGTGCTGGCGCCGAACACGGTAGGGTCGGCCAAGTAACCCTGGAACAGTTCCGAGTTTTTGACAAACTTGCCGGGGTACAAATCGGACAACAATAAACGGCTGCCGGCCCAATAAGGATAATAGGCGTTTTGCGCGCGTAATGCATTGCCCTAACAGTACGGTAATGTTCACGCCAGAAATCTGAAAAGTTTTGCTTCCAACTTTTCCACATCCTTCAATTCGCAAGTCCAGATCGTCAATACCCCCCATCCCATAGCCTCAAGCGCAGCAACATTCTTTGCATCTCTTGCCATAGTTTTGTCAAATTTTCCCGCCCAAAACTCAACATGGCTTTTCGGCATCGTAGTAAACCTACACCCTAGATGGCGATGCCAAAAGCATCCATGCACGAAAATCACCTTGCGTTTTCCTTTGAAAACAATATCAGGCTTTCCAGGAAGCTCCTTGGCATGCAACATATATCGATAGCCGCAACTGTGCAAAAGTCGCCGGATCGCAAGTTCCGGCTTAGTATCCTTAGTAGGAACCCTGCTCATTTGCCAACTGCGTTTTTTCGGTGAGATATTGTCCATTACAAACGATTGATTGGTATCGATCGAATAATTACATAAAATCGATGCATTCGATCAGCCTTTTTGACCGATCCATACGTTGGACAGCATTCGGAATTGTGAAAACTTTGCGGGAACCCGCGTGGACAATCTGCAATTCGTTCGAGCAGTCGACAGCAACGATGATTTTCGATTGCTGTTGAGATGCAGCAACTCAGAACGCCTATTGGAAACGCCCCGGGGTGTGTATCGTAGGTTTCATGCCCTCGATACTATTGCATCCTACTTCAGAACCGCCGGCGTTTTCGCTTTCAAAATAGAGGCAAAAAGTCTTTAGCATTATTTATGCGTGTAACCGATTGAACTTACAATATAAAGTATTGTACAAAAATTCGTGCAATTAGGCACTGGTACTCACAAATTCAAAGTGATGGAGTAGCGGAGAAATGAAGCAAAGCTACAAGATGCGGATTAACCGCATGACTGTGGACAAACTAGGAGTAAAGCTTTACGACAGGGCTTACGCAGTCATCGCCGAACTGATTTCTAACAGCTATGACGCTGACGCTGAAATCGTGACGGTACGCGCACCGATGGGGCAGTATTTGGCATCAAAAGTTGGTGGCAAGCTTCAATCAAAAGCTGTTTCCATTGAGGTCGAAGACAATGGAGTAGGCATGTGCCCCGAAGAACTGCAGGCGTTTTACCTTGTCGTTGGCTCGGAGCGTCGAAGAGATCCTAGGCGTGGCGACTTGTCGAAAAAACATGGACGCAAAGTCATGGGAAGAAAAGGCGTCGGCAAGCTAGCGCCATTCGGGGTTTGCCGAGTTGTGGAAATAATAAGCGCTGGCGGTGGAAAAACTAGTGATAATGAGCAAGAAGGTTATCGCGTTGCTCACGTCATTCTTAATAAAGAATACATCTTGGAGGACTCGGAAGAAGACTACGAGCCTGAAGTTGGCAACCTTGATGGAACGTTAAGTGAGGAGACTTATACAAAAGTCATACTGCGAGACTTTGATTATCGATACGTCGGTACTATAGATGAACTCGGGCGCCAGCTCTCCCAACGATTCGGTTTGTCTTCAGAGAACTGGCGGATTGTTTTGGAAGACACTTCAAAAGCAGTTTCTCATCCCGAACATCGAAAAGACGTCGGTAATTTTGACGTATCCATAATGCCTGGGACAAAAATCGAGTTTAAGGGGCAACATCCAACCATATCGCAATCCTCGTCTTCAGGTTATGTTGTTGAAAAGCCCGATGGGACAACAAATGGACTTACATCGGGTTTTGAGGTCGAAAATAAGTTTTATCCAGTAGTTGGGTGGATTGCCTATGCCAAGGAGGCGTATAAAGATGAACTGATGGCAGGAGTACGTATTTATTGTCGAGGAAAATTTGCCGCTCAAACCACGGTATTCAACCGCGCTTCTGGGTTTACTGGCGAGTTTGGAATTCGTAGCTACATAATAGGCATGCTTCATGCCGATTGGCTTGATGAAGAAGAAGACCTTATCCAAACGGATAGGCGCGATATTCTTTGGTCACACGAATTAGGCGCTGCATTTCAAAAGTGGGGACAAAAAATCGTCGAACATATTGGAAAACTGGCTCGGAATCCAATGCGTCAAACAACGATGGATATTTTTCTCAAGGAAGGAAACGTCGAAGAACGAGTCAAACAAGAATTTCCAGGAAAAGACCAGAAAGATTTACGTGATGGTGCAATTGAAGTTGCAAAAATGCTAGGAAAATCCATGCGTGGCGATGAAGTTTATGACCAACAAATGTGCGAAGACATGGTGCAACTTAGCTTAATGTTGGCCCCACTTCGCACACTTGACGAAAAATTGCGTGAAGCTGGCGACGAAAACGCAACACCCCTCAGTGTTGTAAACGACATTTTACGTACGGCAAAATTGGCAGAAACTGCGACATTCGGTCGTGCAGTTCAAAAACGAATTCAAATCATACGCCGCCTTGAAAGACTCAAGGATTCCAAAGACACCCCAGAAAGTGAACTGCAAAAACTTATTGAGGAAGCACCTTGG
>SCQD01000177.1 GCA_004299145.1 Methylococcaceae bacterium | reverse complement strand
GGACACAACCACCTCATCAACAGGCCGGATATATGGCAGCAACTGCGTTACTTGACCGACGCGATCAACGAGAAAATGCTTGCAATCGGGAGGAGTCCATATATGCGCTGAGTCGGCGAACCGCATCAAAGCCGCCGCGTCCTCGCGGAAAAGTTAAGGCCTCTTGAATCGCGAGCCGCGACGATGCGCCTCCTTTCGTTCGGCACATCCACGGGGGGGCTACGACTACAACGGCAGTTACGTGGCGCTTGAGGTGTTGTAGGCGTGTTCTCGCGGAGCAAAACTTTGACCTTTGAATTACGAGCTTTTGAAAGCTAACCCTGTTGAATGGATAGATGCGTTAAAACCTGAATACATTAACTTATTCAGCTTTTGAAGCAAATTTAGCTGACACATTCGACCGCGTGAATGATGACCACGTTCCGATTTTAATTACTCGCCCAAACGGCAAGCCTGCGGTTATCGTTTCATTGGAAGATTTTAAATCCTACGAGGAAACCGCTTATTTAATGAGAAGCCCTAAAAATGCACAGCGTTTAAATCAAGCTATTGTCGAAATTGAAGCAGGTAATGTTCAGCAACATGACCTTATTTTAGACTCATGATCTTGTAAAACATGACTGGTCTGGTTATTGGTCGCGGCGCATCAATCTTGAACATCGTCTTGTTTATAAGGTGGTTGATAATGGTGTAATTATCGCGCAGTGCCGTTACCATTATTGAAATACAAGCCGGGTACGCGGCGACGCTGATTATGTTGGCCTCGCATTATCCTACGTGCTGTGCGTACCACAGTTCAAACTTTTTGATTGTGCGAGTCTTTACAGCTTTTCAATTTCAGCCTCACCCAGCCCGGTTATTTCCATAATAAACTCAAGTGGAAGCTTTTTGTTTTTCAACGCCTTGGCCGCATTGTATTTTTCCTCAGTTCTTCCCTTAACAAGACCCTCATTCATTCCATCCTCAAAAGCCGTGTCACTCACGTTCTTGACCTCCGAATACTCCAGCAAACTTTTTTGATACGCATCAAATTGTCGCGGCGTCAAATGCGAAAGCTCGGCTATTTCAAAGCCTCTTTGAAAAATTGGCTCATTTAACACACTGGGAATATGGTCAAAATTTTCCAAATTTTTTAAAAAATAAATCCACTTATCAAAATGCGTTTCCAACTCATCTTCCTGCTTTGTAAATAACGGCATTTGTAAAAATTTGAAATGGAATTTATCATAAAAAACATCGCCATCCTGGTCTTTTAAACACACATCCCGCCGAAATTTGCGCCTTTCATCTTCCTCATCATGATGAAAATTTAAAATCGCAATAAAATAAACCGGCATTAATTCAAAATTCCACACTCCTTTCTTTGCCTGCTCTTTTATCGGAAAAGTTGAATAAAATAAGGCGCGGTCTTTAAAAAAGTTCACTTTCGCTTTTTGCATTTCCACAATAAACCGCTCGCCTTTTGCGGTTTGACAGTAGATGTCAAAAATGGCTTTGCGTTCTTTCGGTGTACTTGGAACTTTCTCTGGATTTTTAAAACTTAAGTCGACCACTTGATGATAGGATGGCAATAATTGATTTAAAAAATCCATTAATAAATCCTTGCTGCCTTCTTCGCCAAAAAGCTTTTTAAAGCCAAAGTCCGTATAAGGATTAATATACTTTGCGGCCATTATTTACCCTCATGCCCATATACAAAACGGTGCGGCTTGCTTGTAGCCACGAACGATGCGTCTCCCTTCAAGAAGCCTTAGTGATTCCGCTTCGCGGCGGCTTTCGTTCGGCGCATCCTGCGTGCTCCCCGCTCACATCAAAGTCAGCCGCCATGCTCGGAATTTATACCAACACCAGATTATCCCGGTGTATCAATTCCGGCTCATCCACATAGCCCAGCAATTCGGCGATGCGGCTGCTGGGTTGGCGCAGGATCAGGCGCGCTTCCTCGCTGCCGTAGTTGACCAGGCCACGGGCGATTTCCTTGCTGTGTGTGTCGCGGCAGCACACCAGGTCGCCGCGCTGGAATTCACCTTCCACCGCGGTGACGCCGATGGGCAGCAGGCTTTTACCGGCGTCGCGCAATACCTTTACCGCGCCTTCGTCCAAAATCAGCGTGCCTTTTACTTGCAGGCGTCCGGCCAGCCAGCGTTTGCGTGCCAATAACGGTTCTACGTCCGGCACCAGGAAGGTGCCGATGTTTTCACCGTCCAGCAACCGCGTCAGCACCGCCGGGGCGGCGCCGGGGGCGATGACGGTGGCGGCGCCGGAGCGTCCGGCCAGTTTGGCGGCGCTGATTTTGGTGGACATGCCGCCCCGGCCCAGGCCGCTACGGCTGCCGCCGGCCATCGCCAGCAAGCCCGGTTCGTTGATGCTGGCCTGACTGATCAGCTTGGCGTCGGGCTTGAGACCGGGGTCGGCGTCGTACAGGCCGTTCTGGTCGGTGAGGATGACCAGCAAGTCGGCTTCCACCAGGTTGGCGACCAGCGCGCCCAGCGTGTCGTTGTCGCCGAAGCGGATTTCTTCGGTGGCGACGGTGTCGTTTTCGTTGATGATGGGCACCACGCCCAGCTTCAACAGCGTCAGCAAGGTGCTGCGGGCGTTGAGGTAGCGCTGGCGGTCGGACAGGTCTTCGTGGGTGAGCAGCACTTGGGCGGCGTGGAAGCCGTGCTGCTTGAACAGAGATTCATAGAGCTGGATCAGGCCCATCTGGCCGACGGCGGCGGCGGCTTGCAGTTCGTGCAGGGTCTGCGGGCGGCTGCTCCAGCCCAGCCGGCTCATGCCTTCGGCCACGGAACCGGAGGAGACCAGCACGACTTCCTGGCCGCGGCGGCGCAGTTCGGCGATTTGTTGCACCCAGGCGGCGATGGCGGTCTGGTCCAGGCCGCGCCCGCCGCCGGTCAGCAGCGAACTGCCGATTTTGACGATGATTCTTTCGCTTTGGGAAAAGTCAGCTCTGCTCTTCATCGCGTGCGTTTTCCTGGTCAAGAAAATCCATGACGGCGTAGATCAAGTCTTTCAGGCCGTCGCCTTTGACGGCGGAAATCGGGAACACCGGACCGCTCCAGCCCAGGCCGTCGATGATGTGGCGGCAGCGTTCTTCCACCAGCTCCGCTTCCAGGCGGTCGATTTTGTTGAGCACCAGCCAGCGCGGTTTTTCCAGTAGTTCCTGGCTCCATTTGCCCAGTTCGGCGATGACTTTTTTGGCCGACACCACCGGGTGTTCCATGGTTTCGTAGGGCTCGACGTCAACCACGTGCAGCAGCAAGCGGGTACGCGACAGGTGTTTGAGGAATTTCAGGCCCAGGCCCGCGCCTTCGGCGGCGCCTTCGATCAGGCCGGGGATGTCGGCCATGACGAAACCGCGCAATTCGTCCACCCGCACCACGCCCAGGTTGGGATAGAGCGTGGTGAACGGGTAGTCGGCGACTTTGGGCTTGGCCGAAGACACGGCACGGATCAGGCTGGATTTGCCGGCGTTGGGCAGGCCCAGCAGCCCCACGTCGGCGATGACTTTCAGCTCCAGGCGCAACAGGCGGTGTTCGCCCGGCGTGCCCGGCGTGGCTTTTTCCGGCGCGCGATTGGTGCTGCTTTTGAAGCGGATATTGCCCAGGCCGTGCCAGCCGCCTTTGGCGACCAGCAGTTTTTGGTCTTTCTGGGTCAAATCGCCCAGCAGCTCGCCGGTTTCCGCGTCGTAGACCGCGGTGCCGATCGGCACGCGAATGACGCGGTCTTCGCCCTTATGACCCGTGCAGTCGTTGGTCATGCCGTTTTGGCCGCGCTCGGCGCGGTAGGTGCTGTTGAAGCGGAAGTCCACCAGTGTGTTGAGGTTTTCGGTCGCCAGCAAGTAGACGCTGCCGCCGTCGCCGCCGTCGCCGCCGTTGGGACCACCGAAGGGGATGTATTTTTCGCGGCGGAAGCTGATGCAGCCGTTGCCGCCGTCACCCGCTTCGACCCGAATTTCCGCTTGATCGACAAATTTCATGGCTTTATGAACAAAAAAGCCCCGTCATCGACGAGGCCTTGTAGGGGATGTAAATCACCGGTGGGCAGCTATGTGCTGCCTCGTATCAGTCTTGAACAACGCTGACGAACTTGCGGTTGTTGGGGCCTTTGATCAGGAATTTGACGTGGCCATCGGACAAAGCAAACAGCGTGTGGTCCCTGCCCAGGCCGACGTTGTCGCCCGGATGAAAGCGCGTGCCGCGCTGACGCACGATGATGTTGCCCGCTTTTACCAGCTGGCCGCCGAACAATTTGACGCCCAAGCGTTTGGATTCTGAGTCGCGGCCGTTTCGGGAGCTGCCACCCGCTTTTTTATGAGCCATGGTTTACACCTTGCAAATAGTCGTGAATTAATTGGCTGAAATGTCGTTGATCATTACTTGCGTGTAATGCTGACGATGGCCGGCGCGCTTCATGTGGTGCTTGCGCCGGCGGAATTTCAGGATTCTGATTTTGTCGTGGCGGCCATGGTTCATCACCGTTGCCGTCACTTTACCGCCTTCCAGATAAGGCTTGCCTACTTTGATCCCGGCGTCCGAAGACACCAGCAACACTTGGTCGAATTCTACGGTCGCGCCTTCTTCCGCCACGATTTTTTCGATCTTGAGAAAGCGGCCGCTTTCTACCCGATATTGTTTGCCACCAGTTTTAATCACCGCGTACATTGAGCGCACTCCACGAAGGCCACGTTAGGTTATAGTCGTCGGCGGTACAAATTGAATTTTCGATTTGCCCTCACCCTGACCCTCTCCCGCTAAGGAGAGGGGATTGCAAGGCGCAATTTGTGCCGCCGACAGGTACAGTTTGATTCGTTCCGCTCCCTGCCGAACGGGCCGGGAGACAATTCATTGCACATTGTAACTTTTCGTTTTTTTTGGGTCAATGCGCGTATATAATGAGCGGCTTGCCAAAGAATACCCACGCCTGATGGCCTCAACCGACAGCACGCAAATCAACCCATGAGTTCGTCCATTCACGCAAGCAGTGTACCCGACGACTCCCAGCGCTTGTTTACCCAGGTACGCGAACTGGTGGCGGACGATCTCGCCGCCGTCGACCAGTTGATCATCAAGCAACTCAGCTCGGACGTGCTGCTGATCAACCAGATCGGCCAATACATCGTCAGCGGCGGCGGCAAGCGGCTGCGGCCCATCTTGCTGTTGCTGGCGTCCAGGGCTTTGGGCTACCAGGGCATACACCATCTTACCCTGGCGGCGGTCATCGAGTTCATCCATACCGCCACTTTACTGCATGATGACGTCGTGGACGAATCCTCTTTGCGCCGCGGCCGCGACACGGTCAACAATCTGTGGGGCAATGCGGCCAGCGTGCTGGTGGGCGATTATTTGTATTCGCGCTCTTTTGAGATGATGGTGACGGCGCAAAACCTCCGCATCATGGAAATTCTTTCGCGCACCACGACCGCCATCGCCGAAGGCGAAGTACTGCAGCTGCTCAACTGCAACAATGCCGCCACCACGGAAGAGGCCTATTTGCAGGTTATTTCCCGCAAAACCGCCATCTTGTTCAGCGCCGCCGGCCGTTTGGCCGCTGTGTTGTCGGGCGCTGACGTCGTTGTGGAACAGGCCATGTCCGCCTACGGCCAGCATCTGGGCACCGCTTTTCAGCTCATCGACGACGTACTGGATTACAAAGCCAATCCGCAAGACCTGGGTAAAAACCTGGGTGACGACCTGGCCGAAGGCAAACCCACGTTGCCGCTGATTTATGCCTTGCAGCAAAGCGACGAACAGCAGGCCGCCGTATTGCGGCGCGCCATCGAAGCGGGTGATCGCGATGCGTTCAACGCGGTTTATGCCATCATTCAGGCCACCGACGCCATCACTTACACCGAGCAACGCGCCGAAGAAGAAGCGCGCAAAGCGGCGCAATGCCTGGATGGTCTGCCTGCTTCCTGCGCCAAGGATGCAATGATTGCGCTGGCGGACTTTTCAATCGCCCGCAATTACTAGTATAATGCTCAGCTCCACGTCGGGGTGTAGCTCAGCCTGGTAGAGTACTGCTTTCGGGTAGCAGGAGTCGGAGGTTCAATTCCTCTCACCCCGACCATTTTCAAATTTATCAGTACCATAAAGCCCCTTCCATCAGGGGCTTTTGTGTTTATGGCCGAGGCGAAAACTCAATCGTTCCATGGCTGAACATGCTCCAGACGAATGGACGCCGATCAGTTTGGCGACCCGTCAAAAGAAAATGGCGCCACGCATGTGTGGCGGTCCGATTTTGCCTGAGTACCCTTTCACCCCGGTCTTTTTTTCGTGCAAACCCTCCATACCGTTTCTTCAGTCCGTGAGCACCTGCATCATTGGCGCAAGCAAGGCCAGTCCATCGGCTTCGTGCCCACCATGGGCAACCTGCACGCCGGCCATATTCACCTGGTTGAACAGGCCCGCCGCTTGGCGAATCGCGTGATCGTCAGCATTTTCGTCAACCCCACCCAATTCGGCATCAACGAAGACTACGGCAGTTATCCGCGCACGCCGGAACAAGACGCCGCCCACTTGGCCGCTGCCGGAACCGACTTATTATTCCTGCCCGGCGTAGCGGAAATGTTTCCCCGCCTTGACCGGCCTGCCGCTTACGTCGAAGTGCCGGCGCTTTCTGAAGACCTGTGCGGCCACTATCGCCCCGGGCATTTTCGCGGCGTCGCCACGGTGGTGTGCAAGTTGTTCAACGTCGTACAGCCGGATTTGGCGCTGTTTGGTGAAAAAGACTATCAGCAACTCACGGTGATACGGCGCATGGTGGCGGATTTGAACCTGCCCGTGTCCATTCACGGCGTACCGACGGTGCGCGATGCGGACGGCTTGGCGCTGAGTTCGCGCAACGGTTATTTATCGCCGGATGAACGCGCTCTGGCACCCCGTTTGTATCAGGCGCTGACGGAAGCCGCCGCGCGCATTCGCGCCGGCGCAACCGATTTTGCCGGGCTGGAACAACAACAGCTGGCGCATTTGCGGCAAGCCGGTTTTGAGCCGGACTATTTCAGCATTCGCCGTGCGGAAGACTTGGCGCCGCCCGATTGCCATGAAAGTCGCGGCGACCTTATTCACCCTCTCCCTCTGGGAGAGGGGCGGGGTGAGGGAAACGATCATGGCGCACACGCCGCCCCTGACAATGAACGTCGTGTGCGCCATGATCGTTTGGGCGACACCGAACTGGTGATCCTGACGGCGGCCCGTTTGGGCAGAACCCGCTTGATCGACAACCTGCGTTGTCCGGCTTAATCCTCTTGCTGCGTTTCGGGCTTGGCCTCGTGCGCCAGCCAGCGTACGCGCCAACTGCCTTGATTCTTTTCCGCCAGCACCTGATGCAGGTAGGGCAGCACCCTGCCTAGTTCCTGGTCCAGCTTCCAGGGCGGGTTGATGATGATCATACCGGTGCCGTACATGCCCAGTGCGGGGGACTCCGGTCCTATGCACAATTCCGCCAGCAACACCTTGGCAATGCCGGCGTCGCGCAAGCGGCGATAGACCGCATTGTTGATGTTCGGATCGGTCATCGGCAGCCAAATGGCAAATATGCCCGTCGGCCAGCGCTGATAAGCCATGATCAGTGCTTTTGCCAGCCGGTCGCGTTCATCTTTCAGCTCGAATGCCGGGTCGATGAATACCAGGCCACGCCGTTCCCGTGGCGGCAAAAACGCCTTCAGCGCCTGATAACCGTCTCCGGACTGCACCGTCACGCGCGCTTCGGCGCCAAACTCCTGGTCCAGCCATGCAAAGTCGGTAGGGTGCAATTCGCACAGCACCATGCGATCTTGTTTGCGCAGCAATTGCTGCACCAGGCACGGCGAGCCGGGATAGTAGCGCAGTTTGCCGGCGCTATTGAGCGAGGCGATGGTTTGCAGATATGGTTTCAGCAAAGCCGGCGCATCGTCGCGTTCCCAAAGCTTGGCGATGCCGTAGCCGTGTTCCTGGTTCTTTTGCGCCGCGCCGGCCAGCAAATCGTAGCGTCCGGCGCCGGCGTGGGTATCCAGATAAAAAAACGGTTTGTCCTTGCGTTTCAACGCCTGTATCAGCAGGCTGAGAGTGGCGTGTTTACAGACATCGGCAAAGTTGCCGGCGTGAAAGATATGGCGGTAGCTGAGCACTGGCTATGCGTTTTTAGTAGGAGGGGAGGCGGGCGGGCGGACATCCCTGTATCCGGCGAGTTTTCTGTGTCAGCGCGATGGGTGGCAACAACAGCTGCCGGCTCCACAAGGCGGAGGCGGGCTTTGCATGGCCGATTTGGCGCTGCCGGCACCATGCACGGCGGGGGCGGACAGCTTTTTACGCACGGCGCCGCCACACTGGGGGCAGGAAGGAGCCGCATCGCTGATTTTGTGCATGGCGGTGAACTCGTGTGCACACGAGGGGCATTGGCATTGGTAATCGTAAGTGGGCATGGTCGAACCTGCTGGATTGTTGGTCGGAAGAGTCAATGCAGGCGCCTATGGCGGGGCGCTGGCTGTTGGCGGCTATTATAACGGCTGGCTTGCCGCGCTACCGCCGCCAAGTCCCAAGGGGCGGGATTTATTTCCGCCTCTATTTGCCCGGCGATGGAAAGCGGCAGTTCGGGGAAAAAATCCAGGCCGGTCAGTTGTTCCACCTTGTCCACGCTGACCAGATAGCGGTCCAATGGTTCGTTGCCGCGCACCCTTTGCGGCATGATGAAAGCCAGCAGACGCGGGGCGGCATGCGCTTGCGGCGCTGCGTAAACTTTGTAGAACGCATCCGGAATTTCTACCCGCCAGGCTGAAGGCAAGCGCTCGATCTGATCGTCGAAAATCGGTCCGGTCAACACCCAAATTTCACCCAGGCGGGTGAAATGATCCAGTTCCACTTCTTCCAGCCGTTCCCACAACTTTTGGTTGAGCGCCGCTTGTTGCGGCGTCACGTTGGTCATCAAAAAAGTGTCACGTTGCGCCGCTCGTCCGTACAGCACGCTGATGGCGTGGTTCGGCGCCATATGACCGCGATCATAACCGCTGTCCACGTAATCATCATGGCTGATCCGCGTAAAGCTGCGCCAGTCGCTGAGAAAATGGCTCGGCCTTTTTAAAGGGGTGATGCCGACCGGCAGCGGCGTCAACCGATAGGATACCCACAAGGGGTTGCCGCGCAAATCGGAATAGCCCAGCAAAAAATCGTGATTGCGCAGCGTGCGGTTCCAGGTAGAGGGTCGCCGCCAATCCAGCACGCGCGGTTCTCCCTGATACACCAAAGCCGGTCTGGCCAACCAGATTTCGTAGCCATACCAACCGCCCGCCGCAATGACCAGCAGTGGCCATGACCATGGGAACCGGCGTAGCAGGGTTATCAGGTATCCCAGCAGACGCAGGGGCAAAATTTTGGAACGGCGCAATCGAGTCGGCAGAAATGAAGACGGCCCGCAGCGGAGCGCCGCTGCGGGCCGTGATTGGTCAGGCAATGCGCGATTAGTGAGACATTTTGCTCATGTCACCGTCTTCGCTGCCATCGGCATTGGCGCCGCCTCCGCCCATGTTGCTCATGTCGTGGCCGCCGTGACCGCCGCGGCCGATGCCGCCGCCGCTGTTGCCGGCACCGCCGGTGGTGCCGCCGGAACCGGCGCTGACGCCGGTGCTCTGGCGCTGGTTGATGGCGCCTGCTGATGCTTTGGCGATATTGGCCGGCGTCAGACCACCCATCTGCAAGGCGTTATCCACTATCAGGGTGGAAATGGTGGAAATGTCCGATTTGTCCGCCAGCGGGGACGTTACCACTGCCCGTACGGAGTCACCGGCGCCTTCGGGTTTGGCTGACAGCACGATGGGATAACTGGCCGTCGCCGGAACCGTGATGCTATAGCGGTTGCTGTTGTTCAACGGCGCATCGGCGACTTTTACGCCTTTGGCGTCGGTGACTTCCACGCTGCCGTGGAGAATGGGGCCATTGGCGTTCAGAACGATACCCGACAATTTGGCGACTTTTGCGCTGGGCTGGCTGGACGAAGAACCGCTGCCGCCGCCGTTGTTGCATCCGCCCAGCGTTGCAGCCACCAGCACCAGGGCGCAACAGCCGGCGCCCATTAAAGAAAAGCTTTTTTCTTGTTGCATATTTGTTTTCATGGTGACGTTTACTCTAACGTTGTTGATCTTACCTGCCGCTCTGGGCGTATTTGTGGCGCCCGGCCGTTTTTATAACACAGAACCTGGTCAGGTGCAGTAGTTGCAAATAGGCCCGCTAAAAACGCCATTGTTATTTCCATTGATGATTGATATAGACTGTGCCGATTCTAACGGGTAGTAAACGGAAACCATGCCGGGATAAACCAGAAACCATGTGAGTGATTGAATTGACGGGAGTATTCGATGGGGCTACAGCAACTGCAAATACTGCGTACCGATGCGTCAGGCATGCCGCTGGAATGGATCGGTTACCAGGAATCGGCCAAATTCCACCATTTGGGCATGGTGGCTTACGCTTGCGGGACGCCGCTGTGTGTTTTACACGGTGGCTATAGCGCCAAAACCGGTTTGCGCAGCACCATTGAGGTCAACTCCATCATCGCCACTTATGGGCATAGCCGGCAGCAGAATGCTCCCCATCACAACTACGTGCCGCCGCTGAACAATCCCGCCTTGTTTCGGCGCGACAACCATTTTTGCATGTACTGCGGCAGTCATTTCAGCCACGCCGATCTGTCCCGTGATCACATCACCCCCTTGAGCCAGGGGGGCCTCGACAGCTGGAACAACGTGATTACCGCCTGCAAGCGCTGCAACAACCACAAAGCCGGACGCACGCCGGAACAGGCCGGCATGCAATTGCTGGCCGTGCCGTTCACGCCCACCCATGCCGAATATATTTATTTGCAAGGACGCCGGATATTGTCCGACCAGATGGAGTTTTTGCGTGCCCACTTTCCCCGCCGGAGCCCGCTGCACCAGCGCTTGGGGCTTAGCCTCGACAGCGTGTTTCAGATGCGGTAAAGCACGTTGCGGTGGTGTTTTTTGACATTCCAGAACTGCGCCAGACTGGCGGCGGCCATGAACAGAAAACACAGCAGCGTCCAGACCGGCATGCTGAAGCCCAGCAAGGTCCAGTCCACCTTGGCGCAATCCCCGGTGCCGCTGAGCATGAAGTGCAGCGTCTGCATGAAAGGAAAGTTGCTGAACATATAATCCAGGCCCGGACCGCAAGCGGGGACTTCTTCCGGCGGAAGGTGTTGCAGCCACACGTGGCGGGAGGCGACGGCCGCTCCGGCGATCGAAGCCAGAAACCCGAGAATGGCGTAAACACGGATGCCGGTCCGGCCGGGATTATGCAGCGCCGCCGCCAAGAACACGCTGCCGGCCAGGATGACGGCAATGCGCTGGCTGATGCACAACGGGCAAGGATCCAAACCTTGTACGTGTTGAAAATACAGAGCCGCCCCGATCAAGCCCGCACAAAATAAAAAGCCGAGCGTAAACCAGATTCTTGCGCTGAATAGCATAAGGATTTCCGTGCATTTTGATGAATTGCCGGCAAAGATAACAAGATTGCTCAGTGACGGCAATTTTCCGCTTGGCGCATAGGCAGTGATTTGGCGGTTGACGTTGGACGAAAGGGCAGCGCAGAATCAGTCATCCTAATTGCAACTTTTGGCAAATACCCATGCTTGAAATGCCGATACGCCGCGTAATCCTGATTGCTGCACTGGCTTTATCGATGGCCGGATGCTCGCTGCCTACTACCCATTTTGAAACCCCCAAGGTCAGCCTGATCAATCTGGCTTTACAGAACGTCAATATGAAGTCGCAGGAGTTCCTGCTGGATTTGCGCGTGGAAAATCCCAACCAGTACGGGCTGGACATCAGCGGCGTCGATGCCGATCTGGCGCTGGAAGGCCGTGGCGTAGCGCATGGTCAGACCAGACAGCGGCTGCACATACCCGCTGCGGGCACGGCCAAGGTTCAGGTCAGCATCACCACGCATCTGCTGGACTCCCTGGGCTCGATACTGCAAGCCGCCACCAAACAAAAAGCGGCATACAGCGTATCGGGCTCCGTGGACATCATCGGCAAGCTGGGCATACCGTTTCGGTACGACGGCGAACTGGACTTATCCAAATTGAGCCGGCAGCGTTGGTAGCGTCCGGCATCCTTTAAAGGCCGTACACCTTTCAGCCACAGACCCGGGATCCTACGCATGGCCGCGCTACTCATGCTGCCTGGAGCAGATGCCGCATCGCCTGCCGCCGTTATGCACATAAAGCTTACCGCCGGCTTGACGGCGGAAATCTATGGGTTGTGCGATGTCGGTTGCGTCAGGCGGAACAACGAAGATCGTCTGGGCGTATTTACCCTGCCCGACGGCGGCGTGCTGATGATGGTAGCCGACGGCATGGGCGGGCACGCCGCCGGCGAAGTGGCCGCTCAGATAACGCTGGAGGCCGTCGGTGAGACCGCCTGCACCGGCATGTCAAGCTCAGTCCCGGCAGCCCTGCGCAGCGCGTTGGAACTCGCCAATCACCGCATTTGCCGGGAAGGCGAAAACAACCCGGCCCAGCGCGGCATGGGGACCACCGCCAGCGTACTGGCTGCGGTGGAAGATCAAGCCTGGTTTGCCCACATCGGCGACAGCCGCATCTACCGCTTGCGCGGCAGCCGGCTGCAACAACTCTCCGAAGACCACAGCCTGGTGGCGGAAATGCTGCGCGGCGGTTTGCTGTCTCCGGAAGACGCCATCGACCACCCCTGCCGCAATATTATCGTGCGCGCCTTGGGGATCGACGCGGACGTACACCCGCAGATTTCCGGCGCAGCGCTGGACGTTTGTGCGGACGATGTTTTTTTGCTGTGTTCCGACGGCCTGTACGACCAACTGACCCCCGGCGAACTGGCCGATCTGTTGGAAGCACCCGCGCAAGCCGCCAGCCAGGCGCTGGTCGATCTGGCCCGCGAACGGGGAGGGGCCGACAATATTTCGGTGCTGGTTTGCCGGATCAAGGCGAACGCGGTTTGATCAAAACAAACTCAACTGCTCCCCCACCAAGACCGGCTTTCTGAACAACCCGGTTTCCAGCGCGGGCGAGTCTTGCGTCAGGCGCGCTTTTTTCAATCCCAGACGAAACCTTTGCTGCAGTAAATCGGCATAAGCCCCTGTGCCCGAGTGGCGCACGCCGAAACGGCTGTCGTTGGCGAGCCCGCCACGGCTGTCGCGGATGCGGTTCATGACGTGTTCGGCCTTGAGCGGTTCATGCTGTTGCAGCCAGGCTGCGAATAAGTCGGCCACTTCCAGCGGCAGGCGCAAAAACTGGTAGCCGGCATAACGCGCGCCCGCTTGGGCTGCGGCGGCGAGGATGGCTTCCATCTCGCCGTCGGTGAGCACGGGGATGACCGGGGCCAGCATGACGCCGACCGGGATGCCGGCGCGGCTCAAGGTTTCGATGGCTTGCAGACGGCGGCGCGGAGCACTGGCGCGCGGTTCCAGGCGCCGCGCCAAATCCGGGTCCAGCGTGGTGACGGAGATTTGTACCTGCACCAGGTTATCGGCGGCCAAACGCGCCAACAGGTCCAGGTCGCGCTCGATCAGCGCCGCTTTGCTGGTGATGGTCACCGGGTGGCGGCACTCGGCGAGGATTTCGAGGATTTGCCGGGTGATGCGCCAATGGCGCTCGATGGGCTGGTACGGGTCGGTGTTGGCGCCCATGGCGATGGGCGCGCAGCGGTAGCCGCGCTTGCGCAATTCGGTGATCAGCAAATGCGCGGCATCGGCTTTGGCATAGAGTTTGGATTCGAAATCCAGGCCGGAGGATAGTCCCAGATAAGCGTGGGTGGGGCGGGCATAGCAATAGATGCAGCCGTGCTCACAGCCGCGATAAGCGTTGATGGACTGGTTGAACGGGATGTCCGGCGAGTCGTTGCGGCTGATGATGCGCCTGGCGGTTTCCACCGTGACGGTGGTGGCCAGGGCTGCCGGGTCCGCATCGCCTGGCTCCCAGCCGTCGTCGCAGCTTTCGTGGCGATAGCGGCTGTAGCGGCTGTCTTCGTTGCCGGTGGCGGCGCGGCCTTTGTGAGGGGGGATCAGCAAGATTGAATTCGCAAGTGTGTCGTGGCCGGTTGTGGGGAAGGCAAGGAGAGATTTTACCGCTTGGCGTGCCGCTCAGTGTGATGAATTCCGGTGCTTTGCCGGCAGCCCTATTTTTTGAGCGATAATGCCGGAGCATCGAAACCCCGCAACCCACGCACTCTCCGGAGCCGCCGCCATGATCCGCCGCAAACTGTCCATCGGCATCCAGAACCTGCGGGAAATCCGCACCAACAACCATTATGCCGACAAATACCGCGCGCGCGGCGAGCCGATTTATCTGATCGGCGTCGAGTTCAGCCGCGCCGAGCGCAATATCGTCGGCTTCGACGTGGAAGCGGCTGACGACGTGATATGAACCCGCTGCTGAACGTTCTGGTCGTCGAAGACGCCACCGCCGATTTTCTGTTGCTGGAGCGCTACCTGCGTCAGCACAAGGTGGCGGTGGAATGCCTGCGCGCCGGCACCGACGCGGAGTTGGAGGCCGCCCTGCAGTGTCGATGGGATATCGTGCTGTCCGACTACAGCGTGCCGGGCATGGATTTCCGCACGACGCTGCGGCGGATTTTGGCGCAGTACCCCGAATTGCCGGTAATCCTGGTATCCGGCAGCCTCGGCGAAGAAACGGCGGTGGAATTGTTGCGGCTGGGCGTGGCGGATTTTATCCTCAAAGGCCATTTGACCCGGCTGCCGGCCGCCATCCACCGCGCGCTGGAGGAAGCCGCGGAACGCCGCGCCCGCCGGGAAGCTGAAGCTGCATTGCGCGCAAGCCAGGCGGCGGTGTTGGAAGAACAGCGCCAAGCCCGGCTGGTGGCCCTGAACCTGATGGAAGACGCCATGGCCGCCCGCGCCCGCGCCGAATCAGCCAACGCCGCGCTGCGGGAAAGCGAGCGGCGTCTGCTGATGGCGCAGGAAGGCGCGCACGTAGGCATCTGGGAATGGGATTGGCGCGACAACCAGCTGTATTTATCCCCCGAATGCGAACGCCTTTACGGCATAGCGCCGGGCGGCATGCGCCACTACGCGGATTGGTTGGTGCGCGTGCATCCCGACGACCTGTCCCGCATCGAGGCCCAGTGGAAAAAACAGGTGCAGCAGGAGGCAGTGTTCGAACTGGAATTCCGCATTTTCCTGGAATCGGGCGAAACCCGCTGGATTTTCAGCAAAGGCCGCGCCCAGTACGGCCCGGAAGGCCAACCCGTGCTGCTGGCCGGCATCAACCTCGACATCACCGAGCGCAAGCAGATCGAGCAACAACTGCACAAGCTGGCCCAGGCCGTGGAGCAGAGCCCGGACAGCATCGTCATCGCCAATCTGGACGCCCGCATCGAATACGTGAACGACGCTTTTGTCCGGGTGACCGGCTACCGCCGCGACGAGGTCATCGGCCAAAACTCGAACATCCTCCATTCCGGCAAAACGCCGCAGAAAAGCTACGACGCGCTGTGGGAGGCTCTCGCCCAGGGCCGGAGCTGGAAAGGCGAGTTCGTCAACCGGCGCAAGGACGGCAGCGAATACGTGGAATTCGCCATCGTCACCCCGCTGCGCCAGCAGAATGGAGAAATCACCCACTACGTAGCGGTCAAGGAAGACATCACCGAAAGAAAACGCATGAGCGCGGAACTGGACCGCCACCGCCACCACCTGGAAGACCTGGTGGTCCAGCGTACCCACGAATTGCAGATCGCCAAGACCCAGGCGGAAGCCGCCACGCGCGCCAAGAGTTCCTTCCTGACCAACATGAGCCACGAAATCCGCACGCCCATGAACGCCATCCTCGGGTTGACCCACTTGCTGCAACGCGAGTGCGATACGCCGACGCAGGGCGAGTGGTTGAGCAAAATCCACAACGCCGCCCATCATTTGCTGGCCATCATCGACGACATTCTCGACTTGTCCAAGATCGAAGCCGGCAAATTGCAGCTGGAACAGGCCGATTTCGCCCTGGACGGCCTGTTGGACCACGTGCAATCGATGGTGCTTGATGCCGCTTTGGCCAAAGGACTGCGCATGGAGGTGGACAGCGGCGACGTGCCGCGCCGGCTGTCCGGCGATCCCACCCGGCTGGGCCAGGCGCTGTTGAACTATGCCGGCAACGCGGTCAAGTTCACCGCGCAGGGCTACATCACGCTGCGCTGCCGCGTCGTGGCGGAAGACGGCGATCAGCTCACGCTGCGCTTCGAAGTGGAGGATACCGGCATCGGCATTGCGCCCGAGGTTTTATCCAGGCTGTTCACGGCTTTTGAACAGGCTGATGCTTCCACCACCCGCAGGTTTGGCGGCACCGGTCTGGGTTTGACCATTACCCGGCACTTGGCGCAGATGATGGGCGGCGAGGCCGGCGCTTGCAGCGAACCCGGCAAAGGCAGTACGTTCTGGTTCACGGCGCGTCTGCGGCGTGGTTGCGGCGCCAAGCCGGCGGCATCGCTGCCCGAGGTGCAAGCGGAAGTGGAAGCCGAGTTGCGCCGGCGTCACCGCAATGCCCGCCTGCTGCTGGCGGAAGACAATCCGATCAACCGCGAAGTGGCGGTGGAACTGCTGCACGCCGTGGGCTTGGCGGTGGATACCGCCAAAGACGGGCAAGAAGCGTTGGAAAAGGCAGCGGCGCAAGGCTACGACTTGCTGCTGCTGGACATGCAAATGCCGCGCATGGACGGTCTGGAAGCGGCACGTGCCATACGCGCCCTGCCGGGCTGGCAAACCCGGCCCATTCTGGCCATGACCGCCAACGTATTCGTCGAAGACCGCCGCGCCTGTCTGGACGCAGGCATGAACGATTTCGTGGCCAAACCGGTGGAACCGAAAGCCCTGTTCGCCGCACTGCTGAAATGGTTGCCGCCCGCCGCAGCCAGCCCGGAGCAGGAATCCGCGGCCAAGGCCGGCTGCTGCGCGTCATGCGGCGTTGGGTCTTTCCCCGACGCACCCGCCCAGGCCGACCTCGCCAACCTCCCTGGTATCGACTTGGCGCAAGGTTTGGCGGTAGCGCGTGGCCGGACGGACAAATACCTGCATTTGCTGCGCCTGTTCGACGAATCGCACAGCGCCGACATGGCCAGGATTCGCGCACTGCTTGAAGAACAGCAATGCAGCGCAGCGCAGCGGCTGGCGCACAGCCTGAAGGGCGTGGCCTCGACGCTGGGGGCCGTGCGCCTGGCCGGCCAGGCCGCGCAGCTGGACGCCGCCTTGAAGCAGTCCGCTGCCGGCAACGACGTCACCGCCTTGATCGACGCCATTGAACTGGAGTTCGCGGCGTTACGGGCAGCGCTGGTGAATTTGCCGGGATTTCATGGCAGTCCATCAGTACCGGCCTGATTACCGTCGACGGCGACGCCATACCGATGCGCCGGCGCGTCAGCTCACCACAAAATCCGTGGCCGAAATCGCCGGATGACCCACCAGCGTCGCGAACTGCGCCGGCGCGCTTGCACCATTGCCGTCGGCGTCGTACAGCAAAGCGCCGGTCTTGGTGTTGTAGACGAGGTAGTCATTCGCGTCGGCGGCCGTATTGGCAGTGCCGATGTGCAGGTTGGCCGCAGCCAGGCCACCCGGCTTTGCCAGTCTGGTAAACACCGCGTTTTCCAGCTGCACCGTATCCTGGTTCGCAACGAAATCGGTGATTTGATCCACGTGGCCGGCACGATGGAGGTTGGCATCGAAACGGAAAACGTCGTTGCCGCTGCCTCCTGTCAGCGCATCGTTGCCGGCGCCGCCATTCAGCCTATCGTTACCCGCATAACCGAAAATCACGTCGTCGAATGCGCTGCCCGTGATCGCATCGTTGCCGGCGAACAGCAGCTTCATCAGCCCGCCCACGTCGCCGAGCAGCGTGGTGTACTGATATACCGTGGCGACCGGAAAACTGAGGCCGGTCAGCGTCATTGCCTTGCCCAAACCCGAGATGGTTTCCGTATAACTGGTCACGGTGCCGCCAATGATGGACCGCATCGCCGGATTGTAGGTGAATCCATTACCGTACCAGTCATCGGTGCCGTATCGTCCAAACCACGGGAAATAGTCGATCACTTGAATATGCGTCGCGTCGTGTACAGGGCTTACCGCATCGCCATATCCGTTGGATTGCGATAGCTTCGCCATGTCGAGGACAAGGTTTGCGGTCAGTGTGGCCATGGTTGCTCCAATAGTGTGTCGATCGATAAGGATTTGGCTAAACAGAAAAGCAGCGCTGAGGCGGCTAGTCTACCCGGCGCAATATCACGCGGAAATAGCGGTTTCCTATAACCGGCGGCATTGCGCCAATTGTTTTGTCTCCAGCCATAACCGGAGAGTTTGTCGGGTTTACTACAAACCCAGGGCGTCGCGTCCGGTGGCGTTAAATACGCTTATCTCATTGTTTTTCAATAAAATCTTGTCAAAACCAAGCTCGCTGAAACGTGCATGAAGCCGTTGGCGTGGTGCTTGCAATGCATCGTGCAAACGCACTACCTACGCACGAGGAGCCGGCAATGCTGTTAGACACGTATCAAGAACGCGGCCTTTTGTTCAACGCCAACCTGAAGGAAACCACCAGCAAGCCCGGCGCCTTGGCCTATCGCGGCGAACTGGTGTTGAAGGAAGGCGAAATCACCGACGACCAGGGACGCCGCAAGCCCCCGCTGGTGGTGTTGCGGGAAGCGGCGCTGCTGGAAGAGGACGGCAAGCTGAGCTTCGTCACCGGCTTTATGGACGAACTGGCCGATTTGCCGCTGTTCCTGGCCGTGTATGGCGCCGACTGCGCGCCGAATCTGGCGGCGGCCTTTTACATCGCCGATATACCCCAGCCGATGAAAATGACGCTGGAAGGCTACGATTTTCTGCTGATTCCGCTCACGCAAGGCTTTGTCTGGAACGAACTGGTGGCCGAACTGGGCCTGGAAAAAAGCGATTTCAAAGGCCAGAGCGCCGGCGACAAAGTGATTACCCTGGCCGGGGAATTCAGAAAATACCAGGCCAAATACGAACAGATTTCCTACGAAACCGCGCTGGGACAGACCACCGGCGCCAAGCGCGAAACGCACGGAGCGGTTTGAGCGTAACCATCCACCACGTTTATTTACATACACAACCAGCCGAGGTAAGACCATGGGCAAGATAGGCATATTTTTTGGCAGCGACACCGGCAACACCCGCAAGGCCGCTAAAAAGATCCACAAAAAACTGGGCGATGCGGCCGATGCGCCCGTCAACGTCAACAAGGCCAGCGCCGACGATCTGCTGAAATACGACGCGCTCATCCTGGGTACGCCGACGCTGGGCGACGGCGAACTGCCCGGCCTGACCGCCGGTGCGCAGGCGGAAAGCTGGGAGGAATTTTTGCCGCAACTGCAAGGCAAGGATTTTTCCGGCAAAACCGTCGCCCTGTTCGGCCTGGGCGACCAGGAAGGCTACGGCCATGAATTCGTCGATGCGCTGTTTTTTATTTACGACGTGCTGGTGGAAGGCGGGGCGACCATCGTCGGCGCCTGGCCCACCGACGGCTACAGCTTTTCGGCCTCCAAAGCCGTGGTCGACGATCAGTTCGTCGGCCTGGCGCTGGACGAAGACAATCAGAGCGACCAGAGCGACGAGCGCATCGACGCCTGGCTGGAACTCATCAAGCCCGCGCTGCTCGGCGAATAAACGTTAAACGTTGCCATGACTTGGCCCACTCAGCTTCCTCCGAGCTGAGTGGGTTTTTTTTGCCTGTAACTTTTCCGCTTGCTGGAACGCCGCTGCTATAACATACCGCAGGTATTCCATGGTGAACCTTGCCGGTTATTTTTATGAGCGGTCCGACTACTGCCTTTATCATCGCCGATCCCGTCAGCGTGCTGTTGACGGCAGCAGGCATACGCGCCGCCAACGCCGTTCAGGCCGGCTATGCGCAAAGCGCCGCTTTGCGCGCCGGGCATGAAGCTGACCGCGAGGCCCGGCGCGCTGCACAAACCGCCGCCGGCGAGCAGGGACTGGCCGCCATGCGGCAGGCCGCGCAAGCGGCGGAAAGCGAATTGGCGCAAATCACGCTGCTGGCCGAACGCCTCGGTGTCGCGGAGCAAATCCAGGCAACCCGCCCACCGCCGCCGGCCAGCGAGGACGAAACTGCGTTGGCCGCCTATGTGCGCGGCCTGCAAACCTTGAGCGGCGAGTTGAAGTCGGTGTTGTACACCGAAGCCGCGCGTCACATGGATGCCGGCGACGATGCACTGTTCGAGTTGGCCTTGCCTGTTGCCGCTCCTGCCGCGCCGGCCACCGCGCAGCGCTTGCTGACGCGCATCGCCCACTTGGGGCCGGTGCCGGAAGACATGGCCGGCCTGGCCCTGGAAATCGCGGGCGCGGCCTCGCTGGAGCGCGCCGAGTTGTTGACCACGGAACTGCGCAAGCGCGTGCAAACCCGGCTGGAAACCGAGCAAAATCGTCAGGCGCGGGAAGCCACGGCGCTGGTGCTGGAGCAGTCGCTCAAAGACCTGGGTTACCAGGTGGAAGCCATTGCCGCCACGCTGTTTGTCGAAGGCGGCGTGGTGCACTTCCGCCGGCAGGGCTGGGGCGATTACCGGGTGCGCTTGCGGGTCGATGCGCGCGCCGGTTCGGCCAATTTCAACGTGATCCGCGCGGTGGACGAGCAGAGCAATGAACGCAGCGTGCTCGATCATATCGCCGAAGACCGCTGGTGCAGCGAATTTCCCGCTTTGCAGCAAGCGCTGGCGGCGCGGGGCGTTGCCCTGAACGTCACGCGGCGGCTGGCGGCGGGTGAACTGCCGGTGCAGCAGGTGCGGCGCGATAAACTGCCCCGCTTTGCCGACGAGGAAGCCGCCACCCCCGCCGCGAAAATGCGGGCACGGGAACACTAGATATCGGTGTTGATATGGGAGCCGGGGTTGATAAAGCAAAATATCGCTTTATCAACGCCGGCTTCTATAATGCGGTATTGAGCAAAGCAGGATTACGGATATGGATTTTCAGATACTGGATGATTTTTTAACCTACCCAATTGAGGAGATCAGCATGGAGAACAAAGAAAACGCGGTACTGGATGCCATGAAGCAAGCAGGCAAGCCCGTCAAGGGCGGAGAGGTGGCCGCGGCCACGGGGCTGGATCAGAAGGACGTCAGCAAGCTCATCGCCGCGCTGAAAAAAGCGGGCAAGATTACCTCGCCCAAGGCCTGTTATTACGAACCGGCGCAGTAATCTCCAAGGAAAAGCCGCCCTGCAAAAAATAAACGAGAGCATCGCGTAACCAATCCAAAAAGTTAAGAGGCAATCCCATGAAACGTTTTGCATGCATAATTTATGTGCTACAGCTAATCTTGAGTTTATATTGTACGGCGGCGACGGCAGAGACGCCTTTGCCGGTGATGTTTCTGGATTTTAACAAACAAGCGGCGGACGAAAGTTTTGTCGATGCCTCGGGCAACGGCAATAACGCCATTTGCTTTTTTGTGTGTGATACAGATGGCAACGCCGCGTTCTTTTATAGCTGGGACTGGCTGGAAGTGCCGGATTCTCCACAGCTGAATCCTCACAATGAATTCACCGTGGCTGCGTGGATTTATCCTCTCAATGCGGCGCATCCAATAGATAGTCCGGACTGGTCCGTCGCGCCCCACAAAATATTGGGGAAAGTAACGGCGGATTTTGACGGCGGTTATGTGCTGGGCCTGGAAGTAAACGCAAAAAATCCGCACAAATACACGCTTTTTGCTGAAACCTGGGATAGTACAGGTAAGCGATTCAGTTTACTGAAGGGAACCGTCGATTTTTCTGCGCCCAGCCACGTTGCCTTGACCTGGAAAAAGCGCGGGACGATGAAAACCTATGTCAACGGCAAGCTGGTTGGCGTGGTCAATACCGGGAGAAACCCGGTCGGCGAAAACAGCAATCCATTCAGGATGGGGGTCGCGCCGTGGGATACCAATTCCTTGCTGTTTACAGGCGACATGGATAATGTCGCATTCTTTAGAAAAGAATTATCTTCGGCACAAATCAAAGCGTTGATGAAGATGCCGAACGCATTCGATCATTAAATATCCCTGCTGGAATTCATCGGGGCCGGACTTAATGCCATGCCTCCCACCCCGCGCTGGTTGAGCGACCTGGAACGCCTGCTGCCTATCCGTTCCCAGTTCGTGGTGTCCGGCAGCATCCGTGACAGTTTTCTCACGCCTCTGGCCCCCGGCTTGGCGCTGGTGCCGTTGCTGCGCGCGCTGTGGGAGTCGCTGAAAGCGCAGGATTATCAGTTGCTGCTGGTCTACGACCCGGCGGACGGTGTGCGCGTCTATCCCGATGAAGCGGCGGCGCACGAATGGGCGGAGCGCCTGTTTGACGTGAAGGCCAAATCCGGCTGCCAGCCGGTGAGCCTGGAAACGCTGGCCAATCTCATGAAAAACCTGGTGGGCCAGCGCGCGGCGCGTTGCGCGCTGGTGATCGATTTTGCCTCGCGGCTCACGCGCCAGCCTGACCACCTGGCTGAAGGCGAGCACCGCTTTTTCGTCGCCGCGGAAAAGCTGTCTTTAAACGCCGCGGCGGTGGCGCCGGCCAGCGGTGGGCGCTTGCTGTTCAACCCGGTGCTGTGGCTGGTCAACCGCGCGCAGGATCTGCCCTCCTGGTTTACCCTGGACAGCGAGCGCGTCGCCAGCCTGATTATCGGCAAACCGGATTACGAAACGCGCCAGGCCGGCGCGCTCCAGCTCGCCCCGCTGTTTGCCGGCTATGCGGCGGCGCCGGAAGCGGCGCAAAACCAGTTTGTGCAGCGCTTTACCGAAGGCACGGAGGGCATGAGCCTGACCGCGCTGGCGGACATTACCGAACTGGCCGACCGGCGCGGCTTAGGGTTTCGCGATATCGAGGACGTCGTGCGCTGTTACAAGGTCGGTGCGCTCGACAACCCCTGGCGCAAGGATTATTTGCGCGAAAAAATCCGCGACGCCCAGGCGTTCATCGAAGACCGGGTGAAAGGCCAGCATCAGGCGGTGGTCAAAACCCTGGACATTCTCAAGCGTTCGGTGATGGGCATGACCGGCGCCCAGGCGCGTTCGGGCGGCAGCCGTCCGCGCGGCGTGTTGTTTTTCGCCGGGCCGACCGGGGTTGGCAAAACCGAACTGGCGAAAACGCTGACGCAGCTGGTGTTCGGCGACGAGCGCGCTTATCTGCGTTTCGACATGAGCGAATTTGCCGAAGAGCACAGCAGCGCCCGTTTGCTCGGCGCGCCGCCGGGCTACATCGGCTTCGACGCGGGCGGCGAATTGACCAATGCGGTGCGCGAAAAACCGTTTTCGGTGGTGTTGTTCGACGAAATCGAAAAAGCCCACCCGCGCATTCTCGACAAGTTTCTGCAAATTCTGGAAGACGGCCGCTTGACCGACGGGCGCGGCGATACCGCGTATTTTTCCGAAACCATGCTGGTGTTTACCTCCAACCTGGGGATTTACGTGGAAGACGCCCAGGGTAAGCGCGTGCAGAACGTCAAGCCCGGTGATGCTTACGAAACGGTGGCAGCCAAAGTCAGGCAGGCGATAGCCGATTATTTCAAGTTCAAGTTGTCCCGTCCCGAACTGCTCAATCGCATCGGCGACAATATCGTGGTGTTTAACTTTATTACGCCGGATATCGCCACGCTGATTTTCGACGGCATGTTGCGCAACGTGGCGCGCCGTTTGTTCGAAGAATTAAAACTGCAATTGAGCATGCCGGCCGCCATCCGCGATGAATTGCTGCAACGCTGCACGCACGATTTGAGCGACGGCGGCCGCGGCATCGGCAATCAGCTGGAATCGGTGTTCATCAATCCCTTGTCGCGGGCGCTGTTCGAACACGATATCGAGGGCAAGCAACGCCTCGCCGTCACCGCGCTCACCGAGCAGGATAAAGTGATTGCGTTGAGCCTGAATGCCACCTGATTGTTCCGGCATCCTTCCTTTTGCCCCCTCTCCCCTCGGGAGAGGGTTGGGGTGAGGGCATTAAATATGAACATCGGCATCAACCGCGCACATTTCCCGGTATCGGTACTGGGCCCCGGCCAGCGCATCGGCATCTGGTTGCAAGGTTGCAGCCTGCGCTGCAAGGGCTGCGTTTCCCGGGACACCTGGCAGTCCGATCCCGGCCGCTTGATGACGGTGGCGCAGTTGCTGGCGTGGTGCCGGGACATCACGGCGGGGCGCCTGGACGGCGTCACCCTGTCGGGCGGCGAGCCTTTCGACCAGGCTCCGGCGCTGGCCGCGCTGCTGGCCGGGTTGCGGCAATGGCGCGGCAGCGCCGGGCTGGATTTCGACCTGCTGTGTTACAGCGGCTATCCCCTGGCTACCCTGCAACAGCGCCACGCGCACTTGTTGCAGCAGCTGGACGCGCTGATCCCCGAACCCTACGTGGCGGCAAAACCGCTCACCCACCTGTGGCGCGGTTCGGCCAATCAGCCGTTGCTGGCGCTGTCCGGGCGCGGCCGCAAAAAATACGCCGGCTATCTGGACGCGCCGGCCGATCAGGCGGCCAAACGCATGCAAACCATGCTCGACGGCCAGCGCGTCTGGTACGTGGGGATTCCGGGGCGTGGCGACCTGGCGGCGCTGGATGCCGCGTGCCGGGCCAAAGGCCTCCGCTTCGATCAGGCGTCGTGGTTGTCCTAACTGATGGATAACGATTACGTCCGCCGCTGTCCCAGTTGCGGCGCCGAAAACGCGCCGACCGTCATGCGCTGTGCCTGTGGCGCGCTGCTGGTGGGCGTGGACCTGGTGCGGCCCCAGCCAGCCAACCCAGCCGCGGCGCCGCTGGAGCCGGAGCCCACGGCGCCGCCGGCAAGCCTCCTCTGCGGTTACGAGGACTGCGCGCAAGCCAATCCGCCGGGCACGGAAATCTGCCTGTACTGCAACCGCCCGCTGGCCGGCGAGACGGCGCTCACGCCGGATGACAGAGCGCGCAGCCTGCTGAACCTGCCCGAGGCGCTCAAACATCGCTACCGCATCCTCCAGCCCCTGCCGACCCGTGGCGCGGAAGCGGAACTGTTGCTGGTCGAAGCAGTCGACGGTGGGGCCACGCGGGTGGCGAAGATCTATCGCCACGGCATTCTGCCCAGGCGCGAAGTGCAGGAGCGCATCGCCCGTGTCGACGTTGCCCACCGGGTGGACGTGCTCGAAACCGGCGTCTCGGAAGGGTATGCCTATGAGCTGATGGAGTTTTGCGGGGAAGGCTCGCTACGCCGGTTAATGGACGGCGGCCCGTTGCAACCGGTGGTGCTGGGCAACGTGGTGGGCGAATTGGCGGAGGCCATCGCCGACGTGCACGCGGCGGGCTTGATACACCGCGACCTGAAACCGGAAAACGTACTGATCCGTGCGCGGCAGCCGTTGGACCTGGTATTAACCGATTTCAGCATCTCTTCCATACTCGACGCCACCCAGCGCTTCACCGGCACCGCCCGCACCCTGCCATACGCCGCGCCGGAAAGCCTGTCGGGCGTTATCGACGGCAAAGCCGATTACTGGGCGCTGGGCATGATCGTGCTGGAAGGCGCGCTGGGCCGGCATCCTTTTGCCGGGCTGTCCGAGCCCGTCATCCTGCACCACCTGACCACGCGCCGCATCGACCATGCCGAGGTGCCCGACCGCAACCTCCGCAAGCTGTTGAGCGGTCTGTTGCAGCGCGACCCCAAGCTGCGCTGGAGCGCCGGCGAAGTGAAACGCTGGCTGGCCGGTGACACCAGCCTGGCCGAGCCGCAAGACCAGGGCGCAATATCCGGCTTTGCTGAACCGTATCATATCGCCGGCGAAATCTGCGACAAACCCGAGCAGTTGGCGGTGGCGCTGGCCCAGCACTGGCGCGAAGGCGTATCCGACCTGGCGAACGGCGAACTGCTCGCCTGGTTCCGCGACGTGCAGAAAAACCAGGACGTGGTGCGCTTGTTGCTCGACAACAAGTTTGAAAAAAAACTGGCGACGGACGTGCAATTGCTCAAACTCATCCTGCACTTGGCGCCCGGCATTCCGCCGGTCTGGCGCGGCGAATCGATAGAGCTGCCGGCCATACTCAGCCAGGCCAACCGCGCCCTGAAAGGCGACGCCGACGCCGCCCACCGGCTGGATCAGCTATACCGGCACCGCGTTTTGGAAATCTATGCCCAGGCCGGTAACCGGCAGGCTTATGACCTGGTGCAAAAGTGGCATCAGGCCTGCGACCGCTTCAGCCAGGCCTGGCAGGACAAATTGGCGATCATCGCCCGGAACCACGATCCCGCGCAGGACTATCAGGAAGCGGTGAACTTCGGCCAGCTGCTGTACGGCACCAGCCAGCCGGAGCGGCCGCCGCTCGCCGCCATGCACGCCCGCCTGTTGGCGATAGCCTATGCCCCGTCCTGGTCGGAGCGTTTGCGCCGGCGCCTGGTGCAGGAACTGGCCCGGCTCGCATTGCACTGCCCCTGGCTGGTCGAGCTGGGCGATCCGCAGAGCATGGACGCCGCCGAGCTGCTGGTCGTGGAAGCGCTGCTGCCTGAAGCGCAAAAAGCCGCGGCGCGCCGCATCAAAGCCGGCGAGCGGCAACGCATGGCGGAAAACCACGAATACCACACGCTGCAAGGCCGATTGGTCGTTTTGATGAGCGTGCTGCGCGATACGGCAACAGAGCGCCTGGCAACGCCGTTCGTCTGCGCCGAACTGCGCGAAATGGCCGTGCAATACCTCGGCCTGATTGCGGTGCTGCAAGCCTCCGGGCGTACCGACCCGGCCTGGCTGGAAATGCAGCAAAACGCCCTGCGCGGCAAAAGGGCGGTCGATCAGCTGCTGGTGGAACTCGACGACCTGAGCGCACGCCGCGCGATCACGGCGGGCTGGTTGAATCCCAGCGTGCTGGGTTTTGTTTTGCTGGCGGCGCTGTTTGCCCCGTTCACGCCGGCCTTGGGCGTCAAGTCCATCGTTTTCATCGTACTGGGCATCGCTGTCTGGCGATTGCTGCCGGACTGGTTCAAAATGCGAAAAATCCGCCGTCTGGCGGATAAGCTGTACTGGCCGAAGCGCAAAATTGGGGTTTGATGCCCGTCTATAAATTGGGTAACGCTCAATGAGTTGTTGAGCTAATTTTGCCTGGACGGGGTCATCGTTGATGCTCCTGATTTCAAATTCAGCGTGGACTGCTGCGACGAGAACAGCATTGCTGCGGATCGCGATGTTGTCGTTCAAGTGCGCCAGCGTTTCCAGGGTTGCCAGGGCAATCGTGGCGGCGGGATAGACCTCCGGCATCCCTTGCGGCTAAAGATACATTTTATGCGGTTTCGTTGCGCCAATTTTCCAATAACAATCCGTCGATTCGTGCAAATTCGGCCGTGTTGGCGGTAACGAAGGTGAGTTTGCGTTGCAAAGCGCAGCCGGCCAGCAAAATGTCGTAGGCGCCGATCAGCGTGCCGCGTTTTTGCAGGGTTGCGCGCAGACCGGCCGCGGCGTGGGCATCCGCCACGGAAAAGTCGAGCAGGGTGATGGCGGACAGCAACGCTTCCAATACCGGCGCCAGTTTGCGCGTTCTCTCCGGATGCAGCCGCAACCCGAATTCAATCTCCATGGCGGTGATGCTGGAAATGCCCAGCCAGCCGGGATCGCTGCGTTTGATGCGTTCCAGCACCGACGGGTGACCGCGCGCAAAATCGCTGACCACATTGGTGTCGAGCAGGTATTTCATGCCAGCGGGTCTGCGGCGGGCGGTTGCAGCGTATTGCGTAAGGCTTCAAAAGGCGGCGTTTCCGCGATGCCTTGAAAGTCCCGCACCAGCGCCGGCCATTGGGCGTCGCCGTTTTTTTTCTGCACCCATTCGCGCAATACCCGCCGGATCAACGCATTGCGCGTCTCGCCTTTTTGTTCAGCCAGAAATTTCAGTTGCCGGCCGATTTCGTCGTCTACATAGATATTGAAGTGCATGGCGGGTTTCCCGTTGATATAACATATTTTATGTTATATCAACAGGGAGCGGGATCGGCAAGGACTGGACTCCCTGCTCCCAGCCGCGCGTTGGTGCATCGCCGCGCAGCGACTTTATAATGACCGCCTCGCGAGCGAGGCGGTTTGCCGGCCTCCCCCCTCACTATATTCACAACCACAGACAAGCAGGAGCTCTTGCCCCATGTCCGACATCGAAATCGCCCAACAAGCCCGCCTGCTGCCCATCATGGACCTGGTGGAGGAAAAGCTGGGCATCGCGCGCCAGCACCTGGACCCTTACGGCCACCACAAAGCCAAGCTGTCGCTGGACTATATCCAATCGCTGAGCGGCCAGCCCGACGGCAAGCTGATCCTGGTCACCGCCATCAGTCCCACCCCGGCGGGCGAGGGCAAAACCACCACCACGGTGGGGCTGGGCGATGCGCTCAACCGCATCGGCAAAAAAACCGTCATCTGCCTGCGCGAGCCTTCCCTGGGGCCGTGTTTCGGCGTCAAAGGCGGCGCGGCCGGCGGCGGGCATGCGCAAGTCGTGCCCATGGAAGACATCAATCTGCACTTCACCGGCGATTTTCACGCCATCGGCGTGGCCCACAACCTGCTGGCGGCGCTCATCGACAACCACATCCACCACGGCAATGCCTTGGGGCTGGACCCGCGCCGCATCCAGTGGAAGCGCGTGGTCGACATGAACGATAGGGCCTTGCGCAAAATCACCATCGGCCTGGGCGGCATCGCCAACGGCTACGTGCGCGAAGACGGCTACGACATCGTGGTGGCTTCGGAAGTGATGGCCATTCTGTGCCTGGCGACCGATTTGCAAGACCTGAAAACACGCCTGGGCCGCATCATTGTCGGCTATAAGAGCGACGGGCTGACGCCGATTTACGCCGCCGACCTGAAAGCGCACGGCGCCATGGCGGCTTTGTTGAAAGACGCCATCAAGCCCAACCTGGTGCAAACCCTGGAAAACAACGTCGCGTTCATCCACGGCGGGCCTTTCGCCAATATCGCCCACGGCTGCAATACCGTCACCGCCACCAAAACCGCCCTGAAGCTGGCCGATTTCGTGGTGACCGAAGCGGGCTTCGGCGCGGACCTTGGCGCGGAAAAATTCATCGACATCAAATGCCGCATTGCGGGGCTGCAACCGGCCATGGTGGTGTTGGTGGCGACGGTGCGCGCGTTGAAATTCCACGGCGGCGTCGCCAAAACCGAGCTGAACCAGGAAAACCTGGCGGCGCTGCAGCAAGGTTTTGCCAACCTGGAAAAGCACGTCCACAACATCCAGCAGCACTTTGGCCTGCCTTGCGTGGTCAGCATCAATCATTTCACTTTCGATACCGACGCTGAAATCGCCTTGCTGCAGCAAAAGTGCGCGGCATTGGGCGTGCCGGCGCTGGTCGCCAAACACTGGGCGGAAGGCGGGGCAGGCGCGGAAGCTTTGGCGCGGGTGGTGGCGGAAACCTGCGAGACCAAACCGGGGCGGCACCGTTTTGTGTACGGCAACGACCTCAGCCTGTGGCAAAAAATCGAAACCATTGCGCAAAAGATATACGGCGCCGCCGGCGTCGACGCCGACGCCAGGATCAAGGCGCAGCTGGACGCCTGGAACAACGACTACGGCCATTACCCCGTCTGCGTGGCCAAAACGCAGATGTCGTTTTCCACCGACCCCAACGCCAAAGGCGCGCCCAGCGGTCACCGGGTTACCATCCGGGAAGTGCGGCTGGCCAACGGCGCGGGTTTTATCGTCGCCATCGCCGGCGACATCATGACCATGCCGGGCCTGCCGAAAACCCCGGCCGCCGAACACATCGACATCGACGAGAACGGACGGATCAGCGGGCTGTTCTAACCCACGGAAGCTTTAGCCATGAGCCTGAATCCCCTGCTTTTTTACGGCTTGTTGGAAGTGTTGCTGGTTTTGCTGGTATTGTCCGGTTTCTGGTACTGGCGGTGGCGCCAACTCCGCCTACGCCTGGAGCTAGCCTGGCGGGCATTCGACGCGATCGCTGAATTCCATCGGCGCGATTTGGCCCAGAGTGGCAAAAACACCTGGATCATCGATGCCACTGGTTATCTGGATGTCCTGGAAAATCTCGCCGCGGAAGAGCCGCCTGGATCGGTCGAAAGCTGGCAGGCGTTGTGGAGTGAATTGGCCCGGCCGGCAATTGATGCCGAGGAAAAAACGCCGTCCACCGAGGCCGGACAGCCTGACCCGGAATTGCAGAACATGGATGCGATGCTGGATCAGCAAAGCCGGCAGATAGCCGATTTGACCACCTACAAAAACCACCTCATACCACTGCTGCGCGGTAAGTTCGAGTCTATGCAGCGCTTCAACCAGGAATTGCTGTCCAACGTGCGGCATCTCTCGGGCGGCCCGTCGGAAGTGCGCGGCTTGCAGGACATCATCGCGCGCTTGGAAGAAAACAGCGAACACTTGCAGGCGATGCTCAGCGAACTGGAAAAAGCCAAAATGCTGGCCGAGCCACCGTTGGAAGCGTTGGCCAGGGACAACCATCGCTTAAGGGAGGAAACCGCCCGGAACCGTGCCCAGATACGCGGCCTGAAGGAACAGCAGCCGCTGTGCGAGGCAAAAATCGCCGAATTGACGCGGAAAATCGAACAATGCACGCAGCGCTATAACCAGTTCCAGCGTCGTTACGAGGATTTACAGCGCGATTATTTGCAGCTGCTGAAGTAAGGATCGGGCTGAAAACAACTTCCCGACCACGCCCATCCCTGGCGAAATGACGGAATTCCAAACGCAGCTCGAGAATCTGACAAAGTAGAATTAGGGACTAGATTTCTGACCACTGGTCCCTGGTCCTTAGCCCCTGGCCGAACGCAGCACTTGTTCCACTTTACTGCGCAGCGTAACCCGGTCGAAAGGTTTTGCCAAAAAACCGGCCACGCCGAGCTTCACGCTGTCCAGCACGACGTTTTTTTCACTCTTGCCGGTAATGACGATGACGGGGATGCCGGCGAGCCGGGGCGAGCTTTTGATGTGCCGCGTCACCGTCAAGCCGTCCATATCCGGCAGCATGAGGTCCATCAGGATGAGATCGGGCCGTATCCGGCGCAAAATGTGCAACGCTTCGGTGCCGGCGCTGGCAAATACCAGCCGGTAGGGATCGTTCTTGAGTATCGTGCCGATGATTTTGTGCTGGAATTCGTCGTCGTCCACCACCAGTATCGTCGGCGGCTTGCGTTGTACCAGAGCGCCGAGGGCGCGCGCCGATGCCAGATGCGGCGCGCAGGCTTGCCGGAATTCATGGCCCCACTGGACCAGCGGCCGCACCGATTCCGTGACGCCGCGCAGGTGCAGGCGGACTTCGTTTTTCTCGATGCGGGCAATTTCGCGCGACAACGCCTCGATATCGCGGACTTCGACCACGTCGGGCATTTCTCCTTGCGTCAGCCGCCGGAAAAATTCTTCCAACGCCGCGTCGACGCCTTCCACCGCTTGCTCCACGCTGTGCCCCGCCTGTTCGATGAACTGGCGGCCTTGCGCCAGTTGTTTATCCAGCAGGGTTTCCAGCGTGGCCAGCTGGGCAAAGTCAGCCGGCAACGGCTCGCTGTCCCGCATGGCGTTCAGCTCGCGCAAGGCGTGATGCACTGCCATGGGCAGCCGCAGCAGATCGGGCACCGTCGGGCGGAACAGCACATAGTCGTCGAAAAAACCGTCGCGGCACAGCTGATAAGCGCGGCGGGCTTCGTCTTTATGGCAGAGGATGATGGTGCGGTGCGCCGATTCCTGCATGGCGTCGCTTTGGCTGAACCCCCCCAGATAGTAGTTTTCCGCGTTTTCCAGGGCATTGAACGCCAGCACCAGTACGCCGGGCCGGTGCTGGTTCAAGTCTTCCGTCGCCTGGGCGGGATCGATGGACGTAAATACGCTGTCGAATTCGAAGTCCAGCAGCTTTTTGATCGGCGCCGCATCGCCGGCGTTATCCGCAACCACGAGAATAGCCGGGGTGGACAATGCGGTTTCAACGGCCATGGCAAACCTCGTCGGCCAATCCGCCATGCTCCGGCCAATCCGCTATCCAACCGGGCAGGTCGGCGGCGGGCATGGGCCGGGCGATGAAATAACCCTGGGCCACGTCACAACCGGTGCGGCGCAGAAAGTGCCAGTCCTCGCGGTCTTCGACCCCTTCGGCCACCACCTCCATGCCCAACTGCCGCGCCAGGTTCAGGCTGGCGTCGTACATCACCCGCAGCGTGGCGTTGTTCCAGGCGCCGTGCACAAAGCTCTGGTCGATCTTGAGTTCGTCGAAGGGGATGTCGCGCAACTGGGCGAGGGAAGAATGTCCGGTGCCGAAATCGTCTATCGACAGGCGGAAGCGCTTCAGGCTCAGCCGCGCCAGGATTTCCAGCGGGGTGCGCGCGTCCTGCATCAGCCGGCTTTCCGTCACCTCCAGCACGATTTGCTGCGGCGCCACGCCGGCGGCTTGCGCCCTGGCGGCGACGAAATCGATGAAATCGAGCGAGGCCAGATTGTCCATCGATACGTTCACCGCCACTTTCAGCAGCAATCCGGCGTCTTGCCAAACCCTGGCGTCGGCCAGGGCGTTGCTGAACACCACTTGCGTCAATTCGTCGATCAGGCCGTGCGTTTCCGCCACGCCGATGAACTGATCCGGCATGACCAGTCCGTCCACCTCGTGCCGCCAGCGCACCAGGGTTTCCACGCCGACCACCGCCGCAGTAGCGACCGCCACTTTCGGCTGATAGTAATTGACCAGTTTGCCGCCTGCGATGGCCGCGCGCACGGCGTTTGCATCGTAGACTTTTTTCGCGGCCCGGGGAGCGCCCGCCCATGGCGGCGTCCATTGTTCGAGCAGCGCCGACAGCGCATAGGGCAAAACGGGCTTGCACAAGTGGCCGAGAATGGCGATTTTATGCGCCCGCACCAGCTTTTCGACGGACTGCTGGATGCGTTCGTCCTCGCCGCTGACCAGGATGAGGCTGCCGCTATAGTTGCGATCGACCAGGTGGCGCACAAATTCGACCCCGTCCATTTCCGGCATGTTCAGATCCAGCAGAATCAGGTCCGGCGGCGTGTCGGGGCTGTCCAGCGACGCCAGGGCGATTGCTCCGCTGTCGCAGGTGGTGACTGCGGTGAATCCCAGGTTTGCCAGCATGCGCGCCAATAGCTTGTGCATGAACGGCTCGTCGTCGAGCACCAGAATTTTGACGGTGGATTTTTCGAGCAACATTTTTTCTCCTTACCTTGAATCCAGATAGTTATCCACGGCATCTCCGCCTCGAACCGGGGCAACAAGGCGAGCAATGTGTCGATTTGGCCGGCCTTGCCGGCCCGCGGCGGCGTCTTCGCTCATGGTTGAAGCCGCATTTTTCGGATCAATAAGACCTTGGACAAACCATCGAAATGTGCATCACAAGTCAATAAATCCGCGTCATTTTCCAACGCTGAGGCATAAATGATCGCATCAGCTGTTGCCAATTTATGTTGCCGATGTAAGTCGGCCGCAAGCAAAGCGATACGCGTGTCCAGGGGTACGACAATACATTTTTGCGTAAATGCGATGACTTGGTCGGACTGAGCCTCGCCGACCTCTCGAACCAGCCACTTCGATAACTCCAGTTGCACAATCGTAGGTACGATGCACTCGGCTTGTTCCGGGAAGTTCTGACGCAGTGCGTCATGCAATTCGCTGCCGACCAACCATTCAATCCAGGCCGAAGTATCGACGACTCGCATCAGAAACGATCCTGGCGATCTCGATAACCTTCCGTATCAGCCCCGGCGGCAAGACCGGCAAGCTGGTCCAACTTGGGAACCGGCATGACAAGCACTCCCTTGCCTTTGGGAATAAACACAAACTCCTGCCCCGGCTGCCATTGCTGTGCTTCGCGCACGGACTTGGGGATGGAAATTTGATATTTGCTGGACAGAGTGGCGATGGCGTTCATTTTTAAGCTCAACTCTTTGCTTGATGATGAAAAAACTCCGATTCTGCCCGGAGTGGCGTTTCAAAACGAATATACCGAATGACATCCATTGATTATCGTCTCCGCAGATAACTGTCCACTGCGGCCATCTCCACCTCGAAACGCGGCAGCAGGTCAAGCAGGGTTTGGGCTTGCCCGGCTTTGCCCGCCTGTTCCATCGCGGCGCACAAATCGCCCAGCGCCAGCGCGCCCACCGAGCGCGCCGAAGATTTGAGCTTGTGGGCGAGCGCGCCGGTCTGCGTTGTTTGTCCATTATGGCAGGCGGTTTTCAACTCCGAGGCAATCCGGGCCGCGCTGAGGCGGAAATCGCGCAGGAACTCCTGGATGATCGCCGGGTCGTTGCCGACCAGCCCTTCGAGCACGCTGACGTCCAGCGGCGGCAAGCCCTGGGAGACATGCAGGGTACGCCGTGCGTACCGTTCACTGTCATCGAAGGTACGCACAGCGTACCCTACGCAGTCGGCGTCCGAAGGTGTCCTTCTTTCACCCGCATTGGCTGGGTCCGGGCCGGGTTCGGCTGCGGCGGCCGGCAGCCACTTTTCCAGTACGGCGCGCAAATCCGCCAGCCGCGCCGGCTTGCTCAGGTAATCCTCCATGCCCGCGGCACGGCAATGTTCCGCTTCGCCGCGCAGGGCGTTGGCGGTCAATGCCACGATGGGCATGCGCCGGGAACGCTCATGGCCATCCTGCTCCGCCGCGCGGATGGCTAGCGCCAATTCATAGCCGTCCATTTCCGGCATGTGCAAATCGGTCAACAACAACGCATAGCCGCCGTCTTGCCAGCGTTCCAGCGCCTCGCGGCCATTGCCGGCCACGTCGGCGGCGTAGCCGAGCAGCGCCAGTTGCTGCAAAATCACCTGCTGATTGGTTTCGTTGTCTTCGGCCACCAGTATCAAGCGGCCTTGCTGCAAGGCTTGTTCGCGCGACGGCGGCAACAGCGCCCCGCTTTCGTGCTCGCTGGTTTGCCGTGCGCCGGCCTCGGCCTCGCGTCCGGCGGCGGCGGCCACCGCGGCCAGAAACGTCCGGCGGCTGAGTATGTTGCCGTCCAGCACGATCCGCTCGGGCACTGGGCAACGGCGCGGCTGCCGGCGATGCCCGCGCTCGACGATCACGAAACGGCAGTCGACGTCCGCCCGTATCCCGCAAGCGGCGTGCAAATCGCCCACCGGCACGCACGCGTCGCCGGCGTCGAGTATCCATACCCACAGCCCCGGCGCGCACGTCTGCGTCCACGTCAGGGCGGCGGCGAAATCCGCCACCTGTACCACCACCGCGCCGGCTGCTTCGAGATAGACGGTGAAATCGTCGGCCAGCCCGTTGGAACCGCCCGCCAAAAGGCAGGATAGCCCGGCGACGGCGCTGCTTTCGCGCGCGGCCGCCTCCGGCAACGCCGTGAACGGCAGGAGCGCGCTGAAAGTGCTGCCCAGGCCCGGTTTGCTGTAGATTGTTATTTCGCCGCCCATCAGCAGCACCAGGCGATGCACGATGGCCAGCCCCAGGCCGGTGCCGCCAAAACGCCGGGTGGTGGAAACGTCGGCCTGGACGAAAGGCGTGAACAGCCGCGCCTGCAGCGCTTCGTCCAGGCCGACGCCGTTGTCGGTCACGAAAAACTCCAGCGTGACCCTATCCGGCGCGCGCGCGGCCAGCAAGGCACGCACCGACACTTTGCCCGGCAGCTCGCGCCCGCTGGAAAACTTGATGGCGTTGTTGATCAGGTTGACCAACACCTGGCGCAAGCGCCCCGGATCGCCCAGCACGCGCGCGGGCAGGGCCGGGTCGGTGAACATCGTTAATTCCACCTCTTTTTTTTCGGCCAGACGGTCCAACATTTCGCAAACTTTTTCCACCACCTCGGCCGGCGACATGGGGATGTGCTCGATTTCCAGCTTGCCGGCTTCGATCTTGGAAACATCGAGAATGTCGTCGATGATGCCCAGCAAGGCATAGGCCGAATCGCGGATGAGATCGACCATTTCTATTTGGCTGCCTTTAAGGCTGGTCTGCTGCAGTACGTCGACCATGCCGATCACGCCGTTCATCGGGGTGCGGATCTCGTGGCTCATGGCGGCGAGGAAAGCCGATTTGGCCTGGTTGGCCCGTTCGGCCTCCAGCCGGGCACGCTCCAGATCGGTGGTGCGCGCCGCCACTTTGTTTTCCAGGGCTTCGTTGAGTTGACGTATCGCCGTCTCCGCCTCTTTGCGCGCGGTGATGTCCTGGATCACGCCGTCGTAGGACAGCAGTTTGCCGGCCGCGTCCCTGAACAGGATGGCGGTGTCGCTGATCCAGCGAATCTCGCCGTTTTTGCAGGTGATGCGGTGTTCCAGGGACGGGACGTCCTGCCCCGCCAGAATCCGCTGCACGTGCTGCAAAACGGGTTCGCGCTCCTCCGGCACGACCATTTGCAGCCACAGATGGGGGTTGGCGGCGAACTCTTCCGCCGTGTAGCCGGTCACTGCCAGGCAGGCCGGGCTGTGCGTGGTCGCCACGGAAAGGCCGTTTTCAATGCGCACCGTGTACTGGTAATCCGTCAGTCCCTCGGTGATGCGCCGGTAACGCGCTTCGCTGTCCCGCAGAGCCTCCTCCATCTGTCTGCGCCGGGTAATGTCTTCCTTGATCGCCAGGTAGTGGGTCACGCTGCCGTCGGCCTGGCGCACCGGCGAAATCAGCACCGACTCGGTATATTCGCTGCCGTCCTTGCGCCGGTTGATGAATTCGCCTTGCCAGGTGTCGCCGCGGACCAGGTGCGCCCACAGGTCGTCATAAGTCGTCCTGGGGGTCTTGCCGGATTGCAGCATGCGCGGGTTCTGCCCGACCGCGTCGCTCAGACCGTAGCCGGTGGTCTGGACGAAAGCCGCGTTGGCATATTCGATGTCGGCATGGAGGTTGGTAATGACGATGGAACCGGGGCTTTGCTCCACCGCCAACGAGAGCTTGCGCAAGGTCTCTTCCGCCTGCTTTCTGGCGGTGATGTCGCGAATATTGCATTGGATCACCCGGGTGTTGCCCACCGGATAGACATTGCTGACGAACTCCACGTGTAGCGTTCGCCCCTGCGCGGTTTCCAGCGGCAGGTCTTCGTAACGCACGTATTCCTGCCGCTGCAATTCCAGGAATTTATCCTTGTTCGCCGCGATGTTTTGCATGAAACCCAACTCCCAGACGTGCTTGTTGAGGAATTCCTCCAGGGAGTAGCCCAGTATCTCGACCATGAACGGGTTGGCGTCCACGATCATGCCCGTTTCGGCATCCAGGATCAAAATGCCGTCCTTGGCCGCTTCGAACAGGCGGCGGTAGCGCTGCTCCGAAGCCTGTCCCCGCTTGCGCTCGCTGATGTCGCGCACCGTGGCTTGCAGCGCCGGCTTGCCGTCCAGCTCCATGGCGGTCAGCAACACCTCGGCGGGAAAGTCGCTGCCGTCGAGCCGCCGATACAGCCATTCGAACCGATGGCTGCCGTTTTTGAAAGCCGTGGCGAGGCGCTCATCGGCCAGGCTGGCCGAATCTTCGCCGGCGGGCTGGGTGGGCGGGGAAAGCTGAGCAGGATGCTTGCTGATGAATTCGTCGTGGGTGGGGCAGCCGAACACCCGCAGGGCGGCCGGGTTGCAGTCGAAAAGCAGCCCTTTCCCGTCGAGCAGCAGGATCGCATCGGTGGACGACTCGAACACGGTACGGTATTTCGTCGCCATGTTTTGTAGCGCTGCTTCCGCGCGCTTGCGTTCGCTGATGTCCTGGTAAATGCCCAGAACGCCGATGACCTGGTGGCGTTCATCGCGCAGAGGCACCTTGGAGGTGCGCAGCCAGAGCGTGTCGCCGTCCGGTGCCGTCGACGGCTCTTCGTAATCCAGCTTGGCGATGCCCGATTCCATCACCGCCTTATCGTCGGCGCGGTACAACTCGGCCTGATTCTTCCACCCCATGTCAAAATCGGTTTTGCCGGTCAATTCGTCCGGCCTGGAGCGTCCGGCATCTTTGGCAAACGGCGTATTGCAGCCCAGATAGCGCGAATCGCGATCCTTCCAGAATACGCGGACCGGCGCATTTTCAATGATCGAGCGGAGCAAATCCCGCGATTTTTGCAATGCTTCCTCGGCCTGCTTGCGCTCGGTGATGACGTCGAACACGGCTACGAACTGTTCCCGCTGCGGGCTGTACGCCGCGACCGAGAACCACATGCGCAAGGCTTCGACATACATTTCAAAACATTCGGGCCGGCCGGTCGTGGCCACCCTGCCGTAGATGTCGAACAGGCCAGGGTCCAGTTCGCAGAGTCCCGGAATGACCTCGCTGACCTTCCTGCCGATGACGTTTTTCAGGCCGGTCAGGGCTTCAAAAGCCGGGTTGACGTTCAAATAGACGAAGTCCCGGGGCTGGCCGTTTTCGAACAGCATGCGGCAGTGGGCGACGCCGTTCAGCATGTTGTCGAACAGGAAGCGGTAGGTGGCTTCGCTTGCGCGCAGCGCGGCGGTGCGCTCTTCGACCTGCTGTTCCAGCAGACGGTTGTGCTGGGCGAGAAAATCGCTGTATTCCTTCAGGCGCAGCAGGTTGCGCACGCGCACGCGCAGCTCGGCACGGTCCACCGGCTTGTGGAGGAAGTCTTCGGCGCCGGCCTGGAGGCCGGCGAGGTGCGATGCGCGGTCTTCCAGCACCGTCACCAGGATGATGGGGATGGCATGGCTGCGGGTATCCGCTTTGAGGCGGTGCGCCACCTCGAAACCGTCGAGGCCCGGCATCAGCACGTCGAGCAGGATGAGATCGGGCGGTTGCGCCGCCACCGCCGCCAGTGCCGCCGCGCCGTCGGCGGCGGTATGCACCGTGTAGCCTTCGGCGGCGAGTTGCGCCTCCAGCAGCGCGCGGTTGCTTGCTTCGTCGTCCACCACCAGGATGGTGGCAGGCTTCAATTTACCTTCATCGGCGTGGATGGTTTCCAGCCCCGGCTGGATCTCCTGTATCAGGGGGATGCGCTGTTGCAGCGCTTTTTCGCGCAGCAGGCCGAGGCTGCCGTTGAGCCGGGACGGCGGGTTGAATTCAGCCGGCTCCGGCAGCATGGCGCCGGTTTCCGCTTTCGACTGATCGCGGATGTCGTCGATCACCGACTGCAAATGCCGGCCGCAGTCGTATATCAGCGTGGCGTGTTCCTGCTGTTTTGGCGTCAACGCGCCCGTCACCCCGTTCTTGAGCAGTTCAGCCAGGCCGATGATGGCGTTGAGCGGCGTGTAGAGTTTGTGCGGCAGGTTGGCGAGCAATTCGCTTTGCCTGCGGCTGGTTTCCGCCGGTAGCAGATTCAGCCGCGCGATTTCCTCGTGCTGTTTGCGTAGTTCCGCGCCGGCCGGCGCGGCGAGCCCGGCGGGGTCGTCCTCCGTGATCGGGACGTGGGCCGGGATGGGGGTTTCAGTCATGGTCTATTCCTTAAAGTCCAGTCGGCGTTTGAAGCTTTGCTAGTCCACCAGGCTCAGGTAGCGATCCACGGCGGCCATTTCCGCCTCGAATTGCGGCAGCAATGCGGCCAGTGTTTCCACCTGGCCGGCTTTGCCGGTCTGCTCCATCTCGGCGCATAAATCGCCCAGCGCCAGCGCGCCCACCGAGCGGGCCGAGGATTTGAGCTTGTGGGCGAGTGCACCGGCCTGCGCCGCCTGTTTTTCATCGCAGGCGGTTTTCAACCCGGCGGCAATCCTGGCAGCGCCGGCGCGGAAATCCTGTAGAAACTCCTGGATGGTTGCCGGGTCGTTGCCGACCAGCCCTTCGAGCACCCCGACGTCCACGGGCGGCAAGCCCTTTGCCCGCACGGCGGCCGGGACGGCCGCGGCCCCAGGTTGCGGGCAAGATGCCCGCGCTCCCAGGGAACTTGCCGCCGGATTCGCGGCTGTGGGCAGCCACTTTTCCAGCACGGCTTTCAGGTCCGCCAGCCGCGCCGGCTTGCTCAAGTAATCGTCCATGCCTATGGCGCGGCAGTGCTCGGCTTCACTGCGCAAAGCGTTGGCGGTCAAGGCCACGATCGGTATGCGCCCCGATGCTGTCGGCACAACGGCACCTTCGGCAGCCGACTGCGTAGGGTACGCTGTGCGTACCTTCGAGGGCATCGAACGGTTCTGTGTAGTCGAGGACATCGAGCGGTACGCACAGCGTACCCTACCTTCATCCTGCTCTGCGGCGCGGATGGCCGCCGCCAGTTCGTAGCCGTCCATTTCCGGCATGTGCAGATCGGTCAACACCAAGGCATGGTCGCCGCTCTGCCAGCGCTCCAGTGCCTCGCGGCCGTTGCCGGCCACGTCGGCCGCATAGCCGAGCAGCGCCAGCTGCTGCAGGATGACTTTCTGGTTGGTTTCGTTGTCTTCGGCCACCAGGATCAAGCGTCCTTGCTGTAAGGCCTGTTCGCGCGACGGCGGCTGAAACGCTGTCTCCTCGCTGCCGGCCGTTTGTGCCTCGCTTTCTTCCCACAGGCGTCCGGCGGCGATGGCCACCGCGCGTAGAAACGTGCGGCGGTTGAGAACGTTGCCGTCCACCATCACCCGGTCCGGGTCTTTCAGGCGGCGTATGCGCCGGCGCTTGCCGCGCTCGATGACGACCAGGCGGCAGTCGAGGCCATCGCGTGTTTTGCAGGCGGCGCGCAATTCGTCCGGTTGTCCGTGCTTGCTGCCGAAGTCGATGATCCATACCCACAGTCCCGGCGGGCAGGTTTCGGCCCAGGTCTGGGCGGCGGCCAGATCCGGCGCGCGCTCGGTCGCCGCGCCGGTGGCGGCCAGGTAGGCGGCGAAATCATCGGCCAATCCATCGGTGTCGCCCACCAGCAGACAGGATAGCCCGGCGACCGGCGCGGCCTCTTCGACGGCCGGGCTCTGGTCCGGCGGCAGCGTGAACGGCAGGCGCACGCTGAACGTGCTGCCCCTGCCGGGCTCGCTGTGCACGGCAATTTCACCGCCTTTCAGCGTCACCATGTGCTGGACGATGGCCAGCCCCAGGCCGGTGCCGCCATAGCGCCGGGTGGTGGAAGCGTCGGCCTGGGCGAAAGGCGTGAACAGCCGCGCCCGCAGGTCTTTGTCCATGCCGATGCCGTTGTCGGCCACCCGTATTTCGATGAGTATCCGTTGGGAGCCGGATTCGGCCAGCAAGGCGCGCACCGACACTTTGCCCGGCTGCTCCCGCCCGCTGGAAAACTTGATGGCGTTGTTGACCAGGTTGACCAGGATTTGCCTCAAGCGGCCGGCATCGCCCAGCACTTGCGCGGGCAGCGCGGGGTCGGTGAACAGCGTGAGTTCGACTTTTTGTTTTTCGGCCAGACGGTCCAGCATGTCGCAGGCTTTTTCCACCACTTCGACCGGCGACATGGGCAGCCGTTCGAGTTCCAGCTTGCCGGCCTCGATCTTGGAAAAATCGAGTATGTCGTCGATGATGCCCAGCAGGGCATAGGCCGAGTCGCGGATCAGTTCGACCATTTCCACCTGATGGCCTTGGAGGCTGGTCTGGTGCAGCACGTCGACCATGCCGATCACGCCGTTCATGGGCGTGCGGATTTCGTGGCTCATGGTGGCGAGAAAAGCCGACTTGGCGCGGTTGGCGTCTTCGGCCGCGCGCCGCGCCAGTTCCAGGTCGGCGGTGCGCGCCGCCACTTTATGCTCCAATTCTTCGTTGAGCCGGCATACCGCCGCTTCGGCGGCTTTGCGCTCGGTGATGTCCTGGATCACGCCGTCGTAGGACAGCAGATTGCCGGCGGCGTCTCTGAACAGGATGGCGGTGTCGCTGATCCAGCGTATCGTGCCGTTTTTGCGGACGATGCGGTGTTCGATGGGCGGAACGTCCTCGCCGGACAGAATCCGCTGTATGTGCCGCAAGACCCATTCGCGGTCTTCCGGCACGACCATTGTTATCCATAAATGAGGGTTGGCGGCGAATTCTTGCGCGGTATAGCCGGTGACCATGACGCAGGCCGGGCTTTGTCGGGTTTCCACCGGCACGCCGTTTTCCAGGCGCACCGTATACTGGTAATCCGTCAGTCCCTCGGCGATGCGCCGGTAGCGCGCTTCGCTTTCCCGTAGCGCTTCTTCCATCTGCCGGCGCTGGGTCACGTCTTCCTTGATCGCCAGGTAGTGGGTCACGCCGCCGTCGGGCTGGCGCACCGGCGAGATCAGCATCGACTCGATGTATTCGCCGCCGTCCTTGCGCCGGTTGACGAGTTCGCCTTGCCAGGTTTCGCCATGGCTGAGGTGCGCCCACATATCCTCGTACACCGCCTTGGGGGTCTTGCCGGATTGCAGCAGGCGCGGATTTTGGCCGATGGCCTCGTCCAGGCTGTAGCCGGTGACTTTGACGAAGGCCGCGTTGGCGTATTCGATGTTGCCGTCAAGATTGGTGACGACGATGGCGTTGGGGCTTTGCTCCACCGCCTGCGAAAGCTGGCGTAAGGACGCTTCCGTGCGTACTCGCGCCGTGATGTCGCGGGCGATGGTGGACAGGTATTCCACGCTGCCATCGCGTGTTTTGTGCGCGATGATCACTTGCAGCACCGGGATTTCGGCGCCATCGGGCCCTAGCAGCGCGGTTTCGCCGCTCCAGGTGCCGTGCTCGATGGCGTGGGGGATACCCTCCTCCCTGACTAGCTTTGCTGCCCACGCGGGATGGGTGTCAAAAAAATTTGCTGCGGACTGGCCGGACTCCGGCGCGAGTCCCACCATACGTTTGCCGGCTGGATTGCAGTAAATGATGCTGCCGTCAGCTCCCCCTGTACCCACCAGATCGGGGGTGGCCTCAATGATGGCCGCCAGCCGCGCCTGCTCCTGCTGGACCAGCTTGCGCTGCGCTATTTCCGCCGCCAGTTTGGCGGTTCTTTCTTCGACCAGCCGCTCCAGGCGCTGGTGCAGCCGGGCGCGTTCCAGCGCCACCGCCACCTGGTTGCCGATGCCGAACAGGATTTTCAGCGTGGTTTCGTCGAACAGGTCGTTTCCCGTTCCGACCAGGTTCATGATGCCCAGCGCGCTGCGGCCGGTCGCCCACAGCGGTATGCTGGCGTGGTGCTGCGGCAGGTGTGGCGCGCCCATCGCCCTGGCCAGGCGCTCGCACTCGATGGTGTTGACGGCCGCGTGCTCCAGTTCGCCGCTGAGCAGCTTGCGCTGGCACACGCAGTCGCCGTCGCAAACGCCCAGTTCATCCAGCGCCGGCAGGTTGCGGGCGGCGGCCAGCCGAAAGCCGGACTCGCCTTCGCGCAGCCAGATGCAGCCGGCCTGGATGCCCGGCAGTTCCAGCACCCGCTCCAATACCGTTTCCGCCACCGCCGACTCGCTGTCCGCTTTGTTGAGGCCATCGGCGATGCGGTACAAGCCGGTAAGCAACTGGTTGCAGTCCTGCAGTTCCTGGTCGCGCTGCACCAATTCCTGGTTGACGCGCACGGCCTGCTCGTAAGTTGAAATCAGCAAATCCAGGATTTGTTGCCGCTCGGCGGTGATGAAATGCTTGTGGCCGTTGAGATCAATCTCAACGCCCAGCTGCATTTTCTGGTTCCTGCGCAGCTCCAGGTTCATCAGCAGGTACTGGATGCGCGACAGCAGGTACTCGCCGTCGTAAGGCTTGCGGATGAAGTTGTCGGCCCCGCATTCCAGGCCGTCGACCACGTCGTGCGGATCGGACAGCGAAGTCACCAGAATGATCGGGATGTCTTTCAGCGTGTCGTCGGACTTGATCGCCCGGCACAAGCCGTAGCCGTCCAGTTCCGGCATGACGATATCGCTGATCAGCAAAGCGGGCTTGCGCGCCTGTGCCGCCGCCAGCGCTGCCCTGCCGTTGGCCGCGACGGTGACCTGGTAGCCCTGCTGTTCCAGCAAATAGCGCAATTGTTCCGCCTGGGTGCGGCTGTCTTCGGCGATGAGGATTTCGATGTCGGTGTTTTTCATGGTTTGCATGAGTCAGCCTCCTTTTGGCGCCATGACCAGGTTCGCCAGCACGGCGGCGATCTTGTCCGGCGCCAGCACGTAGCTTGCGGCATCGAGCCGGATCGCCTCGCCCGCCATGCCGTGCACCACCGAACTTGCTTGATCCTGGGCAAAAGTGATCGCGCCTTTTTCTTTCAACAATTTCAGCTCTGCTGCGCCGTCGCGTCCCATGCCGGTGAGCAGGCCGGCGATGACGCCGTCGCCATGGACGGCGGCCAGCGAGCGGAACAAATAGCCCACCGACGGCCGCAAGCCGTTTTCCGCTTCGTCTTTGCTGAGGACGAGGCTGCCGTCCGGCGCCACTTTCATGTGCCATTCGTCCGGCGCCACGTAGACCCGGCCGGGCAGCGGACAAACGCCGTGCGCGGCCAGTTGCACCGGCAGGCCGGACGACTGCGCCAGCCATTCGACGAAGGAAGCGGTAAAGCCGGCAGCCATGTGCTGGACGATCAGCACCGGCACCGGCAAGTCCCGGGGCAGCATGGACAGGATGGTCTGCAATACCGGCGGCCCGCCGGTCGAGGCGCCGATGGCAATCAGCTTGGCGCTTGCCCCATGCGCCAATGCTGCTGAATTGAGTGCCGTCGCTGGGGATAAAGGCAGGGTACGCTGTGCGTACCGTTCACTGCCGTCGAAGGTACGCACAGCGTACCCTACGCCGTTGCTTCCCGAATGTGCCGTTGCAACAGCATTGGCTGCGGGCGCTTCCACCCGCGCCTGCGGCCAGCGCCTGACCAGCTTCACTTCCGACATCAGCTTCACCGTCGACAGCAGTTCACGCGCACCGGCTGCATGATCCGGGTGACCGATGCCCTGCGGCCGTCCCAGCACCGCCAGCGCACCGGCTTCCATGGCGCGGAACGTCGTGGTGTTTTCGTGCGGATCGGTGCTGCCGCTGACGATGACGATGGGCGTCGGCTGGGTTTCCATGATGCGGCGGGTCGCCGCCAAGCCGTCCATTTTCGGCATGTGGATATCCATGGTAATCACGTCGGGCTTGAGGCGCGCCACGGCGGCCAGCGCCGCTTCACCGTCGTCCGCCGTGCCGGCTACCTGGATATCCGCATCGGTTTCGAGCAGATAAACCAGGAACTCGCGCACTACCGGGGAATCTTCCACTACCAGGACTTTGATCATCTGTTTTTCCTAAATAAACCGCCTGACCACTTCCAGCAGGTTGCTCTGGTCGAAACTGCTTTTCACGATGTAGGCGTTGGCGCCTGCGTCGATGCCGCGCTCGCGGTGTTCACGCGATTCCAGCGCCGTCACCAGCACGACCGGCAGGTCTTGGAGCTGCCGGTCCGCGCGGATTTTGGCGGTGAGGCCGAAGCCGTCCATGCGCGGCATTTCCACGTCCGACACCACCAGGTCGAACGGCGTGGTTTTGAGGGTGGTGTAGGCGTCGACGCCGTCCACGGCGGTGACGACGCGATAACCCGCCGATTCCAGAATGTTCTTCAACAGCGTGCGCGCGGTAATCGAATCTTCCACCACCAGGATAGATAATTTTTCCGCGGCGGCGGCCGGTTCCGCGGCAAACCCGGCGCGGGGGGCGGTGGGTGGTTGCAGCGCCGATTTCAGCAAATCGGCCACGTTCAGCACCGGCACCACCTGGCCCGTGCCCAGCACGCAGGCGCCGGCGACGTTGCACACGCGGCTCAGTTGCGGCCCCAGCGTTTTGACCAAAACTTCCTGTTCACCGAGTACTTCCTCCACCCGGAAGGCGATGCGCGCCGCGCCCAGCCCCAGAATGACCGCCAACGCCTGCGGCGAGTCGCCGGCGATCCGGCTGGGCGGCTGTTCCAGCACCTCGCTCAGCCAGACCAGTGCAACGACCTGGCCATCAAGTACCAGCGTTTCGCGGTTTTCCACCGTGCGGATATCGGCCGGCGCCAGCCGCAGAACGCGTTCGACGCCGGCGGCGGGCAGTATGAAAAGCTGCGCCGCGCTGCGGACCAGCACGCCGCGAAAATTGGCCAGCGTCAACGGCAGGGTGATGCGGAAGCACGTACCTTTGCCGGGCTGGGATTCGAGGATGACGGCGCCGCCCAGCCGCTCGACTTTTTCGTGCACGATCGCCAGGCCCAGCCCGCGCCCGGAAATATCGGTGATGATGGGGCTGGTGGTGACGCCGGAGCGGAACACCAGCGCCAATGCTTCGTCTTCCGCCAAGGCATCCGCCGCTTCGGCGCCAACCAGGCCGAGCTTGCGCGCGGACAGCTTGACCTTGGCGCTGTCGATGCCCGCGCCATCGTCGGCGACGAGAATTTCGATTTTGCCGCCGTCCTTTTGTGAAACGGCCAGCGTAATGGTGCCCTGTGGCGGCTTGCCGATGTCCTGGCGCGTGGTGGACGGCTCGATGCCGTGATCCAGGCAGTTGCGCAGCAGGTGAACCAGCGGGTCTTTCATCGCTTGCAGAATCCGCCGGTCGATTTCGATTTCGTCGCCCTGGATGGTCAACGCCGCCGCTTTGCCCTGCGCGCGGGCCAAATCGCGCACCAGGCGCGGAAAAGACTCCAGCAGAAACGCGAACGGCAGCAGCTGCAACTCCTTGGCGTCGCGCAGCAGGTTGTCGGTCAGGCCGGCCAGGCTGCGCCTGTCGTGCTCGGCGGCGCGCAGCAATCGAGTCCAGCGCTGTTCCAGCGTTTTCAGGAACAGCAATTCGCTGTCCAAATGCTCGATCAGCTTGGGCAGTTCCCGCCAGCCGCGTTCGGGCCGGTTGGCCTTGCCCAGCCGTTCGAGCAGCCGCAAGGCGGGTTGCAGCTGCGCGCGCGCTTTTTTGCGGGCCGCCAGCAGGTTTGCCGCCTCGCCCAGTTCCACGGTGCGTTGCGCCGCCGCCAGGCGCGGCGTCAGCAGTTCCTCGATCTGGCGCAGCAGCGCGTCCAGTTTCGCCGTGGATACCCGTACCGTTTCCGCCGGTGGGGGAGTGGGGGTAGGCGCAGACAGGCCGGGGGGCAAGGCCGTTGCATCGGGTTCCGCTCGTGGGGAGGCATGTAGGGTACGCTGTGCGTACCGTTCACTGCCGTCGAAGGTACGCACAGCGTACCCTACGCAAGGTGCCTTGGTTTCAGCAGCCTTAAGGTCCGATGTGTCGTCGATTTTTTCCGCCGCCGCTATGGGGCGAGGCGCAGGCGTAGCTTCCGCGGCAACGGCTCCACGCAGGGCTTCGTTGAGACGCCGCGTCAGCGTGGTTGCCGCCGGTTGCTGCGGTTCCGGTGCCACCAGGCCATCCAGGGCGTCGATAGACTGGTACAGCAGATCGAACAAAGCCGGCGAGGCGGTGAGCTTATGGCTTTTGAGCGCGGCAAACACGTTTTCCAGGGATTGGCACACCGTCTCGATATCCTTGAGGTTTACGGTGCGCGCCGCGCCCTTCAGGCTGTGCGCCTCGCGGAATATACGCTCGACGATGGCGGCGGCCTGCTCGCCGTCCGGCGTTTTTTCCAGTTCGAGCAGCCCCGATGACATTGCCGTACGGTGCTCGCCCATTTCGACGTGGAAGGTCGCGAGCAGCCGTTGCAGAAATTCGTCGTTTGGTTTGGTCATGATCTCATTGCATTCCCAGGCTGGCGCCTACGGCACAACCTTTTGCTCGTCCGCTGGTTCCCAAGCTCGGCTTGTGAACCCACTCCACGAAGCTCCGGCTTCGCGTTGGTCCGGTGGGCTGCAATATAGCGCCGCGTTTTGACGGGAAGCTGGAGCTTCCGAGACGGGGGTCCCAAGCGGAGCTTGGGAACCAGCGGAACCCCTCCGGGTTGCAAAACACCGGCAACCACGCCTCATGCCGCTTTGCCCTGAATCAAAGCGCTCAATTGCTGTCCCAATTCGTGCAGATTCTGCGCGGCGACCTCCGCCTGTCTGGCGCCGGATACGTTTTGGCTGCTGGCCTGTTTGATGTTCTCCATGGCCAGCGCTACCTGGTCCATGCCCACCATCTGTTGCTGGCTGGAAGCCGCGATCTGGGTCGCCGCCTGTGCGGCTTCGGCGATGCTGCCGGCCAGCTGCCGGATTGCCTCGCCGGCCGCCGTGGACTGCTGCATGCCGGTTTCCACCGCTTTGCCGCTCTGCTCGGTCGCCAGCACGGCGGCGCCGGTGGCTTTCTGGATGTCGCCGAGCAGGGTGCGTACCTGGGCGGTCGCCTGCTTGGATTGTTCCGCCAGGGCTTTGACTTCCTGCGCCACCACGGCGAAGCCCTTGCCTTGTTCGCCGGCTTTGGCGGCTTCTATGGCTGCGTTGACGGCCAGCATGTTCGATTGTTCAGCCAGATCGTTGACGCTGGCGATGATTTCGCCGATGGCCTGGTTTTGTTCGGCCAGCCGCACGATGCTTTCGGCGACGAATTCCGTTTGTTCCTGGATGCGCTGCATGCCCTGCATGACCTGTTCCGCCGACTGGCGGCCGTTTTGGGAAATTTGCACCGCTTTTTGCGCGCTGTCCGACACATAGCGCGCCTTTTGGCTGGCCACTTGCGCCGTCTGCTTGACTTCTTCCACGGTGGCGGTGGTTTCGCTCACGGCGGTGGCCGTTTCGGCGGTGCTGGAAACGATCTGGGTGGTGGTGGCGAGAATTTCCGCCGAGGATGCCGCCAGCTGATTGATGCCGACGCGCAGTTGACGGGTGATCGCCCGGCTGAGATAAAAGCCGCTGCCCAAGCCAGCCAGCATGGCCAGCAGCACGGTGATGGCCATCGTCGCGACAAGACGATCCGTCATCGCTTTCAACTCGGTGCGTCCTTCGGTTTCCAATTGCAATTCGCGCTCGCGAAAGCGTTCCAGTTTGTCGAGCAGTACAACGGTCAATGGACGGGATTCCTTGATCGCCAAGTCCAGCCCTGCGTCGCGTTTGCCTTGCTGGACCAGCTCGACCACGTGCTGCTGTACCTGTTTTTGTTTGGCTTGCAAATCGGTGATTTCGTGCAGCATGTCCCGCTCGGCGTTGCTGCTCAGCAGACGGTTCATCGTGTCGGCGATTGCATTGAATTCGCGGTGATCGTCC